>CAZQTZ010000114.1:0-6917 GCA_964596465.1 uncultured Candidatus Bathyarchaeia archaeon | reverse complement strand
AAATGCTCTGCTTCGCCCATAGCTTATTAAACGGTGTAAATATGCGCGATCCATTAACCGGTCTGAGAGTTATCCGATCTGATGTGCTTAAAGATTGGATTATAAAATCTGATGGTTTTGACATCGAAGTTGAGCTGAATCGTCAAATAGAAAGAAAAGGCTACAAGATAGTTGAAGTACCAATCAAATATCGACAACGCTTAGGCGAGAAAAAACTGAAGATGAAACATGGTGTAGGTATTCTTAAAAGAATACTTCTTGAAACCATCAGATGATTTCAGTTCCCAATCTTTTCCTTTTAGGTATTCTACTGAAATTATTCAGTTTAAATTTCCTGTCCTATTTTTACTTCTAAAAGCGAGATTGATGTTTTACCTTTGTATTTGATAATTTACTTTTTTGTGTATTCATTTGGCGATCGCTTTTAATTTTTTTCAGAATTTCAGAAGCCATCATGCTGTTTTCTGCTGAAGCTAGCCTTTTAACTCTTTGAACATTTACCTTTGCACCGCAGAATGGGCAGGTGCGAGTTTTTTGGTCCCCTCCCACTAGCATTAACCCCTTACATTTATCGCATTCTACAATCAAAGTTATGGGCATAAAAATGCGCCTTTCCGAAAGATTTCAATTCGTATCTCCATTCTGCAGTTACCTAATAATATCTTTTTTTCTTTTTTCATTTTTTTGAAATATTAAGGGAAAAAATTAAACTGCGTACGTTTTCAAGGTGTATGAAAATGTATGACTAAATTGAAAAGCAGACTTTTTCTTGTTAAATTTATCGAAAATTCTAATACCTAAATCAACACATAAGGATTTGAGGTAAATAGTTTGATATTCATAAGTTTGGCGAAGTTCGGAAAAAAACCTGACAAAGAAGAAGTTGATGATATGACGAGTATAATTGGGGCATGGAAGAAAAAGGGGATAAAAGTGTTGAATTGGTACTGGACGCTTGGAAGATATGATGCAATTCTCATCTTCGAAGCTCCTAGTGAAAAAGAGGCCATGCAACTATCTCTTGAAGTATCAGAGTGGTCATCACTCGAAACAATCGTAGCAATTCCCCGAGCTGAAGCGATTAAACTCCTTTAAAAAAAGCCGACTTCAAAAGATAACAGAAAGACTTTACATACACAGTTAACTAAAGTTATCTGGAAGGAACAATAATTTGAGCGGGGTAGCAAAACCTAAGCAGGGTTCACGTCTAATCGATATGGCACTAATTTACTTCAAAAAAGAAGGTTATAAGGTAAAAAATGAATCTGTTATTATGGAAGGATTTAGCGGGATTACACGACAATTTGATTTTACAGTTCAGAAAGGACGTGATGAGCAAGTAGTTTGGCTCCGAGACTGGAATCGAACTATAGGTGTAAATGTTATAATAAATTTAGACACCGCCTCCGCAGACGTCGGATTAGCGAATCCTATCATGATAGGTGAGAAATTCAGTGACCACGCAAAATCTTACTCTAACAGACGAAAGATAATGCTTCTCACAAGACAAAAATTAACTACAAGCCTTCGCTAACAGATGTTAAGTGTCTAAGTATTCGTCTATTTTCCCTTCCCGTTCAAGAAGACCTAGCCAATCTACTACTCCTACATAGCATTTCTGTTTACCCTCCAGAACCTTAAAAACTTCAGATAATGTCTGCTCAACCGTTTGTCCAGTAACGTTTAGTTCACATATCTTATCTGAAGCTTGTTTTTGTAGTGCTTCAACTAGGCATACATCAAGAATTTCAGCCGATAGGTTCTCTGATTGCTTAAGCTTACTATAGCCACGTTTTTGCATAAGATTTCGAAGTTCGGCGGGGTGGCGTCTGAGAACAAAGATTTTTGATGTTAACGCTTTCGGGGTTACTGCTGCTGCGTAATGTCCATCTATTATCCAATTCCCTTGAGGATTTTTCTCAATGAGCTGTCTTAATCTTCTTCGCATTTTAACTTCATCGATTATTGTTGTATCCCGTTCTTTGTCTTTGCCTGACGTGAGTTTTTCTTTTTCCGCAAAATCAGTCAGATTTACATATTCTGCGTTGATTATATGAGCGAGTTTTTGAGCAAGAGTCGTCTTTCCTACGCAAGGTGTGCCTGTGATGAGAATTACTCGTTTATTCATAAATGGCTAAAAGCTCTGGGATTAATTATTGCTTGTGTTTGTCGATTATTCAGTTTTATATATCTTTGCGCAGTTAGGCTGATGTAAGGACGGGTTAGTGTTGGATGACTTAGTATTTTACCTCGTTGATGTATTTGCAGAAGAAAAGTTTGCTGGTAATCAATTAGCTGTTATTCTTAACAGCGAAACTTTGTCAAGTGAGCGTATGCAGCAAATTGCGAATGAACTACATTTTTCTGAAACAACATTTATCCAATCAGATAGACCCCAAAACAACGGTTATAATGTACGAATTTTTACTCCTTTTAACGAAGTGCCTTTTGCTGGGCATCCAACTTTAGGTACGGCATATGTTATCAAACATTTTGTGGAAAAGAAAGATTTGGATTCTTTATCACTGAATCTTGGGGTGGGCCAAATTTCTGTTTACTTCAAAAAAGACTCTTCTGATCAAGAAATACTTTGGATGAAGCAAAAGCCGCCTACTTTCGGTAGGACCCTTCCAATTTCCCAGTTATCGGCAGTGCTTCAGCTTCCGGAAGATGTTTTCGATTCTCGATTTCCTATTCAGGAAGTTTCCACTGGTTTGCCCTTTTTCATCGTAGCTCTAAAGAATCTGGAGGCTGTGAAAAATGCACATATTAACTTCAGTGCCCTTCTTCAGATAGCCAGCAAAGTTCATGGCGGTATCCTAATCTTTACTCCTGAAACTTACAAAGGCAATGATTTG
The DNA here is from genome assembly GCA_964596465.1 of uncultured Candidatus Bathyarchaeia archaeon. Taxonomy (GTDB): domain Archaea; phylum Thermoproteota; class Bathyarchaeia; order Bathyarchaeales; family Bathycorpusculaceae; genus JADGNF01. The sequence goes on along the minus strand of CAZQTZ010000114.1, from coordinate 4,059 downwards.
AATGTACGTGTGTTTGTAGATCTTTATGGGATACCTGAAGATCCAGCTACTGGTTCTGGAAATGGGTGTTTAGCTGCTTATTTATCACATTATCGCTACTTTGGAACTGACCAAGTTGATATCCGCGTTGAGCAAGGCTATGAGATAAAGCGTCCATCTTTATTATTGCTTAAAGCTCAACTTATGCAAGGAGAAATTCAAGTTCAAGTAGGAGGAAAAGTGATCCCCATAGCAAGCGGTAAATTCCTATAACGAAAATTCTCTTCTTATATTATATTTTGACTGTTTTGTTGGATTATCTTTATTGGTTGGGCTGATGCTTTTTATGTTGGGCTGGCGAGTTGGTGTGTGGCTTTCGGGTCCCAAGCTTTGGGATCTGAGGAAACTCCGCCCACGTGTAGAATTGCACCCTTCTGGGGAAGGCGAGAGCCTTGGCTACAGAGCAGAAACGATACGTCCACTCAGATTTGGCGATGAGACATGGATAATGTCGAGTGTGCTGAGTTGGAACGGTGAAACGGCCGTCCTGCAAGTGGAAAGGGAAAACAGTCGCTGATGAGGTCTCTACCTGAGAGCGCGGGTAGCCCGATTAGCCGAATGCCACAAAAAACTAAAGGCGGGTTATTGCCAAGACGCCAGCCTACTCTTAAACAAAAGCTCCAGTATATTGGATAAAAATCAAGACAATTTAAACAAAATCTCTCCTGCTCTTAAATATTGGCAAAACGAGCTAGCTACAAGAGATGAAGCAACTAAAAATCTATACTTGCGAAGTTTTGAGAAATTCTTAGAGTTTTCTGGCAAAAGCCCAGATGAGTTAATTCAAGAACGACAAATTGACCAAATGAATCCTGACCTTAAAGTCAAACGAAGAATGGAAAGTCTACTCATTAGATTCATAGCGCAGAAACGTGAAGAAGGTTATGCTATAGCAACACTTCAAATCTATTTTGCATGTGTTAGGTCATTTTTTGAAATTCATTATTATCCATTAGTAATGAGAAAAGGTGATTATCCAAAAGGCGAAAGTTTTGGTGTGAGGAGAGCAACTAAAGAAGCAATATACAAAGCAATCGAGAACAGCAATAGCCGAAACAAGACAATGATTAAGGCACCTTCTGGAAGACCTACTCCTCAGCTTGCGCTAAAGTTCAGCCTGACCTTTCGGGCAGAAAATTTTAAGGACTAAAATTTCTTAAGAAGTTGATGAATAGTTTTATGAACCGAATTTACGATAGCTCCATCAATAGAAATCATGCCTGCTTCCCAAGATGACCCACCTGAAGACCAAGAATAGTAATTCATCGAAGAGATAATTGCGATTTGTCCATCAACAACGAGCAGTTTAGCGTGTATACGAGTGTCATAATTAATTATTATGCCTTTTTCCTTTAGTGTTTCATGATACTTCTGTTTTTCTTCAATATTTTCCATTTTATCATGTTTATTATCTGATGGGTTTCTTGTAATAACCAAGACTTTTGCTTTAGCTTCTACTGCATCAATAAGCGTATTGCTTAAGTTACATAATTCTAAATATGGATTCACTAACAATACTTCTTTTTTTGCGCGTCGAATAAGGTCTTTCGAAAGGTCATCAAGATAAGTACCTTCTAAAAAGAAGTGACGTGCATCTAAAGAAAAGGATAAGTTTTTGAAAGCTCTCCATTTAGCGACAAAATCAGCTAGACTTTCATCTTTTGGAAGAGCTTTTTCCAAAGTAATATTTTTAGGTTCTTCGTGTTGAATTAACGGTGCTTTATAATCATCATTAGGTGTTTCAAAATATAGGCGATATTGATGATATAAAACAATATCCTTAATCCAATAAAGGCCATCATCTTGGCGTGTAATCACATCTAAATCATATAATTCATGTATAGCTTTGTTTAGATTTTCAGGAAAAAGTTCAGTGTATTCTAGTATCCCATTCCAATCGCGTATATTCTCTACCGCAATCGCCTCTAGAACTCGTCCTTTCCATGAACCATAAAATGGAGGTTCGGCAACATCCATACTTACATTCCTTCTAAATATCACACTGCTCTATACACCGATTGAATTTAAAACATACTACCACATAGTAAAATCATCTAAAAATTTATAACTAGATTAAAACAATAGAAGCATAGTGATAAAAATGAGCAAAGAAGGAAAAGCTGAGAAATTACTTAGGCTAAAGGCGGGTTATTGCCAACACACCAGCCCAATTTTTAGCCTTGATAATTCCAGTTGATCTTTCAGAAAATATTTTGTGCATCTAAACCTGACATTTCTTGAGAAGTCGAATGGTTTGTAGTGATATTTTGGGTTTGGTGTGCTTATTAATATCGGTGTCTATTTATTTTGTATACGAGATGGCTTAATTGGGTAGATTTTCTAGTAATCAGAAATTATTTAGGACTTTTTTCTCATTTAAGTGTAGACTTTGTCCGATGAGTTTTTCTAATCCTGAGGAATTAAGAACGCATTGTATGCTTGAACATAAAGCGCATATGATTAGAAAAGTAAAAAAATAATTATTTTACTAATGCAAAAAATAAGAAATTGTACTGTTTTCTTAGACTTATCGATTAAAAAAATGCTTAGACGCAGTTAAAGAGTTTTTATTAGTTAGTATCGGTTTTCTTTTTAACGCTGGCAAAGACTTTTTGTTGTTTTTTACGCAATGTACAGTTTTTTTTCGTACAGAAGATTTACATTTTCTACAGTTTTTTACTAAACCTGTTTGTAGTGTACACATTTTGTTTTTCTTTAATTGTTTAGAAAAGGTACGATTATTCAGTAGGTTCGTCCAAAGGATAAAAGAAGCTCTTCATCAAAGAAGTGCTTATGACACTTATAGACACGTTAGGACTATAAGTTTCAAACTGATGAATCTAATCTTCATGTTATAGCGTAAGATAGTTTTTGCTTCGCAGTACAGCAACTTGGTTTTGCCGATATCTATAGAATATGTCACCTCGGGTGTCACTTTCAAAGTCCCAGGGTGAAACTAGTACGATATCTCCTTCTCTTATCCATACTCTTCTTTTGAGTTTTCCTCTTATTCTACAGAGGCGCTCTTTTCCATCTTGACATTTTACCATTATTCTATCGGCCCCAAGCATCTTTATTGCTACACCTAGCACATCGTTTTTTGATGGTAAAACTATTTGCTCGCTTCCTTCACTTCTAACTTTTTGTCTACCCATTTTAACACCATAATTACGCCTTATACTTAAAGCGCATTTGTCAACCAGAATAATCCAAAGAAAAAGCAAAGTAAACCTATTTACTATTCAGCTCTTCCTCTAAAGAATCCCAATCAAAATAACAATAAACAGCCAACTATATTAGCATAACAATAATAAATCAACTATTGAATGATATCAACGCATTTCCTATTAGCAATTATTTTTTTAAAATACCTTTAAATTCAAATTAGACGATTTGAATTTTAAAAAAATTTTACTAACCTTGGAAACAATCTTGGAGATAAATTTTTGCAAAGAAAAAAGATGCCTTGCTCAAGTGATGGTAAATACTAATTTGACGGAATTAAATTATTAGTGTTTCAAGTAAATACTGAATTATTATAAAAAGTGCGTAAATTCCAATCAACATAATTCCGTCTGTCTTATTTATATCGCCATCTCTTGAACGCATGTAAACAAAAATTGCTGATAAAGCTACAAAGACGCCGGCAGTTAATGGAGCCGTTAGATTTGGTATTGTGATTGGATTTATGATTGCTATTATGCCTATTGTTAACATTGAATCCGCAAGTACGTTTCCCAAAATGTTTCCAATCCCGATCGACCCTTCTTTTTCAGATGCGCGAATTGCAAAAGCCATCTCTGGTAGACAGGTTCCGATGGCAATAACAAGCCCAATAAGGAATAATGGCAAGCCTAAGAGTGAACTTAATTCTTCCGCAGATGTAGTCACTAATTCGCTGCCAATGAATAGAACCGTTATGCCAATTGCTAAAAGAAAAACTGTTATGCCTAGACGGATTACTTTTTTTGACAATCGCATACGTGGGGCAACTTCTTTTTCGCCCCGTCCGCTGCTAAG
>CAZQTZ010000113.1:0-6982 GCA_964596465.1 uncultured Candidatus Bathyarchaeia archaeon | reverse complement strand
CCTGTAACACATTTTATTAATTTTTTTTTGAACTCGTGTTTTTAATCAATGCATAAGGGAATAATGATTTAATATACGTGGTTTCTTTTTGTAGAAAGAGGGGAAAGGAGAACGTCTGCTGTAGTTTTCTTGACTGGGGGTACTGGATTTATCGGGACCCATATTGCTAAACACCTGCTTGAGCGGACTGATTCTCAAATTATAATTCTTGTTCGAGCGGAAAACCAAGAAAACGCGCTTCTCCGCCTCAAACGTGTCTGGTGGGATTGGCCCGAACTGTCCAAAGAAATAGGCATTCGAGTTGAGGTTCTTGCTGGAGATTTATCTAAGCCTGATTTGGCTTTAAATATTATAAATTATGAAAGAATTGTGAAAAAAACAACGCATATAATTCATGCGGCTGCAAACACAAGCCCTAACTTATCATTCAAAGAACTTAACAGTGCAAATGTTCAGGGTTCAGAAAATTTAATCAAGCTAGCAAAAGCGATTAAACAGGATCATGGCTTAGTTAGGTTTTCTCATATCTCAACCGCTTATGTAGCGGGAAAACGAAAAGGCAAAATATACGAAACCGACTTAACGAGCGATTACGGCTTTTCGAGTATTTATGAAAAAACCAAGTTTGAAAGCGAAGTTCTTATGAATAATTCAAGAAAAGAGTTGCCCATTTCTATATTCCGTTTAGGTCTAGTAGTAGGTGACTCAAAAACAGGTGCTGTAAAAACCTTTAACACAGTTTACTATCTACTCAAATTATATTTTACTAGGAAACTACGATTTATTCCTGTTTCCTCAAAATTCAAACTCAACATTGTCCCAGTAGATTATGTTTCTGAAGCGATAACAAAGCTGACTTTTGATGACCGCGCCGTTGGCTTAACTTTCCATCTTACTCCTTCATCAGAAAAGATGCCTACTGCGGGTCAACTTGTAGACTTCGCGCAAAAATGGGCTAAAAAAACAATACAGTTAGACCTCCCAAAAACCATTTTCATCCCTTCGGCTACTAAGATAACAAATTGTTCTTTAAACTTCCGTGGCAAACTGAGTCCATCTGAAAAGAAAATCAGTCAAGCTTTCAAAACCATATCCCCTTATTTTAATCAAAATCAAGAATTCAAACGAGAAAATACCGACCGCCTAATCGGCGAATATACCCTTAATTGGCAAGAAATTCTTCCGCCATTACTTCAATATGCCATTTACTACAGTTTCTTTCATCGCTCTGAAAGAACAGTACATGAACAGATTCTCTTTCGTCTCCAAAGCAATGCCAAACCTATACGATATCACGAAATAACAAGAGAGGGAATAATCAACTATAAAGCAATCACTGTCTACAATGAAATCATATCTACAGTTGCTGCGCTCAAGGCTAAAGGGATTAAGAAAGGTGATGTCGTTGCAATTGTAGGTTTAAACAATATTCATTACCTCATAATCGATGTTGCCATTGGTCTACTAGGCGCAGTTTCAAGTCCTATCTATTATACAACTCCTATCTCTGAAATTAACAAAATCATAGTTGAAACTAAAGCAAAGCTCTTTTTTATTGGCGCCCCAAAGATTCTTCAAGAAGCAGACAAAATATCTGCTAATATCCCTCTTATCTCATTTTGCATTCAATCAGCTAATCCTCCACTCCTCGATAACATTATGGCTTGGTCAGATTTCCTTAGACAAGCAGATAGGAGTTTTGTTTCTTCTTCTGCGCCAGTTGAATTCTCAGATTTAGCAACCATACGCTACAGCTATGGATCAACAGGAGAACCTAAAGGAGCCTGCCTAGACCATGGTAACCTACGTTTTGTCGCTGAAGCCTTAGCCTCAAATTTCCCGTGGAAAACAAGAACCACCAAAGCATCTTACCTTTCCTTTCTCCCAATGAACCACGTAGCAGAAGGCATAACCGCCACCTATTCTCCATACTTTGTTCCAGCTGCTTTAGATATCTATTACCTAGAAGACTTTCACAATCTGCCTAACGCGCTCCCTAAAGCCAGACCGACAGTGTTCTTTGCCATTCCAAGATTCTATGAAAAACTCTGGGAAAGCTTATCATCAAACCCCATAGGAAAACAATATCTTCAAACTAAAAACTCTATAAAAAAGCAATTACTGCGGGAAGTTCTGCATTATAGCGTGCTAAGAAAATCCGGCTTAGACAAATGCACTCAGCTTATTGTAGGTGCAGCCTGTACAAGTGAACTGTTATTGAAAAATTTTCAAGAATTAAATATCAACATACATAACGCTTATGGATTATCCGAAGCTCCACTAGTAGCTATTAATCCGCTCGGCAAAAATATCATCGGCACAGTAGGTACTGCTCTTTTAAATACGAAATTTTGCATCGCTTCTGATGGAGAGATACTCATTAAAGGTCCTCAAGTTATGCGCGGTTACCTAAACAGAGATGAAGTTCAGCCATTCAAGGCAGGTTGGCTAGCTACAGGTGACATAGGCGAAATCACTGAGGAAGGCTACCTGAAAATTCTCGGTCGAAAAAAGAATCTCATAGTCACTTCCTACGGAAAAAAAATCCCCATCGACAGAACAGAAGCCACTCTTAAAACCGTTGAATCGGTGAAAGAAGCCATAATCATTGGTGAAAATCAACCCTATTGCAGCGCCATCCTCTGGGTTGACAGCCAAAAGACCGACGACAAAACTCAAATAGATTTAGCAATCCAAAATATCAACAAGGAATTGGAGCAACCCGCCCAAATCAGACGTTACGTAATCCTAAAAGAGGAACCTTTCCCCGAGCAAAAAAACTCTAGCATCCCTCTAAAGACTAAACGCCAAGATTTATTGAAACAGGCTGAAAAAATAATCGAAATGATTTACAATTCAGCCTCATCCAGCGATATAATTGTCTATGGTAAAGATGAAAAATAGAAAAGAAAAAAAATTGAGCTTAATTTCGGAAATTTTGTCCAGAGCTATTTTAGGATTTTTTCCCAACTAGCAACTTGTTGAAGAAATTCCTGTACAGGTTGTCCACCGTACGTTTTTAAACGCTCTCGGAGCTCAGTTTTTTCAAGGGCTGCTTTTTGGAAGTCTTGCAGTTGGCTTGCTTTATCGGCAAAGTAAAATATTCCCTCAATACCTACACGTGCACATCGAGCGCTAACAGTTAATAACTCGGGAGCAGTAGGGACATCTGCTGGAGTATCTCCTGGACCGAAGACGTATAGGCTAATGTACATGGGTTTATCCTTCAAAAGTTTTCTGAAACCTCTGCTTATCATTTCCCAGTACCATGGCGTAGCATAGTTTTTGCTAAACATAACCACATTGAATGCATCTGCATACTTAGCGAAATCATCAAAGTCTACTCCGTAACGCTCAAGAGAACAAACCGGGTCAGGTTGTATGCACATGACAAGATCCTTTTTAGTGTGTTCTTTGATTTGAGCGATGTATTCGGTGACCTCTTTTCGTCTCCATTGTAGCCAACTGAGCCCACTTTTCTTAAACCGTTCTTGACATCTTGGGCAGGTACAATGACCATGGTCTGCAAAGTATTGGCTGTTAGGCCAAACGCCAAGGGATTTACGGTCAACTTCTTCAATGTAAGTTAACTGCTCAGCCCTATGTTCAGGCTGGGTAGCACAAACGATGTTCCAGTAGATATTATAATTCGCATTTCCCATCTTCGCTGGACCTAACGCTGATTGGCTGATCCAGTCTGGATGGTTAGCAATAGCCACATTATCGCCAAATATGGCTATATTACTATACATGTCTGGTTGAGGAGGAATCCTCACGCCCAATTCGGTTTTAACTCTTAAAAGATGAAGATCAAAGCCTTCAGCCTTTTTTGGTTCAAGGGTATATGCGCCAAATTTCACATTATGCACCTTTCTCTCAGCCAAAGAAGGCCTGATTTAATTATAAAGCTTTGCAGAAAAATGCTTCAAAAAAAAATTAATGCTCCTCAAGCTGAATGGTTATGCTGCTGTTTTCAAATATGCTTTTAAGTAAAAATCTGTTCTGTTAGACATTATGAAAGAAGTTGAAGTTAAAATTCTAAACATCGATAGACACAGAGTTGAAGAAAGCCTACAACGATTGGGGGCTGAGAAAGTTTTTGACGGTAAAGTTTCGGCTTTCTTTTATGACTTCAAGGATGGGGCATTATCTAAATCACATAGCGTATTGCGTTTGAGACAAGAAGGTGACGTAACTATGTTAACTTTTAAAAAGATCCTCGGAAAGCAAGGCGCAAAAATCGCTGAAGAAGTCTCAGTTAAAGTCTCAGATTTATCGCAGATGCAGAAAATCTTAGAGAGTGTTGGTTTATTTTTAACTAGAACTACTAAAAAACATAGAACAAGTTACCAATTAGAGACTGCGCATTTTGATATTGACAGTTACATGGGTCGGCATAACTTTATCCCTGACTTCATGGAGATTGAAGCTGAAAACCTCCAAGTAATCCATAAGTGGGCTGCCATTCTGGGTTTCCAATCGCAAGCCTGCTTGCCCTGGTCAATAAATGATCTTGTAAAATATTACTCCTTTAAAAATCAGAATGAAAAATCAAAAAACAAGACTTTAAGGAGTTAAGGACTCTTTATTATATATGTATCGCCAAAACGCCAGATACGGCGCCTCTTTATCCATCTGCCAAAACACCGCGGATAATTCCCCATAATGGACAAGGTCCTCCATAACCATATGACTTAAAGCCGTTTCAATTCTTATTTGAGAATCAGGTTTATTCCCCCAAGGAATGATTATATGGCGTTTCAGCAGTTCAGGTGTCAATTTTTTCAAGAACTGTTCTGTCCTGCTCTTAACCTCGGTAAAGTAACTTTTTAGTTGATTAAAATTGACGTAATCATTAAAATTCGGATCAACCCACTCCTTGAAGCGTCCTGGAATGGTGAAGTTTATCCATCGATCTTCAACAAGTGTCAAATGAATAAATACATCCCTCATCGAATCAAAACTTAACCCTCTTGACTTAACAACCTCCTTCCACGCCAATTTAGTCATTGCCTCAAAATAAAGCTCACGAACAGCATGATTATAACTAACCCAATCTACAATTTCCAAGACCAAATCACACCTACCAATCAACTTCATTTAACTAAATAACAAATAATCTTTTAGCATTTAAGCTAAATTTTTAGCTTAAAGCTTTTATTTAAAATGCGACAATAACTCAGAGCGATGAGCTTCTTGGAACCAGAATTATTACAGAAACTTGCCACCAAAACAATATCTAAAGCTGATTTATACAACGTTATTATCGGAAACTTCGATTTGCTTCCTCAAGTCATTAAAGGCGTTTATTCCCCTAAAGCCGCAATCCGGTACGGCTGTGGAAAAGTCCTTTTAGATTTAAGTGAAAAATACCCTGAACGATTATACCCTTACATGGATCATTTTGCTACTCTTCTGGACAATAAGTATCGGATTTTAATTTGGAACGCCTTAGCTGTAATTGCCAACCTGTGTTCTGTTGACAAAGATAAAAAATTCGATGCCATATTTCACAAATATTATGGCTTTCTTAATGACGAATACATGGTTACCGTAGCTAACACCGTGGGCAATTCAGGAAAAATCGCTCTGTCAAAACCATATCTTATCCCCCGAGTTACCGATGAACTCTTAAAAGTCGAGAATATCAGCACCACTCCCCATCTAACCGATGAATGCAAAAAAGTAATAGCCGAAATCGCAATCCAATCTTTTAACATTTTTTTTAACCAAATGGGCGCTAAAGAAAAAGCTAAAGTGCTTTCATTTGTGAAACGCCAAACCAACAGCTCAAGAACAAAACTAAAACTAGAAGCAGAAACTTTTCTAAAACACTGGGGCAATTAGCCCAATAGATGCCGCTGAACAAAAAATTTTGACAGGAAAATTAATCAACCCTGAAGTCAATGGTTTTGAATATGAGTCAGCACACCGTGACCAAAAAGCATCGCATCATGAACGGATTATTCGTAATCGCAGGAACCATATTCCTAGGATTAGGCGCAATAGGGATTTTCTTACCTGTACTGCCTACAACCCCGTTTCTTCTACTATCCGCAGCTTGCTACCTGCGCGGATCTGAACGGATGCATCGATGGCTACTCAATAATCGCTGGTTTGGAAGCTATATCAGCAATTACAGAGAAGGCAAAGGTATATCCGCAAAAGGAAAAATCTTCTCCATTTCAACACTCTGGATAGCTATCAGCTTTTCAATTTACTTAATACAAACTGCCCACATTCAAGTCCTATTATTAATAATCGCTATCGCAGTAAGTATGCATCTAATTACCGTGCCAACGTTCAAAAAAACGAAGCATCTGATTTCATAAGCAAAAATACTATAGACTCTTTAGAGGGGTTTCCAAATAGCTCTGATAGCACCAGTTGGGCAAGCTCTGATGCAGGGTGTGTTGTTTTCTTCTGGCTTACATTGAGCGCATGTATACTTGATTTTTTTTCGATGCTCTTCTGTTATGGCAGCTATGGTCTTGTCTTCTAAATCTATTAATTCTGTTATCATTTCTATAGCATTTTGAGGGCACTGTTGCACGCATTTTGTGCAGCCATTGCATTTGTCAGTGTCGACTATTATGTAGTACTCGCCTGATCCATCACAGTACCCGTAATGCATAATCACTGTTTTCGCCTCAGTTTCCTTGAGATTTTAGATACAGTGCTTTTCCCAAGAGGGCTGCGCCTGCGGCGCCTGCTACTGTTGGGTCTAAACCGCCTTCCCGCCAGTTAGGAGCCGGAAGGGTCTTAACCCCTAGAATATTTTCTACTCTTCGCACTATACCAATATTCTTTGATTGCCCACCGGTAATCACCACTTCTTTTTCAAGCCCCACACGATTAATGAGGTTCGCCATCCTGATTGCCATAGCCCGCGTGTAGGCTGCTAAAACTTTCTCTTTAGTCCACCCTCTTCGGAGTAATCCTACCGCTTCGGTTTTAGCGAAAGCTACACAGGTACAGCTGA
>CAZQTZ010000112.1:3965-7005 GCA_964596465.1 uncultured Candidatus Bathyarchaeia archaeon | reverse complement strand
AGAGAAAATGTAATAATAGATATTTTAGCTGGAAAAGAAGTAGGAACATATTTCAAACCCCAAAAACGTATGCCTGCGATTAAACGCTGGATTGCTTATGGCGCCGCAGTTAAAGGACAAATATTCATTAATGAGGGCGCAAAAAAAGCCATTCTTGAAGGATCAAGCCTTCTGCCTGTTGGAATAACAAAAATTATAGGACATTTCACTACATCTGATGTGATTAGCCTAATAGACTCAAAAGGAATAGAATTTGCCAAAGGAACCCCCAACTTCACAAGCGGTGAATTAAATATAATAAAAGGATTGCAAGTTAAAGAGGTAAGAAAGAGATTAGGTTCAGAATGCCCAAAAGAAGTTATTGAGCATAGAAATATCCACCTACTAGAGGAAGTTAAATGAACATAATAGAAATATGCAAGAAAGCTCATGAGGCCTCTGTTGAACTAGCGAAGCTTTCGACTGAAAAGAAAAATAATTCATTATGCCGAATGGCAGATGGTCTTGAAAGCAATATTGATAGTATTTTAGCTGCTAACCAAAAAGATGTAGAGGCGGCAAAAAAAAGAGGTTTAAAATCATCATTATTAGATCGCTTAGCTTTAGATAAGAAGAAAATTATGGAAATGGCAAATGGTCTTAGAGAAGTAAGCAGATTACCTGATCCTATTGGAGCAATATTAGGTACATGGACACGACCTAACGGTCTAATTATTGGTCAAATGAGAGTTCCAATGGGAGTTATCGGCGTCATTTATGAATCTAGGCCTAATGTAACATCGGATTCTGCGGCTATATGTATTAAATCAGGTAACGCCGTAATCCTAAGAGGCGGTTCAGATGCGATAAACAGTAATATCGCTATTGGACAAATCCTACGTGATGCTTTGTCCGAAACAGGAGTTCCTGTTGATGCTATTCAGGTAATTAGTTCGACTGAACGTGCAATAGTCGAGCAGCTAATGAGTATGCGCCAATACATCGATGTACTTATACCTCGAGGCGGTGCTGATCTTATCAACAGCGTTATTGAGAAATCACGCATACCCGTTATTGAGACCGGAACTGGAAATTGTCACGTTTATGTCTGTGAAGACGCAAACCAAGAAGAAGCTATACAAATTGTAGTTAATTCTAAATGTCAACGTCCTGGCGTGTGCAATGCTGCAGAAAAACTCCTTGTAGATACGAAAATAGCTACTGACTTTTTACCTAAGATCATTAAAGCACTTCGTGAAAAAAATGTTGAAATCAGAGGAGACGAACAAACCAAATCTATAATCGAAGAAGTAAAAATGGCAACCGAAGAAGATTGGTATACTGAATACCTTGATTTAATCATAAGTATTAAAGTCGTAAATAATATAGATGAAGCAATAGCTCACATTAACAAGTATGGAACTAAGCATTCGGATAGTATATTAACCGCAAGTTTTGATAAAGCCCTAAAATTTATTAAAGAAATCGACTCAGCCGCCGTCTATTGGAACGCTAGCACGAGATTTACTGATGGTAACCAATTTGGATTGGGCGCAGAAATCGGCATAAGCACACAGAAATTACATGTCCGCGGTCCTATGAGTATACAACATCTAACAACAACAAAATATTTTATACTTGGAAAAGGGCAGATTCGTTAATTCATCTTTTTTGATTTTTTAAATAAAAATAGATTCTAAAAAAGGTGAAAAAAGCTAAGCTTTGAGTTGTTTTCTTATGAACTCTTCAGCTGTTTTAACTGCTTCTTGAATTTTATTCGGTTGCGTTCCACCGCCTTGAGCGAAGTTAGGTTTACCTCCCCCTCCGCCTCCAAAAATTGGTGCTGATTGCTTGACCACATCGCCCGCATTAATGCCTTTTATAATTGCACTATTTCCAGCCATAATCATAATTTTTGCAGTGTTATTATCTGCGGCGTAAAAGAGTGTTACAGTTGCATCGTTGCGTTTTATGATTTCAGTAGCAGTTTGAACCATGCGATTAACATCAGTTTCTTCTTTAAAGTTACGTTTAACGAGCGTTATCCCATTGATTTCTTCTGTATCAGCAGAAGTCTGACTTAATGCACCGCTTTCCTTAGCCGTTAACTCTTTGAGTAATTTCTTCTTCTCAATGTTTGCTTCTTTAAGTTCTTTCATTACTTTTTCTGCAGTCTTATCGAGCTTCTCTAAAGGTGCGTTAAGAGCTTCCGAAAGCCTCCTAAGCATATTCTCTTGGTCCTGAACCGCTTTTAGAGCTTGCTGTCCAATTGCATAAACCAGTCGTTCAACTCCATCTTGAACCCGCTCGGTATAGAGTATTTTGATAAATCCGATTTCATTAGTATTTTTCAGATGAGTTCCTCCGCACGCCTCAACGTCCCAATCGCCAGTTTTTACTACTCTAATATCCTTTCCAGGCACTGCCCCGCCTTGATATAGTCGAAAACCGTAATTTGCCTCAGCATCACTTCTTGTGAACCATTTAGTTTCAATCGGCATACTTGCTCCAACTGCTTCGTTCGCTAAAGCTTCTATTTTATGGACTTCTTCAGGAGTTAATCTACGAAAATGAGTTATGTCCAAACGGGTGCTTTCCAGCCCTTTCTGGGTTCCTGTTTGCCAAACATGATTTCCAAGCGCTCGTCGAGCTGCTCCATTAATTAAATGAGTTCCTGTATGCGCTTTCATGAGGATATAACGTCTGTCCCAGTCGATAATACCCTTAACAGATGACCCTTCTCTAGGCATTATAGCTGCCTTAATTTTGTGTACGATAACCTTGCCAATTTTTTGTACATTAAGAACCTCGGCGCGTACTATCCCAAAAGTAATGATGCCACGATCTGATGGTTGACCTCCTCCTTCAGGATAGAAAGCGGATTTATCTAATATTACATATTCATGGTTTATGACTTTAAGGACTTGAGCGTTAAATTCTTTCATATAAGTGTCTGAATAGTAAAGCTGCTCTGTATCAGGCATCTCTTTCACATATTCTTCTAAGGTTTGCTCTGTAATTGTTTCGTCCTCAGCAGGTTTATTTGCGTTCATATGACGCT
>CAZQTZ010000112.1:0-3955 GCA_964596465.1 uncultured Candidatus Bathyarchaeia archaeon | reverse complement strand
CGCTTAGCAACTAGAGTGTAAAAGTCTTCTGGGATTTCTACCTTTACACCTTCAGCTTCAGCAGCTTGCTTTACAATTTCAGGGGGTAATCCATGTGAATCATATAATTCGGAAAGCGTTTCATTTGATATCTGCGCATTATTTTTACCTTTAAGATCTACTGCAAGGCGCTTGACTATTCCTTCGCCGCGTTTTAGGGTATCATCGAATTTTTCCTGTTCTATCTTAAGCATTTCTGTGATTTCTTTATGCATTTCTTCTATTTGCGGAAAATCCTTACCCCAGTAATTAACTTGCATATCGATAATATCATACAATTTGTCGATATCTAGGTTTAATCCGCGCATCAAACGATATGTTCTGCGGAAAAGTAACCTTGCTAAATATCCTTCCTGAATGTTCGAAGGAACTACTCCTTCAGAAAGCATAAAGCTTAGTGTCTTGGTATGATCAGTAATTGCCCAAATATTCTCTATAGGGATAAGGACTTTTTCAAGAGTAACTAAATCAATACCTGTAAGTTGAGATACTCTTTTACGTAAAACCATTCGGTTAGCGTTTTTATCAACATTCACTAAGCCTGAGTATTTCGCTACTTGAGTTAGGAATTGATTATCTATATTGCTAATTCCAGCTATCTCATAGATTTTATCTAGCATATTACCATAAATTGTCTGGAATGAACTGGGTGTACCTTGACTAATCCATGCAAATCTGTCTATGCCATAACCAGTGTCAACAGTACGTATTGGAAGTTTGATAAACTCATCGCCTAAAACTTTGTATTGCATAAAAACTAAGGTGCCAACCTCTAGTCCTCTGACGATGCATTCTACGTCAGGGCCTGCATTGCCACCGCCAATCCAAACATCTTCTTTGTAGACAACTTCTTCACTTTTTATCCCTAGTGCTTCTGTGGCAAATCGATGGTGATAGCGGACAGTATCGTCTTTCCAATACACCTCTTTATCTGGATAATTAAATGCGTGTGCCCCACCCATCTCAAAGATGGTTAAATGTCTTCCAAAAGTTGGACCTGTATTTGGAATATCTGTGAGTCTTATACTAGGCTGAGAAATAACTAACGGATTAGCTGGCGGAGGCGCGATGCCCTCAGTTACATAGGGTTGAAAATCAATTATGCTTGCATGAGTAAGGTAAATATCACTTCGCCAACGAGCTACAACAGGGTATGGCTTAATCCTTGTATGTCCATTTTTCTCAAAGAATGAAAGAAATGCCTCACGCATTTCGGATAAGCTAAATTTTCTTGATGTGGCAGGGTTATTTATGAAAGTATAATATCCGCATTCATCAGACCCTGCTTCCCCGCAAGTTTGGCGATTTGTATCTTGAGTCCAGAAGTATTCTCCGCATTTTGGACATAATTTTCTTATGAAACCTTCTTGCTTAAAGAAAGGCAAAGCATAATCTTCCGCAGGAAATCGCTTCGACATCTAATCACCTTGCAATTTGTAATTATGAGTTTTTAGCAGGTTTTATAGTTTCCATGAATTTAAAGAGTTTTGCCTCTAAATGTATTTAGTTTAAAAAAGAAGTGTATTACTTGATTTATCCCTATTAGAGGAATATTTTTTTAAAATTTTCTTTAAAAATATCAACTAAGAAAGTCAATAAAATAAAAAATTACGACAAATTCTAAAATCTTTCTAAAATTTACAAATTGAGCAAACCTTATTTTATTAGAAAAATAATATTAATATTAGAAGGCCGGTTATATGATCCGGAGAAATTTTATAATAATTTTATTTTTCCTAATGATTATAGGGCTAATTTTTTCAATTGCTTCAGTTGAATTATTAAGTGCTCGAGGAAAAACAATCATAACTTCTAAAAATTTATCCATATATGAAGATTCTGAATGTATATTTGAGTGCACTGGGATATCATGGGGCACTATTAATACAGGAGAATCCATATCAAAGACTATATTTATTAAAAATACTGGAAATTCTAAAGTTACTTTGAGCATGAGCACATCCGTTTGGAATTCAAACGATGCTCAATTAGCATTAACACTTTCTTGGAATCGTAATAGTTATAGTTTGCAATCGGGAAAAATAATTTCGGCTATACTAACCTTGACTGCTTCTGAGGAAGTAACAAAAATTTTGGATTTTAGTTTTACAATAACAATTTCAGGTACTTAATCAACTCTATTATTATCTAAAATTTTGAAATAAACTTTCCTTCAAAATTATTTTAACCAATTATGTGAACTAAGAACTCTTTTACCTGCAAATTTTGCTTCTAGAGCTCCTTCATAGGGACACATCTCAACGCAACGCATACATAACATACAATTTGCAACGGTCACATCACCGCCCCTCCTATCATAAATTTCTGTAACTTGGGTCGGGCATACACGTTTACAAACCCCACATTTAGTACATTTTTCTCTATTTTTCTCTATCTTTGTTAGTGCGATATATCTAAAAGGTCTATATGAGCTGAATAATGCTGTCAATCCCCCTAAAGGACAGATTCTACACCAAAACCTTCGATAAGCAAAAGATAAAATTGTTATGATAATTAACACTGACAAATTTATCGATGTTATATAAAATCCCGTAATATAGAACGGCCCATATGTGATTTGTGACACATAAGAAAAATCCATGTAACCTGTAGCGCATTCAACCATTACACAAAGAGGCCGCATGGGGCAAATCAGACAAAATGGTTCATTTATATTACCTACTATCCCCGCTTCTGTGCCTTCAGGTCCGCCTGGAATTGTGCCAGGAATTAGCTCCGCGCCAAAAATTGCATATGAGCCAAAAATTATGCTTAATATCATAAATAATGCAATTATTATAAAACGAGACTGCCCAAGCGCTGAATTTACTTTTGGTGATAAGCTGAGGTGTCTTTTTTTGAAAGCTTTGCGTATTTTAGTCAATAAATCCATGTATAAACCAAATGGACAAAGCCAGCCGCAGAAAAATCGTCCAAGAATAAGCGACATAATTATTGTTGTTCCTAAAACTATAAGCAATTTTTCTAAACCAGAAGTAGAATAAAATACTTGATATCCTCTAGGGTAATCCCAGAATGGAAAAACATAAGCTTGCATTTGCCAGATAGTACAAGTTACGGTTCTGCCATTTGGGTAGTAACATGCAAGTACTGGAACCGATAATCCGTCTGGGAATTGGGTGCCAAAAAGCTCAGCTCCGATTAACCGATCTCGTGGTGATATGCCTAATGGACGCCATAATTCTTGATTGAAAGGACCCAGTAGTAAGCCCATAAAAATTGCTATCACAGCCATTATCTGGACATATGTGCGTAGGTTACTTATTTTACGGGTGCGATTTTTTGACAGTTTTATAATAGCTAGGCTACCTACTATTAATACAATAAAAAAGAGGGTAACAATTAAAATATCAGATAACAGTAGACTCATTTATTATCTCCAAACGAGTTTTACTTCTTAATTGTATGATAAAAGCAGCTATAATTGTAATTACTAAAATAATTACAGTGCTGATAACTATTGAATGTCTCTGACAGAAAGGCAAATTCCTATTTTCTATCAAATCACTGGGATAATCCAGATAGAATAAGGTTACATTTGTTGCTTTTCTAAATACCGTTATCGTTTCATCATCAGAAACTCGCCAACCTTGCCCTTCAGGAAGAAATGCACCATCCAAAACGGCGCTCCACTCTCGTTCTTTAGGTTCAAGGTTAAAATTGAAAGATTGAGTTCCTTCCCCTGAAACATTATAGCTAAATATTCCTGCGTTTTGTGCTGCAGCAAACCTTCTAAATGATAAAACGGTAATATTACACTCTCTTATTGATATTTCAAGTATCGGAAACCAGTAGGCTGAATCCGTTAAATACAGATCTCGGAAAATCCATATGCCATTATTTTGATTTGCCTGAGAATAATTTCCATCAATAGCAAAACGGATAGTGCTATTAT
>CAZQTZ010000111.1:0-7061 GCA_964596465.1 uncultured Candidatus Bathyarchaeia archaeon | reverse complement strand
TAGAGGTGTGGATTGCCCTGTATTTTTTGCACAATTTGATGGCTTCATTTAAGGGAATAAAATTAGCGGTCGGCAAGGATTGCCTCTCCCTCCCTTAATATTATATATGATGTATTCAGCATTTATTTTTTTTCATAATTCAATATTATCAATAAAAATTTTATTTTAAGCAGAATTTCTCTATTAATTTATCTTTTTTTATTGTATTATTTTTTCCTATCCAGATTTTCCTTTACTCTGTATTTTACAATCCTTCTTATTAAGTCAAAAGGAATCGGCTCGTCTAAGGGAAATTTTATCGCCCCTTTGGATGATTTGTATTTGGTTAATTCGGCTTTAAATGCTTCAATGCCTGTTGGAGTTGGATAAAATCCTATGTGGTTTTTGAATGCTGCAAAATGGACTAAATTGCCATTTTGCTTAAAAGTAGGCATTTGATATCTGATGGCTTCTTCTGCTTCTGGTGCGGTTTCTCTTATTGTCTGCCTTAGCTCTTTAAGGATATTTTGTATATTTTTAGGAAAGGTTGCGATGTATTGATCAATGGTTTCAATTACGTTTGTAGCTTTCAAGTAAATCCTTCCGATGTTGTTATTTAAGAATTGAATTAGCTATTGTCAGGCGCCATGTCGTTAGCTCTGTTAGTCCTGACAGGTCTTCTACATTTAGGTAATTACTTGCAGTGTCGTCAAAGAGGATATTTACGGATGGAGGTAGTTCTTCATCGGTCCAAAGGATGTAAGTGATTGGGATTCCTTCTAAGCCGTTGACTTCGATGGATGATTGTCCATAGTTAAGGGGTTTACCGCCGAGTAATTTGCCCGCTTCTATTAGCCGGTCGGGAGTTCTGCCAAAAGTTTTTACAATCGGATCTATAGCTCTTCGGCAAAAAGCGTTTTCGTATGCGTAGCCTCCGGGAAAATCTTTAAACTTAACCAGTTTACCGCTTCTGCCTATCCAACTGGCTTGAGCGTACTTGAATAGCAATTCTGTTATTTGCTGATGCATAGTCGGATCTTTCATCTCTACTGTAGCTCTTGAAGCATTTTCTTGTAGAATATCATGGAATTCGCTTGTCTGCAGATCTAAAGAGAAGCCCAAGAAACTCAGAATACCTTCTTTTCCAGGGTCTGTAAGTTGTTTTAATTTAGATAATTGCTCTGATAAAAGGTCCAACTTAGTCATAATCAAGTATTCTCCTAATCTTCTTTTTCTATTATGGAGCTGGTTAATAGCTTATAGACTCTTAGGATTATTTTTTTCCCTTGAGATATTCAGGATTCTAATGTCGTTATCAAAAAGCCATAACGCTGACTATACTTACCTGTTCTAAATCGTGTTAATGAATATAATTGATTGGAAGCGGGTCCGAAGGGATTTGAACCCTTGACTTTCAGCTTAGAAGGCTGACGCGCTATCCGTACTGCGCCACGGACCCCTTTTTTTCACGTGAGACCCTCATAATGAATATCTACAAATATAATTTTACCTATTCTTTCTATAACTTTTTGTTTTCTATCTTTATGGTTGGGATTGTTCGCAGATTTTTTGTTTTTTGATTTGCAGGTTTGCTTTGGTTTTGTGTGCTTTTCCGTATGTTGAAAAGAGTCTGTAGCCTGATTTTGTTGCGAAAACGTTATTAGTTGTGTTGCCAGATACGTTAAATTCAAGTTGATGTGGGGGCAGGCTAGGGATGACGAGTTTAAATCCGCTGGTTTCAGTAATAATTCCAACTTATTGTGAGGAGGAAACCATTGATGGTTGCCTTAAGAGTGTTGTAAATCAAAATTTTGATTACGGCCGAATTGAAAGTATTGTAGTTGATAGTCATAGTCCAGATAATACTCGGTTAGTCGCTAATAGAAGTGCTGATAAAGTTATTGATTTACAGGCCCGTGGGGTTGGAAGAGCTCGTAATGAAGGGGCAAAAGCTGCTCATGGGCAATTATTACTTTTTTTAGACGCCGATACCTATTTAGAAACTGATTTTGTCTCTCAAATGTATCAGGCCTTCTTAGATCCAAGTGTTGTTTGTGTTTCAGGGATTCTAAGGAATCTGGAACCTTTAGAACCGATTGATAATCTTTTTGCAGTGTCTCATTATGGATTTTTAAATAAATTAGCTGCCCTGACTGCGCGATTGGGATTTCCGTTGTTTCCCTCTGTTTGTTGTGGGGCTCGTAAATCGGTTTTCTTCAAAATTGGTGGTTTTGCCGAAGACATCGCATGCGGCGAGGATATAACTTTCTCTAGAAAAATGGGCAAAGTAGGTAAATGTGTGGTTAATAATAAAGCAATATCTTATACTTCAGTGCGAAGGATAAGTGCTTGTGGCAAGAAAGAAATGTATTCAATGTATTTTAAAAATTACATAAAAATGTTTGTTTTGAACCAGAAACCCTGGGTACAGGATTTTCCTCATATAAATTCGACTTAACTTAGTTGTTTTTCTATTTTTCTAAAATCAAGTTTTAATTTTAAAAAAAGTAAAAATGGTTAGGAATAAAAGAAGGGAGCTTGGATTGAAGCTTTTTAGAGAGATGATTCTTCCGTTTTCTTTTTTCGTTTGCTTACCTTGACAGGTTGTGGTTCATCTTCTTCGGCAGCGTTTCTGCGTTTTCGTATGAACAGGAACAGTACTATTGCTACGACTATGATTACTGCTATGACCACAATTATGATCCAAGTCATGTCTGAGCCTGCTTTTGTTAGGTTGAATGTGTAGCTAACAGGTTGATTGCCAAGTTTTATCGTCTGAGTCTCCGTCTGATAGCCTGATTTGGTGATTTCCATTGTATAATTGCCTTCTATTGCATTAGTAAAGACTACATAGCCACTCGCATTGGTTACGCCGCTCAGGGTTGCTGCGCCAGATGGTTTAATCTGTGAAGTTACTATTGCATCACTTACTGGATTACCGTTCTCTTCTAAGACCTGAAATTGTAGAGTTGCCAAATTGATCGGATTGGGATTTATTGTAATTTGTACCATTCCGACAGTTGAGGTGTATCCAGTTTTAGTAGCATTTGCTGTGATGTTGCATACTGTTGCTTTCGTTACTTTTGGAGTGTTGAATGTTACTGTATAGTAGCCATTTCCTTCTTCTTTTAGAGAAGTGAAATTGGCTGATTTAGTTGAGTTAAAAGCCAAATTTACTTTTGAAGCTGGAGCTGAGCCATTGTAGGTGACGTAAACTCTGACGGTTGTTTGGCTGTTGGATAGTACGCTTTCAGAGTCAGTTGTTATAGACATATTAAGTGTGTATGCATCGATTAAGTATGTCGTTATTTTTGCGGTTCCAGGGCTATATCCTGATGCTTGAGCTGTTATTGTTGAGACGTTCGCAAGAGAAGTTGTATAGAAGGTTCCTATTGCTTCAGTTTTTCCAGATGGGATAATAATTGTTGTTGTTGTGTTTCCTGCTTCAGGTGATGAGGAGAATAGGCTGACTACTACTTCGCCTAATGGATCCTTTGCTGGTTTTCCCCTAGAATCCTGAAGTTGAACCTGTATTATTTCGTAACTTTGTTCATCTGCAGGTAATGATGCGGGAGAGCAATAGACTACTAATTTTGTTGGAGTGGGTCCTACAGTTGTTAGTGTTGCTTGGTTACTTGTACAGTTGGTGGCTGCTGCAGTTATAGTTGTGGTGCCTGATTTGTATGTGGTGCTAAAAGTTCCGGTGGCGTAGGATTTGCCCTGGAGAATAGTTATTGTTTCATCAGCTGTGCCTACATCCTCACTTGATGAAGATAGGGTGACAGTTATCGGTTCAAGAGCATATGCAATCTTGCTTGATGCGTTTTGAAGTTGAACTGTGATTAATTGGTGGATGGCTCCATCTGCTAGGACTTTTGGGGGTCCAAGATAGATTTTGAGGCTTGTTGGTTGTGTTGTAGTCATGTTTTGGGTTGTAATTGTTACTTGTTTAGATGAGTAACCTGATGCGATGGAGGTGATGCTAGCTGAGCCTGTTTTATTGAATGAGGTTTTTATGCTTGCTACCGCGTAGGTTTTTCCTGCTTCGATGATTACTTTAGGATCTACGGCTGCTATTGTAGAGTTTGAGGAGGAGAGGGTTACTTCTATGCCTTCAATTGGTGCTGGTGCAGGTGAGCCGCTGCTGTCTTGTAATTGTACTACTAGTGCATTGTATGTTTCGCCATCAGCAGGTAAGATTGTTGGGCATCCGTATAAGGCAAGTGTGGATGGCATAGGTCCGTTTGTGGTTATTGTTGCTTGAACGGTTGTGTAGCCTGATGAGGCTGCGGTGATTGTTGTTGCTCCGGGCGTGTAAGTAGCATAAAAGTTACCTACTGCATAGGTTGAGCCCTTGAGGATAGTGATAGTTGGATCAACAGTTCCTACATTCGTAAGCGATGAGGTTAGAGAAATTACTGTGTCTTCTGTTGCTCTGATAGGGGCACCTTTGGAATTCTGGATTTGTACAAAAATAGAGCTGTAAACTTGATTGTCTGCTAGGATACATGAAGGGCTAGCGTAGATTTTAAGTTGAGGTGCGGTTGATGTTGTTGCTGCTGATACTGGAACGATTAGTGCGGATGCTGACATAATTAACATAAATAGGATTGTTGTTGCAACCAGAGTTTTTCTTAACATATTCTTTTCACTCGAGTAATTTTTCGCATGCGTATAGTTGCGTCAGATTGTTTTGTGCAGTTTACAAATATAAAGTCGCATGTAGCAATACTCAATATTGGTTGTGTGTTCTACAAAACAACAATTCCTCACCAAAAGAACAACCCAAAAATAAACTTGGCTCGAAAAACCAAAAAGAAAAATCCTGCCCTGTACTAACCAAGCTTCTGAAAAACACATCAGAAATTTCATAATAAATGCAAAGAAATCAGAACATACTAAACTCAAAACTTAAAATTTATTAGCCAATCCAAGAAAAGCCTTGAAAGAAATAAGAATTTTATGCGCTTAATAATTATAAAGGTAATAGAATTATCCGCGGATGATGTAGCATTTGATAGGTTCAAGAAAAAATAAGCAATCTATCATAACCTCAGCCATCCTTCTCTCACTTGCCTTATTTCTAACATTCTATACTTCAAGCGCGCATCTTGTTGCTTCACATGTCCATCAATTTAATGATATTCCTCATTGGCCTACTCCCGGATACAGTTTTCTTCCTTGGCCTTCTTCACCAACCGGAATAGTGATCTTAATATTGGTCCAATTAAACACAACAGATTTGCAATACTACAACTATGTAATCAAATCGGGAGTCCTAATTGTGGCTACTATAATTATATGGGTCTTCACCATCTGGAAGATTAAAAATTTAAGGCAGTCAATGAATTCAAGATGATTCTTAAAATAAGGATAGCCTAAGAGATTATTAGATAAACAGAGATAGTTTTCGCTCATTTTCTATAGGTAGTTTCTGAATGTGATTTGATATCAAGTTAAGCTATTTTTTCGCTATTTTGGTTGTTTTTCTATGATTTTAAGTATCTTTTCTTTATCTTTATTGAGTAGGTTTTGCTGGTTTTCTTTGTATTTGGCAAATTTAGTATTAGTCAGAGTCTGTTTTATTATATTGTCATATTTGTCAGTGGATTTTATTATCGCTTCTAATCCTTGTATGGTCTGTCGGGCTGTTATGAATTTCTCATCATTGCAGCAGACCATGTACCTGTCTATCGTTTTATCAAATAATCCTTTTTTGTCCCAACGTACATTTTCAGAAAGAAGCATTATTCCTAGACTACGTTGATATGAGTTATTGCTTTCTAACTTTTTCTCCAATTCATTCCAATATTTATATAAAAAAGCAGTTTCTTGAGAAATTGCTTGTAAAAATAAGAATGCATTATACCTTAATTTATCATCTTTTTCCTCAAGTTTCTGGAACAAAAAATCGATTTCGTCTGCATTAAGACCTTTTGAAGCTGTAGCTATCTCGTTCTTTGTTAATGATTTCAATCTTTCATTATCCATAATTCTTCATTTATATTTTTAGTATTTGTGGTTATTAATTATAGCTACAAAAATAGTGTTACTCTCAGATCTGCTCTTGTTGGTTAGCTTAGAAATGGATTGATTTTTAATACTCCTCTTCTTATACATCTTCAATTGCCAACTGAGGTTAAATTAATGATTTCACAAACCAATTCAACTAATTTCAATGAACTGAAGATTCTCGCGATAATCGGTAGTCCAAGAGGAAAAGCAAGTAATGGCTGTAAATTTGTCCAAGCAATAGAGAAGCAAATTAATCAGTTTAGCTCAACTCGTTTCACCTATCTTTTCTTAAATGAGCTTAACCTCAAATCCTGTTTAGGCTGTTTTACCTGTATCGGTAAGGGCGAGAATTTTTGTCCTTTAAAAGATGATAAACTAAAAATCGATGCTCTTATCGAATCTAGCGACGGATTAATAATTACAAGTCCTGGGTATGTTCAAAATGTCAGTGCTCTAATGAAGAATTTTATTGACCGCTTCGCCTATACTCATCATCGACCAAGGTATTTCGATAAAAAAGTCTTATTGGTTGCAAATGGAGGATCGGGTTTAGATAAAACTCTCTCCGCGCTCTCAATTGCCATCGGCGGACCTCATATAGTTTTTAAAATTTCTATTCTTGCTCCTCCTTGGCCTATTAAAGCCAAAGCAAAAGAGAAGAATGAGGAGAAAATTAAGGAAGCTGTCGCTAAATTCTATTCTGCACTAAGAACTAAGCAACTGCCCAATCCAAGTTTTAGTAGCATGCTCCAGTTCAAGTTCTTCAAAATGGCTTCAAAAGAATGTCAACCTTGGCTACCCGCTGATTACACTTACTATAAAGACTTAAATGATTACTATTACGAGACAAAAATTAATCCCATTAAAAATGGCTTCGCAAAAATAATGCTAAAGATAATTGGATTTTTAGTTAAAGACATGAGTCCAGAGCTACAGGAAAGAACTTCTTAAACATACAAAATAAAATCCTAAGCAGTGACTCAAACATTTCTTTCTATTTTACAAGTTACTTCATTATTTTGTCCCATTTTCGGTACTAGCAAAAAGTTAATTGAAAAAGCTAAAGA
>CAZQTZ010000110.1:0-7076 GCA_964596465.1 uncultured Candidatus Bathyarchaeia archaeon | reverse complement strand
CTGCGAAGGACACGTAATTCTTCTTTCTTTTTCCTAAAATCCTCATATGCTAAAGCTACTTTTTCATATCCATGGTCTCTAAGTACAGTTATTACCGCGTCTTGAGCATCTTCTACAGAAGGCATTCGCTCTTTAAATTTTTCTTCCAAAAGCTTAACAACATTTTTGGTTATTTTTTCTGCTTTGCCTCCGTCACCTAACTCAACTGCTAAAAAGGCTTTATGCACCGCATTTTCAATGCGTTCAGCATCAAAATCTACGATTCGGCCATCACGCTTTCTTATTTTGCCTAAAACCATAGCAAATCAAATAGACTTTTAGTTTTGGTTGTAATATAAAGTTTTCAAATTAATCCCGAAAGTAAACTAAATGGTATAATTACGCCAAGAAAAAAAGGGAAAAAACGCGTAAGAGTTATAATTATGGTAGAGGAATCCAACCATAATTAATTGGTGACTTATTAAGTGGCCTTTGAGATTCAAGAGCTACCTGATGTTATTAGAGTAATTTTATTGTTGTATCTAAGTAGAGACAAACCAACTTCAAAAATTGTGATTAAAAGAAGACTTGACAGGGTCTGCTCAAGCCTTGCTTGCATAAGCATAATTGAATTAGATAAAGCGTTAAAAGAAATGTCAGCCGAAAGACTAATAATAGAAACAGATAACGGAGTACAATTAACGGATCAGGGTTTTAAATTAAGTAAAGAATGGAAAAGTCTTCTACTTAAGAAAGAGCCTGTTTTAGAGGTTGTTGCAGGCTTAGTTGATGGATCAACCACGGGTTTAGTTGTAGTTCTTTCGGCGGCAATTTCGTTTTTCACTGGAAATGTGGCGTTATTTGCTGCAAATACTTTGATTTTTGCAGCTTTCTTAACATTAACTGCTGTTGCGATAACTAATTTTTCTAGCTTCTTCTTAGGTGGAATAACAGAAGATTTGGCAGATATTTTGACTTTGCAGAATCTAATGAACTATAGTCTAAGTGATATCCCAGATAAAAACGAACGGGACAAGTCGCTAATACTAGTAAAGAAGCTATTTTTGGTCTTAGATAAGGAAATTCACAGATCCAATCTATATGCGGCAACGATTTGTGGAGTAACTACTTTCATAGCAGGGAGCATACCGATAGTTTCTTACATTGCTTTACCATATCCCTTCAACTTGATAATTTCACTAACTATTGTCGCTGCTATCTCAGGAGTTTTCTTAGTCCGTTACAGATCTAAAAAGACACGAGTACACTGGAAAATTACATTACTTGAGACTCTAGCTATAGTTATAATTGCTACGGTTGCGTCATTGCTACTTAATTTATTATGATAGTTATGAATCGTCGCTTTCAATCTTATTTATAACCTTATGATTTTTCTTAATGCATTCATCCATAACTACAACTATCCCGGCCATTTTGGCTGCTTCTGCCGCAGTATCATTGACTACGCCAGATTGCATCCACACTACATGGGGAGCACCGTGGATTTTTCTCAATTTGACTGCTTGCTCAACTATTGGCAGTACATCTTCGGACCGCCTAAAAATGTCAACAACTTCAATTTTTCGTTGAATATTAACAGGTATATCCAATAGGGTTTTGTAACATTTTTCTCCTAATATCTTCTCAGCAAATGGGTTCACTGGAACAATTTTATAACCATGTGACTTTAAGTATAAACCCACTTGAAAGCTAGGTTTTTCAGGTTCTTTGGAAAGACCCACTATAGCAACGACTTTATAGCTTGTAAGGATTTTTTTAATATCTTCACAGCTCAATATAATTCACCTAATCAGAACCTGAAGTAAAGTATGATTAGAATGAGATGGGCACAAGCTAATAAGAATTTAGAAAAGTTAAGGTATGCCGCTGAGTTTAACTTCGAAGAAGTGCTGTTTGCCGCTCCTCAGAGTGAAGATGCGGATAATGTCCCCGATTTTCTTTTTATGAATTTGTCTGATCAACTCTTCAATTGTTAGTGTCTCATTATTATCAATTTCAAGAATGATATCTCCTCGTGCCATCCCCACATTTTCGGCAGGACTACCTTCAGCAATCTTTGTGATGATAACACCCTGTGATACGGGTAATCCATAGTATCGAGCTATTTCGCTAGTTATGCTTAATCCGATTATTCCTAGCCAAGCTCTTTTTACTACGCCGTCATTTTCTATTTCGGCAGTACATTGTTTTGCAGAATTTATTGGAGTAGCAAAACCGATACCTTGGGCGTAGGGTATTATGGCTGTGTTTATAGCGATTATTTTACCATCCATATCTATAAGTGGACCGCCACTGTTTCCAGGGTTAATTGCAGCGTCGGTCTGGACTAGATTCTCTATTAGACCACGCTCGGACTCGATGGTTCTGTGAAGTGCACTTATTACTCCTGAAGTGACTGAAGGCCCGCCTGTTAGTCCGAAGGGGTTGCCTATAGCGTAGACCTTCTGACCTACACGAAGTTTATCTGAATCGCCCAGTTCCGCAGCTTGAAGATTGTCTGCCTTCAATTTTATTACTGCTATATCATGGATACTACATGACCCAGTAATTGTGCCTTCAACGACTTCATTGTTCCAGA
The DNA here is from genome assembly GCA_964596465.1 of uncultured Candidatus Bathyarchaeia archaeon. Lineage (GTDB taxonomy): Archaea > Thermoproteota > Bathyarchaeia > Bathyarchaeales > Bathycorpusculaceae > JADGNF01. Next base: position 4,498 of record CAZQTZ010000110.1, on the reverse strand, counting down.
GAGTGACATTGATTTTTTGGGCTCCTCCTACGACGTGATTATTAGTTAAGACAAGCCCCCTTACAGCATCAATTATTGTTCCCGATCCCATCCCGCCAACTGGGACTGCTTGATAGAATAGATTTGGCACTAATCGCATAGTACTTATGTTGACTACGCTTTTTGTTACTTTTTCGATAAGGTCTAAAACTGTTTTTTCATCGTGAGTAGACAATAAGATGCCCCTTTTTTAGAAGAATAGCATAGAGAAGAGATTTAATAAATCTTCAAACATGGATTATTGCAGAAATCACAGTTTTCGACTTGAGGCTTTTGATTTTGCTTACATAACGTACACATAAGACCTTTGCTGCGTATCATTATACATGCTTTACAAAAGAGTTCCATAACTTGTGTTTGTTGAGGCAACTGTATAGGCTGAGTATACAAAATAGAGGCCATTTGGATTACAATTCCTTGTACTTCGGAAAGGTCTTCAATAGGGATAGTTGTACCACGAACTTTCTTTTGGTATTTACTTACTGCAGATTGGCTGACACCTAGAATTTTCGCAACTTGGGTTTCATTTAGGTTATGTTTGTCAAACAGTGTTTGTGCGAGAAGTGCCCTTATTGCGGGTGAAACCGTTTTGACTGCTACTTCACACGGAGTTAGCAAATTTCCACCAGATATGTTACTTTGCGGGGAAAATCTATATAAATATGCCGTATGTCATTGTTTTTATGACATATGTCTGATGGGGCACCAGAATACAGCTTCCATGACAAAGTCACCACTTTTCTCATCAGTTGCATATGTTTTACGAAAGGTAGGTTGGTTCCATGAAAAAAGCAGATACAATAGCTCGAGTTAGGGAGACAGAAAGTCAAGGCATTTCTGAAATACTGATGACGCTTGATAAAGAATGCAAAAACTGCAAACCTGTCACACCGCTTGAATGCATAACAAGCTGCCATGTCTGGAAGCTTCGCAATGAACTAAGACGCCTTTGCGAAACAATGGAAAACCCAAATTTCATGAAAGACCTGCTAAATGTTCTAAAAAATGATACCCGACTACAAATTTTACAGGCTATAGTAAGAAGAAGATACTCATTAGAAAAACTCCAGCAAGAACTCAAAAAAATTGGTTACCTGCACAGCCAAGACACAATTTCGGAAGAATACCTACGACCTCTGTTGGATTTAGGATTAGCTGAAGAGTCACAAGAACAATTTTACGCAACAACATTCGGAGGCAGACTAAGTACACTAATAGAAAATATACCCGAATTTGCAAACTTTCTACCAGCAAGAAGTGAATGCTACGAAGAAAACATACTCAGATCATTATTCAACGGCCCCAAAACCTTTGAGGAAATCGAAACATTAGTTTCTTCGAAAATTGTCTCCAGAATTTTAAAAAGACTCAAAACATCAGGTCTTATTGAGACGCCGGAAGATAGAGACTACATATTCTTCTTTAAATCAAAACGGGATCCTGCAAAAGAAGAACTAAACCAAACTGAAAATAAGGTCTACATCAACATCCCTGAAGAAGGAATTTCAGCTAATAAGCTAGCACAAAGGACCGAACTTTCACTAAGGAGGATTTACAAATACCTAAGAGGCCTAAAAGGGAAAAAATTAGTATTTGCACGAAAAACACCAAAAACATATGCCTTAACCGAAAAAGGGGAACGGGTAGCGTGGCTTTTAGACGAACTGCACAAGTTGGTAGAAGAAACATTGAACTTCTCTGAACAATTTGCTAAATGCAAAGAAAACTCTTAAAACCAAAAAAATAAACTCCCTTAATTTCTATTTTTAGATTTCATCTGAAAAATAAGAACTTGTTAACTTTTTATAAAAAATGGTAGTTGAGATGTTAATTATCCACCGGGAGCACCATGAAATGGCACTTCTTCCCAGAGAAGTTGCCACCAATCATCTTCTGTTATCGTTTCACCGCGAACAATAATTTCAAGAATCTGCTTTAGCAGCTCATGATGCCTTCGTTCATCGCTTAGAATGGAATTTAGTAAGAAAGCAACTTTTTTATTAGTAATATTTGGCAGCATTTCCTCAAGTTTTTCAATAAGCTCAGATTCAAGATTGATATGTTTTTCAACAAGCATGCGCTGCTCATCTAGGTTACCTTGGTTTAATGCTTGAGATGTATTTGTCAGAATCATAATCGCAGAAGCATAAAGTTCAGAGTGTTTTATTGAATCTAAGGAGATTGCTTTTAGAACTGCCTTCACTGGCGGATTATTGATATTTTTTAATCCAGAATTTACGGATTTAACGATTTTATTTTCATTGGCAATTTGTTTTTTGAAAAATTCTACAAGTTGCTCTTTTGAGGCACTCATTTCTTCTCCCTTATCATAGGAAAATCAGATTGAATGAATAAGGGTTTCGGACTAAACAAATAATCGATAGAGCAAAAATCGAAAAGCAGAATGAAAGAGAGATATGTATTCAGGTTTCGAAGCCTTTATCCAGCGGGTTTGATAATCTATTTGAGAATAAGATTTAGTTGCGGGATATTGAATGGAAAAGTCGATTTTGCTAAGATGCCCTGTTTGTGGAATCCAATTAGATGTTGGAAATCCAGAAGCACGAATGGAACTAGTTTGCCAGAGCTTTGGAGGTAAAAAATATTGTTTTTGTAGCCAGAACTGCAGGCAACATTTTGTTGAAGATCCCAAAATTGCATATTTTTCTATGGAAATAGGAATCGCTAATGACATTCCAACCTATAGTGGAGGATTAGGAGTTTTAGCGGGAGATATTGTCAAGTCTAGTGCAGATTTAAAATTGCAAATGATAGCTTTGACATTGGTTAGCCGAAAAGGGTACTTTAGACAAAAAATCAATGAAGAAGGGGAACAGCAAGAATTACCTGATGATTGGAATCCGGCAAAAAGTATGACTTTGCTTCCGAACAAAGTTACAGTAACAATTGAAGGTCGACAGGTAAAGGTTCAAGCCTGGCTTTATGAGTACCAAAGCCCAACTGGGGGAATGGTACCAATACTTTTCATAGATACAGACATTGAGGAGAATACACCGGAAGATCGGAAAATCACAGACCACCTATATGGCGGAGATAAGCAATATCGGCTTAAGCAGGAAATCGTTTTAGGGATTGGTGGAATAAAGCTACTTCGGAAATTACCTTTTAAAATTGGAAGATATCACATGAATGAGGGTCATCCTAGCTTTTTGACATTTGAATTACTTAGAGAAAATGGTATGAACTCGGAAAAGGTTCGCAATATGTGTGTCTTTACAACACATACCCCAGTCGGAGCTGCGTTTGATAGGTTTCCCTATGAAATGGTACATCAGGTAATGGGCAATGAGTATTCTCTTTCGGACATAAAACGATTTGCAGGTGATGACGCCTTGAACACTACAAATCTGGCTCTTAACCTGAGCAAATACATAAACGGAGTTTCCGAGGCCCATGTTGAGTATTCAAAGAAGTTATTTCCAGGACGTTACATACGCTCAATCACAAATGGAGTTCACTCTTATACGTGGACTTGTCGATATTTTAGAGAACTGTATGATAAATACATCCCCAGCTGGTCGACTGAACCAATACTGCTAGTGCGGGCTAATGAAATCCCTAACCGAGAAATTTGGGATGCTCACATGATGGCAAAAAATAACATGATGGAATATATTGAAAAAAGCACGGGTGCAAAATTAGATCCTGAAGTACTAACTATTGGATTTGCAAGAAGAGCCACTGGATATAAGCGTGCGAATCTGATTTTCTCGGACTTACGAAAGTTAAAGGAAGTAGACCGAAGAGGTCCAATTCAGCTGGTTTTCGCAGGTAAAGCGCATCCTAATGATTCAGAAGGCAAGAAGCTGATAAAACAAATCCATACTTATGCCAACATGCTCAAGAACGAGATAAAAGTAGTGTATCTTGAGAACTATAGAATGGATATAGCGGCTAAGCTTACTTCTGGTGTGGATGTATGGCTAAATACACCTCTTCCACCTATGGAAGCTTCTGGAACAAGCGGTATGAAAGCGGCACACAATGGAGTAATCAATTTTAGCATACTTGATGGCTGGTGGGTCGAAGGCTGCATAGAAGGCGTTACAGGTTGGGGCATTGGACCAAAACCTGATGAATTAATTGCAGAAAGCGAAAGAAGAGAAATTGAGCTTCATGACCTATATAGTAAATTAGAATACCTTATTGTTCCAACATACTACAGAAAGAAAGATACCTGGATTGGATTAATGAAAAACTCAATTGCTCGAATCGCATACTACTTCCAGACCCAATGGGTAATGCGTAGATATATCACCGAGGCATATATCATATAAAAATTAATCCAAATTTTTCTTTTTTTAATAAAATAAGTAGTTAAGTTACTTTTTGAGAGAGTAAAATAAGATTGAAAAAATGGGGTAGACTGTTATGCTACTTGGAGATTAGTGTTTTATTTGTCGTTTTTGGGGGAGGTTAACTTGGATGGCGATTTTGC
>CAZQTZ010000109.1:0-7125 GCA_964596465.1 uncultured Candidatus Bathyarchaeia archaeon | reverse complement strand
TGTAGTCTTACAATCTTCAGGTAATGAATAATCACTGCCACGCCTCCAGTTGAATTCTATCGGTTCTACTACAAAGTTACTTATATCTAGACGAATTTATAAAAAAAACTAGTGATCGATTAGTGATGAGTCTCAAAGCGTATTTGGATTTGCTACGTCTGCACTTCTTTTTCGTTTGGCCGACGTTATTCTGCGCAGGACTATTTTTCGGTTTCATTTTCAATGGCAATTTCTCCTTAATCACTGTTTTGAAAGCTGGTCTGATAGGATTTTTCGGGTTCGAAGCTGGATTTGTACTTAACGATTTAGTAGATGCAGACATCGACAAAAAGGAGTTGCCTTCTGATAAAAAATTGACTAAGTACTGGCGACCATTCGGAAACCGTCCTATCGCTCAAGCCTTAATTTCACGAAACCAAGGCATCCTAATGTTTGTTATTCTAGTAGCAATAACAGTCACAGTCATCTCCACTCTTGCTTATCCCCATTCACTTTATGTCTTTATTATCATGGTTACATGTTATTTTTTAGAGGTTTTCTATCAGCTTAAAAAGCGCCATCAAAGATTCCCGGGTGCACAGATAATTGGGCGAATGGATTTTGCTCTATTTCTTGTTGGCGGATATCTTTGCGTCGGTCAACCAGATCTGAATACCGTTTTTCTTTTTCTCTTTTTCTACCCTCTAGCACTTGCACATTTAGGTGTAAACGACCTGATTGATGTAGCAAACGATATTGCAAAAGGAATGAATACCATACCGACGCTTTATGGCGCAAAATTTACCTCTTTATGGATATTGCTATTTAGCATACTGCATTTTTTTATGGCTATAGTTTTTCTAACTAGGTTGGGGACAATTTTACCCTTAATAGGATTTACTATAAGCTTTATTATTTTAGCTATTGCAAATTTGAAGATAATGCGAGAAAAGACCCCTGAGGCAACTCTTAAAGTCTTACCCCTTTTCCACATCGCAATGTTGCTTTACGCAATTACAATAATTCTAAACTTTATTGTATCCTACTAGCTTGTGTTTTTTGCTTATGCTTAAAATGGGGGCAAGCTGAATCTCTAGGGTTTAAATTCGTGAAATGAAAAAATTTGCATGTTCCATTATCAAAATTGTCGCAATCTTCATGTTTATGTTTATAGAAATCTGTCCGTGGAATCCCACTTCGAAGCCGCTGCAGAACATTTCGCAACAAACTAACCAACCCTGCCATAACTAGCTTCCTTAGTAACAGTTTAATTTTTCTATATCAAATTCTGAGTACTCCATTTTTAGTCTGGGTTTTTGTAAGTCTTAATAGCTAACTCATATGTACTGTAAATGAGGAGATGGTAGTTTGAGCAACGAATTTGAGAAGCGCGTAAAAAAAATGAATCTTGATCCAAAATTCGAGAAAACAATAATTGACATGTTCAATGAAGCCAGCAGCGAAGACCCCTGTACTCGGTGCGAATCCAAAGAGGGATGTGAAAATTTTAAGTGGCACAAGAAATGGCTTAACACTGAAGGCTGCAGTAGCTACCAATAATTTTTCATATATTTTTTTGAAGGGGAAATAGCAGTAACTATGATTCCTTAATATAATCAATTAGACGAGAATGCTCTATTAAGCTGCGTGTAGAGGCGTTGAATTAGGGACAAGGGATGCCATATTGACCGGTATTTGAATCTTGGAAAATCGGGAGATGCGGTGGATAAAACGTGAAAGTTACAAATATGATCGCTAGGAAAGCAATTACGCTTATGGCGAATATTTCTTTTCTCTTTGACGGCTCACCTTGTTTGAAGAGCTTATAGCTTATTATTTGACCGATGATGACAGCAACAATGAATGATCCGATATCTATGGCTAGAATCTCTTGAGTGAAGGCAGTGTATATGTAAAAAACTGCTGGGATGATAACAATCATCGCGATTGTTCCAGTCGCTTTTGCTGTGAAGAAGTTGGTAACCGCCTTTCTAAGGGGATATATCTCAATTAGCATCCAAATTAGGGAAGCCCAAAACGGCATTTTCAAATGTTCCCATACTGATTCATTAACTGCGGAAAATGCGCCAACGAGAAGATTTTTACCTGAAAATTCAAAAGTGAAATGTAGAACGGACCCTAATAATATTATGAATAACACTCCAGCTATTTCCCAAGCTAAGACTTTTCTATCTCTCTCCAATCGTTTTTCCTCCCGACTATATTATTACCTTATTTTCTTATTTTCTAAGGGCTGATTTTATATCTTTTGAAGAAGTTGCACCGTGGCTTTTACAATAAGATTTTGCTGTGCTTCTGTGGTGATTGCTGCTGTATTATCTCCTGCTTGTTCTCCATACCATCCGAATTGGGCATGATTTCCCCCAGTTATCTCAACACGTAAAGTTGAAGGGGGTAGTAATCTGAGTGAATCGTCTATTTGCGCTGAACTAACCAGTCCATCGTTACTACCGTATATTGTAATCACTGATAAGTTGCTTTTCGAAAGGTCTGTTCCTGAAGCCGGATATGCTGCCCACAGAACAAGCCCCTTAATCTTTGAAGGGTTCTCCGCAGCAAATTGTGCCGCCATAGTTCCTCCTAAAGAGTGGCCGCCTATTGCCCAAGAACTAATATCTGGATATTGTTCTACGATTTCATTTGCGGCGCCTATGCCAAAAACTGCCAAATTAAGCGGCATCTTAGGAATTATAACAAGATACCCTTCTGTAGCTATTGCATGCGCTGCGTAAGCGTAAGACCTGAAATCTACTCTTCCTCCTGGATAAATTATGAATCCCGTGCTTAAATGAGAAGATACTGGAGCGAAAACCAGCCAGTTCCCAACTGATACTGCTACAGATGAATCCGACTTTAAAGCATCAATTGCTTCAGGCATTGGTGGAGGTGGTGTTTCAGCCCAGAAAATAAAACCTGCAAAAACCACTACGAGAACTAAGAGAATTCCAATTAATGCTTTGTATCTTCGCTTCATAGATTCTCACCGATTATAAAAAAATCTCCGAGATGCTGCTTTTGATTCTGGTCTCTTAAGTTTTGATTGAGTCTGCTGGTCTTGGGCAGAAAGAGGACTAAAAAGGGGAATCATATTGGTCCTCGATACTCCTTGGTAGATGGGCAACCTGAGCATTCTACATGTTGATAAGATAAGCATAATCCGCATTCTTTTCCACAAGGTGTTCTATCGCATTTTTCGATGGGTATCTTTAGGCTAAATGATTCGCCAATTAAAGGCAGTATACGCTGGTAAGATGTTATCTTCAGGCCTAAAAGTGATTCTATACAATCTATACTTGAGAGAAGGGTTTCGGCATCTTCAACATAGATTAATGCCGTATAGCTAGTTTTTCCTGCCAGTTGAAACAATTGAATGACGCGCGGGCAAAGTTTTAGTTTTTCAACTATCTGAGCTGTCTCTGTTAATGTAGTTTTAAAGTGGATAGATGCGAGTTTTAATCCAAGTTTTGTTAGGTTTATTTTGGCTCCAAAATCGACTATTTGGTTTTCAGAGAGTTGTTTAAGTCTAGCGATGGCTGTTGGCCTTGAGGTCTTTGCTTCTTTCGCAATTTTGGTTGTGGATTTTCTACAGTCTTCGCTTAAGGCCTTCATTATTTTTATGTCTATAGCGTCTATGGTTTTTGACATGTGGTTCATCACTTTTCGTTTACGAATAGTAAATCATGCTTAATATTTTATATAAACGGTAAAGTTTATAAGTTTTAGCTTTACAATCTGTAAAGTGCGAATTCTTCGGAAAAAACTGGAGGTGAAAGAATGGGAGGAATATGTGATACAGCAGTTGCAGCAGGAACCTTCAAGACTCTTGTTGCAGCCACACAAGCCGCAGGTTTAGTAGAAACTCTAAACACCAAAGGGCCATTCACAGTATTTGCACCTACCGATGAGGCTTTTGCAAAATTGCCAAAAGGAACAGTTGAAAGCCTACTAAAAGACAAGCCTAAACTAACAGCGGTACTAACATACCATGTCCTCGAAGGCGCTGTACCAGCAGCAGATGTTGTACAGCACAAAAAACTAACAACTCTGCAAGGGCAAGAGCTCAAAGTTGATGCAGTAAAATGGCATCTACATAAATCAGTAAAAATCAACGACGCAAATATCATAACAGCAGACGTTAAGGCAGATAATGGAATAATCCATGTGATAGATAAGGTTCTTCTACTTAAGTAAGATACCTTATCAATCCATTTTTTTAAAAAAATCTTAAGGGAGAAAAGATTCAGCGAAAAGTAGTAATTAAAAATTTAAATAAAAACTAGACAAAGATGGTCTGGCTGATGCAAGATCGTTTTTAAGGAGAGGCGGAATATATGGTTGAAACAATAAAATATGAAGAAATACGCAAACTAGGGAAAGTTGAGATTCGACACTACCCCAGAATAATAATAGCTAAAGTAGACAATCGTGTATCAGACAGTTTTGGGCTTCTTTTCCGTTTTATCTCTGGGCAAAACAAGCAAAAAGAAAAGGTAAAAATGACCTCCCCAGTCGTCTCCCAAGAATCCTCTCAAGAAATTAAAATGACCTCGCCTGTTTTCTCAGAATTCTCAAACAACGGTTACATGGCCTTTGTTATGCCCTCCGAATTTACCTTTGAAACCACTCCAGAACCATTAGACGATGATGTCAAAATAGAGAAACTGCCGGATAGGACACTGGCAGTGTTACGCTTTTCTGGAAGCTGGTCCGAAAAAAATTTTGAGACCAAAACAAAAGAGCTCTTTGATGAGCTTTCAAAGGCAAGAATAAAGACGAAGGGAGGCGTGTTTGCTATGCTTTACAATCCGCCATTTATTCCAAGCTTTCTACGAAGAAACGAAGTAGCAATCGAAATACAAAACAACAATCAGGCTTCCTTAAATTACACCAAAAACGAGGAAAAGAAGGAGGTGAATGAATGAACTATCAAGAAAGACAAGAAATAATTGCTAAATCTCCAATTTCTTTCGGTTACTTAAAACGCTTCAACATAGGCGCAGGTATTCTACAGCTGATAAATGGGCTCATTATGCTAGCACTTACTTTTGTTTTGACTTGGCCAGCCGGAACCGACATTTACACTTTCTATCTCAAGTTTGCTCACGTTAGTCCAACAAGTCCAGCAATCTATGCTTTGCCTGACCCTCAGGTGCTATTTACAATAAGTCATTTAGGAGCAATCTTAGCAGCTTTCCCCTTGATTTCTGCGTTCGCGCACTTCATGATTGCTTTCGTTAAAAATAGATCCTACAACGAGAACCTAAAGAAGGGAATGAACCCCTATCGATGGTACGAGTATGCTTTTTCTAGCTCAATAATGATCTGGATCATTGCTACATTCGTTGGAATCTGGGACTTCTGGTCGCTTGCTATGATATTTGTGCTTAACGCCATGATGATTATGTTCGGGTATCTAATGGAGTTGATAAATCAAAAAACAGAGAAAACTAACTGGTCCTCCTTCATACTCGGCTGCATATCCGGTGGCTTCCCATGGGTTGTTCTGTTCGCTTACTTCGGAGGAGCTGTCATCTCAAGTCAAGGTAGCGTGCCCAACTTTGTGTATGTAATATTCGTCGTTTACCTCGTGCTGTTCATGAGTTTCGCGGTTAACCAAGTTCTGCAATACAAGGGCGTTGGCAAATGGAAAGATTACCTCTACGGCGAACGAATATACATTGTGCTTAGCTTCGTGGCAAAGACTCTGCTAGTATGGCTCGTGTTCGGTGGGCTCTTTAACCCCTTCTAAGCTTCAGAAACTCAACTTTTCCTTTTTTTGTACAAAATTAAGATTACGTTGTAGCATGGGAGGTGAATATGTTTGACTAAACTCGAACAAGTCTATGTCTGTTCAATCTGTGGAAACAAGGTTAGAGTTATCGAAGCAGGAGCAGGAACGCTAGTGTGCTGCGGAAAAGCAATGGCACTCATTAATCAATAAGATTGTATAAAACTATTTAACCAAAACCCAAACTCTTCTTTACCCATGTCTTCTGCTAATATGTTAGTATGTTTTTTATCTTCTCTGGCTACCGAATTTATACTTATCAGCTTTTTACTTATTTTTCTTCTCTTGTCAACTTGCATTACATAGCGGAAAACCTAATATGAGGAATCAGGATAACTTTTATCATAAACTGATTGTTAGACGAACAATTTTGCGTGGTGTAAGGTAAATTTTGGTTTATTCGCTAACACAAATGAAGTATTACATACTACTTTTTTGGTATATTCTTTTCAGATAGGATTTGCATATTTGCTTCTTTAAAACGTTGAAAAGCTTTCTTTCCAAATTTTTTATTCGTTGTTTGGGTGTAGATTTGCAGAGCTTTCAAACTAGCTGATTCGCCCGCTTTTACATCAAATGACACGTTAATAACCCACCCTTCATTTCGCAGGTAACCTGTTCCTGTAATAAAATCTGTCTCTTTAAATCCCTTCAACGCAACAACGTTGCAGCAGACTCCAAACTCCGCCAAGATTCTAAAAACTGTGTCTTTCAAGAAATACCAAACAGCTAGCGTTTTTTCGTTACCTCGATTGGCAAGAAAAGTTCTGGCATCAACCCAAAGATACGCTTTTTTATCTTCGGATAATTTGCCATAGCTTCCTAGTATCCATAAAAACCTCAAAACATTAGCTCTTCTATTTTCAAGTTTATGGTATTGACTGAAAGTATCTGCATCTTGAAATCCCAAAGAAGAACAATGCAAATTTGCTAATAATCCATGGACTGCTTTAAAAGCAGAAATTTCCTTTTCGCTAAATGGCAATTTCTCTGGAAAGGCAACGATTCCCAGATTTGTTTTTTGTATTCTAGCGGGTTCTTTAATTTCTTCAGGCTTAAGTGAAGTGCGAATTGCCTTTAGACGGCTTATTCCTTCGAACGGTTCTACAAAAACATGGTAATCCTCTTCAGAAAGGGGTTCTTCCAGTTTTTCTCCTATAGTCTTACGGTTCCAGGCGTCCGCTGTTGCTTTCAACGTATCACATGGAAAAGAGGAGCAATACGCGCAATTGGCTATTCCAGTCCTGTCTACACATTGACGTATTAGGCACTTTCGATTAGGCAACTTAACTCCTTCAGGGATTTTCGCATCCGGAGTTTCACATGTCACGCACGCC
>CAZQTZ010000108.1:0-7139 GCA_964596465.1 uncultured Candidatus Bathyarchaeia archaeon | reverse complement strand
GAACAGATATACAAGAGCACCTATGATAAAACTTATGAAAAGAGACATATGCAAGAAATTGCTGATTATAATAGGTATAATTGAAGAAAGAATAGAAAGCACATATATTTTAACTAATCCATGAATGTCAAATTTGATACTAAAGTTCTTTTTTGCATAATAACATGAGTACAGTTGACCTACAGTACTTGCTATTAGAAATGCAACAATGAGGCCGATTACTCCATAGGCAGGAGTTAGGAACGGAGCTAGACTAAAAAGTAAAACAAATGTAATTAGAGTTACTCTCATAGTAATTTTTGTTTCACCTAATCCGTTGTAAAAGCTAGCTAAGGTAAGGTAACCGAAACCTACTAAGAAATATTGTAAACAATAAACCGATAAAAACAGGGATGCATCCTCAAAGGATGGCCCGTAGATTATGTAAATTAATTCTTTAGAAAAAATTATCAAAAGAACAGCAATTGGGACTACCAGCATCGCAGTGTACTTATTAGATAATTTAAAAAAGTTAGCTATATTTTTCCTTGTTGAATATGTCAATTTTGAAAATGCAGGAAGCATGGCAGTTGTAATTGGAATAGAAAGAACTGTTAAAAGGGTACCAAAATTTACTGCTGCGCGATATTGACCAATCGATAGATCACTCGTATATATTGCGAGCACAACATTTTTTATAAGAGGAATAAAACCCGTTAAAAGAGCGGAAACATAAACAGGGGCACCATAATGTAGAAGTGTCTTTATGTTTTCAGAAAAACTAGTAGAATCTGAAACCTCTTTTTGTTTGCCTAATAAGAAATAAATTATAACAATACCTGCGATTCCTGCGACAACATAACTTAAGACATGACCAACTACGGCACCAGTTATTGTGAAACCTAACAGGACCAGTACAATCTGAAGAATAGTTTTTGCAAAGGCCTGAATATTTGTAGTAATTGCGTTATATTCCGACTTATCTAATCCAACAAAGGCTGAGGTCATAGTTGTAAAGATTACCTGAAAAAGAATGGAGATGGAACCAAGTCGAACAAAAAAGCCAAGTTCAGGTCTCTGAATAACAAAAATTGCCAGAAAATCCGCGAATATATAACAAACAACTGATAGAATAATCCCCGATATAACTCTTAGTATTAAACCGTGTTTAATAATTTTCGCGATTTTATGTATTTCGCCTTTTGCCTTTTGTTCAGCTGTAAATTTTGGGATTCCTTGTATTATACCTAAATCTGTGAACATAAAAAGAAGCTGCGGTACAACAAGCGATAGGGTATATTGACCATATGCTTCTCCGCCTAAGAAACGGGTAATTAGAATTGAACTGATCGCTAATATTACAGTTGAGATTGCTGTTCCTGAAATTAAGAAAAAACTACCTCGTGCAGATTCTTCGGATACTTTAAGAATATTGGTGGTCAATCTTTCACCGGCAGTACTAAATCGTTTAACATCACGTTTACTTCTGCTTTTGTAGAAATAGAAAAATCCCTAATTTTTCTTATCTTTAGTTTGCAGTTTTTTTCATTTGATAGGGATTTTGGTGAATTTATCATAGTATCCCGTGTCTAACTATCCTCAAAGATAAAAACATGCCTACCAAATCTTAGCTATGAGTTTATTAAGACTTGATAATGCAGACCCAATAATAAATTTAATAAATGGAAAACAATTTAGATTAAAAATTAGAATGCGAAAAATAAGGGTAGGGTTTTGATAATTTATGCGATACCTACGTATGAATTTGAGGCTTTGAAAGTATCACCATATATTATCAAATTAGTTCTTGTGTTAGTATCGGAGACGAGCCCAAAGTTAACTATGTCAGCGTTTCCAAAGTATGAAGTGTTTATATTTGAAGTCTTAGCTACTAATTGCCCATCAATATAGAGTTCCATTAGACCCTGGGTTGCATCTTTCTTCCAGTGGAGCTCTACACAGTACCATCGATTCATTTGGATTGAAGCCACATCGCTAGATACGTCAACCCAGCTTTGACCATCTCTAACCAAGGAATTCCAGACTAAGCCTGAATTTGATGCTCTTAAGCCTGCTGTTGCAATTGTTGAGCCACCAGCTGTTAACCGTAAGAAATAGAATCGGGCATCAGTACCTATTTGGTTTAAGCCATAGACAATTCGGAAGTAGCCTCGGATGTAGATTTCACTTGCACTTATGTCTTTGCTGCAGTATGCATTTTCAACTGAAGACGCGCCGTTTGAGAAAAAGCGGCTATGATATGCACCTGATTGTGGATAGTAACTATTGATAGCAGCTATTTCTCCTGAGGTGGTAGTAGTTGAAGTCCATTTGCTGAAACTTCTTGACTCGAAATCGTCCTCAAAGATTGTATTAGGCGAGGTAGAGGGAGTAGGAGTAGGCGAAGTCGACGGAGTAGGAGTAGGCGAAGTCGACGGAGTAGGAGTAGGCGAAGCGGAATTACTTTGGAATAGTGCTACGGTGTATCCGTTTATTGTTAAATACTCACCAAGTTGACCTGATTGAACTTTTGGATTTGTCCAAGATATAGCTTCATCTATTTTTTCGTAAGTAATTGTTCCTTGAAGCCCTTGCACTTTTACATTATATTGATTGTGGGATTTGTTGATTATCAGCAGGTTTATTTTTCCGTCATTTATCCAAGCCAGAGTTCGGAAATTAGTGGAATCTGTTGCCGAACTTTGAATGATTTTATCGTTAGGATCAAAATTAGATCCTATCATTCTCATCATGTAGTATGGATACCAAGGTAAGCTATTGTCCCGATTTATCATACCAAAACCTGTTCCTCCGGTGGGGAAGGTGATTTCGTATGATTTACTGGTTGTAAGGCAATGATAAGCTATGAACTCTACTCCGTTAAGTATGCATGCTCTTGCAAGAAGGGCGGTTCGTACTGCGCCAGCTAATTGAGGGATTCGAGGGTCGGAGCCTGCATCATTATTGTTTCCAATTGCTGCTGCGTTAAAGTTAGTTTCGCTTAAAACAACAGGTAAGGTAACACCGAATCTGTTTTTCCATATCTGTCGTGCATCTGCCACACTATATACGTTGTAGTCTGTTGTGAAGTAGACAGTTTCGGCCTTTGTGAACATTTCAGCATCGGTAAATTGCGGGTACTTCCATGCGTCATATTTGTGAAAATCAAAATAATCAAGTCCAACGCCGTTGTCGATAAAGTAAGAGAAGAAGTGCTTTTCTAAGGAGCAGTCGGTAGAAATCATAACCTGTGAGTCTGCTTGATGCATTTTAGTATAGGCAGCGTTAAAAAGACGTACAAAGTTGGCAATTCTATTTTGATTTGCTGAAGTTGGGTTCCAACCGATGTATTCTTGAATTTCATTGAAGATTTCATAGTATTTCACTTTTACACCTATACTTTTGAAGTGTTGAACCCATGCAGCAGCGAATGCGGCGTAACTATCAGGGTTGGGAAGCAATGTTGCAGAGTTGATAGCCATTCCTTTTGGAACAGTTACTCGATATTCAGACCAAGCTGAAAGACAAATCA
The DNA here is from genome assembly GCA_964596465.1 of uncultured Candidatus Bathyarchaeia archaeon. GTDB lineage: Archaea > Thermoproteota > Bathyarchaeia > Bathyarchaeales > Bathycorpusculaceae > JADGNF01. The sequence continues at coordinate 3,628 of CAZQTZ010000108.1, read as the reverse complement.
TAGGCTCAGCGCCTAAACTAATAATTTTCTTCACTATTCTGTCGGCTGCTGTCCAATCAAATGTTCCAGTTTTTGTAGCTTCATTCCAACTTAAACAGGGACCGCCTATGTTATACCCATTAGGGCCTAGGTAGCGGTCAAATAGTCTAACAACTTTAAAATCTGCGTCAACCACATAATTTTGGATTGTTTGACTATTCATTAAAGAATTTATTTCGTTAATGGAAGAATGAAGGGTAAAACCCATTGATGTATCAGCAGTAAGAAGAACACTATTTGAATTTACACTTATTGTAACTTGACTTGCAGCTGCGTTTGAAAAATATATAGTGGGCTGAGTCATGTTCATCAAGAGTGTTAAACCAAAGAGTAGCATTGCTAGCTGAAGAATTTTTTTTGATTTTTGTCTCATCGTTAGCACCTTTTCAGCGGTATTGTCGAAAATATATTAAAAGAATTGTTGCGAAGTAGAATTGACACACTTTCCAACTTTAACATATATAGTGTTTATAGGAGGTCAGGAACCGCTATTATCCATAGAAAAAACACATTTTAAACGCAAAAAACTTGTTTTTAGAGAGCTAAAAGAAAAAAATATTTTTTTAATAAAAAAGAGGCTGAATTTAATAAAATCAGCTTGGAAAAAAGGGTAGGTGTGAGAATCCCCTAAGGTGGTGGAACGTATTCTGCTGCGCCCATTCTGCGTTCGCTGTAGAATTGCACTTCCGATCTTGCTCGCATAGCTGGACGGGGTGCGAGGGTGTCAAAGACATAGACGCGACGACCTATACTGTGAACGATTATTTCGTTTAATCCGTCATTATCGACATCTTGAACAACAGCATAGCTGAGATACCCGCCCAAGTTAGTTATTTGATCAACCATAACGTATTGACCTGTGGCTTTATCAAAGGTAAAGATGAAAATAGCTGAATAGTTGCACGCAATTATATCCATTACACCGTCTCCGGTCACGTCACCTAGTTGTGGAGCAAATACGCAAAGTCCGACATCAATGATAGCATCTTGTTTCCAGTCGACAAGATCCCAAATTAGGATATAACTTGGGGTGTTTGCATGTTCGCCGTCAGCTAGCAGAACCTCAAGATGCCCATCTCCATCAATATCATATACTGAATGTTGATAGTGACCAGGCATAGGCATTGCATCAGTAGATTTTATCGTAGCACCAGTTAGTGCATCGAGGACATATATACGATTGCGTTGATTGTGTTGAATTACGTCTAGTATACCATCACCAGTAACATCAGCTAGAACTGGTTTATCACTACTGCTTAGTATGTCAGCTCTATTCCAAATTGGCTCTAATGTGTGTGCGTTAAGTGATCGAACTCCTAATCCATCTGGTCCTGCACGATCACCGATGAAGATTTCATAGACACCATTGTTATCAACGTCAGCAAGTGAGAGACCTCCAGAACAGGGTCTAAAGGCCCAGGCTGTGTTTAGTATTTTGAAAGTTGTTCCATCCCAAGCCATTGAAGTAATTCCGCCATTGAAGGGGGTTATTGCGTCTTCACGGCCTACGAATATTGTTGGGATTCCATTACCATCGATGTCTCCGATTACTGGAGCTGATGTTATTGAGCCCTCTGCACCTAATCTAGGTGAGTACCAAATAAGTGCTCCAGTGCGACCGTTTAGAATAACTATTGCTGGCGGAAATTCTATTGGAACAACAATCTCCAAGTTTCCGTCGTTGTTTACATCAGCCATTTGTGGTTGACAGTAGAAACCGATATAATCATTGTAGTAAGTCCATTGTATTGCGCCAGTTTGTCCATCTAAGCATACCAAGGTGTCGTTACCAGTCATTATTATCTCTTCATACGGATCAGAGTCAAGGTTTGCTGTGATAAGCCCGCAAAAACCTCTTGGCAAGTTTGTTTTAACCCATTTTTGGGTTATAGAATAGGTGGTAAAGTCATTTGTTTGTGTTACAACATTTGTTCCATCGGTTACTGTTATGGTCCATGTGTAAGTTACGTCTGCTTGTAAGACATTGAGAGGTATTGAATAAGTTCCTGAGGGAACATTCGTTGCACTGGCAGTTCCGACATTTGGAGATGTTACTACTGAGTAGCTTAACAATTCGCCTTGAGAGTCAGATATGCTGAAGGTTAATTCAGAAAGCGATAGAGGAACCTTTGTCGCGCCATCTTTTGGATTTGCATTTGAAATAGTTGGCAGGGTTGGTCCTGGCGATAAGCTTTCTTCAATGCCCACTGAGTAGAAAAGCCCAGGATTGTCTTGGTTTTCATAACTCGCCCTAATATAGCTCGAAGAGCGTGCAATGTCAGAAACACGGATTTCATCGAGGAACCCATCAACGTATCTACCAGAATACGAACTTCGACCAATTTCTAGAGGAGTGGCAATGTTGTTAAATATTGAAGAGTAAGTTACTCCAGAGTCATAAGTGATAGGAACTGTTGCGCCGTTTACGTAAAATTGAGGAATTTGATTAGGTCTCCAAACAACGGATATGTGGTACCAGTTGTCTGCGGAAGGTGAGAAAGATGCATACCAGTATCGGTAAGCTCCACCAGTCCTTGAGGCAAAGAAACCTAAACCTCGTGAAGAATCATAATCAACTATCCATGCTCGCTGGTTATCGATAGTATCGTATTTATTGAGAAATGTCTGTCTCCCCGAAGTATCTGAGAACTTTAACCAGAAACTGGCTGTAAGTCCTTCAGTGTATCCAGATAAACCTGTATTATGTGGTGTTGTTAGGTAATCGTTAATACCGTCAAAACTTATACAATTGGAGATTTTTCCTGAGGCACCTTGAGTTGCGCCAATAACAGTAGCTACATTATCATAGGCAGTTGAATCGTATAGGTTGCCGGATGCTTCGTTTAAGTGAAATACTAGCGTATTATCGACGTCCCAAACTTGATTGACAGATTCTTGGTTTGCAGAACTTGGATTACCATAATAGATGAAAAATCTATTAACCTGAGTTGAAGACAACAAAGGTATTTTTACCCAAGCTTCAAGATGACCAGAAATAGAATTAAATGAAGCTACTTCATGTGAAAGCTTTTCTCCAGTAGCACTAATGAAAACGAAGTCATCCCCATCAGCTTGAGCTTTACTGAGTGAGGCATCAGTAATATCTAGCAGCACTGGAAAATTAGTTTGGTCAGAAGTTACTCTTGAAGGATCAATCGTAATTTCCCTGCGATAATTCCAATTAGTATCCCACCAAGGATCAGAGTATGCAGATGTAGATTGTAGAAATGAAAATACAGCAAGCGAACTTAGAACTAGAATGCTAATTAAGGCCGCGTTGACTATTTTTTTATGGTTTTTTATGAGTTTCATTTTTATTTCGACCTTCTCCATTTAGGATTAAGCACAACATACATTAATAAAAATATAGATAGAAGATATTTCTATAAGGAAATTCTAAAAAAAGCAGATATTTTCATTAAATATTTACGAATTTAAAATAAATAATAATTAAGTCAATACAAAATTTTGCCTCATTATTTGTAAAATTAGAGCATCAAGAAGAACGCCGTCATTGAACTTTCGTTAAAACACCCCCAGATATTTTGCAAAAAGCACAGAGTCGCCCATATTCCTCAAGAACCTCACC
>CAZQTZ010000107.1:0-7302 GCA_964596465.1 uncultured Candidatus Bathyarchaeia archaeon | reverse complement strand
ATGCTCATTAAGAAGATTATGATAAAAAGAAACATTATCATAAGCATATTTTATTAAATGACGTAGACTTTTAATTTGAAAGGCTTCAAGTTTTTCTGGTTCCCAGTAAGCGCTTTTCTTGTACTGCTGAAGATAATAAAATGCCTTAAGTGGATTAGCCATATTTTTTCCCTGATTACATTTTTTCTTTAAAATAGAAGTATATAGCTCTTCTTAGGTTAAGTTGAACATTACTCTGTAAGAGAGGTATCTGTTTCTTTAATGATTCATGAAGTAACTCTCTGTTATTCCAGACATATTCAATTTTTTTAGATATTCTTTCGTAAGTAACCAATCGTACATCCAAAGTGCAATCAATCATGTTTAATCTTTGAAAGAACCCTGTCTGTTTATGGTCATAAACTATACAAAGCACAGGAACATACCCTGTGGAAGCCAAAATCGCAGGATGCATTTTTGAAGAAATTAACATATCTGTTTCTTCTAACTTTAATTTGTAACTTTCAACCGTTGAGTTAGTGATTATTTCAGTCTTTTCCTTATGTTTCATTGCCGTTACTATTTTTTTACTCATATTCAGGTCATCATGAGAAAAACCCATTACAAAATTCGGCAAAAAAACTACTTTAACACCATATTTTTCTATACAATCATCTAGAGCTTGAGCATGCCCAGAAACGTAAAAGGACATTTCTTTCTCGGATAAGCTATTTCCATAGACTCCCGGAGCAACTCCGATTGTCTTATCTTGAGGATTTTTCTTGATTTGCGCATCAGTTGCTTTATATAATAATGCAGTATCGGCAGTTAGGACAATTTCTGATTTAATCCCTAAAGATTTTGCTATATTAAAAGAAATGGGTTCTCTAGCTAATACCAAATCGCAATTACCAAGTGCGAGTTTTGTTAAGAACTTGGCTACTATTGTCTTAAATGGACCTATTGAATTGGGGAATAAAAGAACTGGTTTATGAAAGAATTTTGCCATTAAAATTTGCCATGTTCTTGAGATAAGCATAGACCACCAGCTTAAAAGCCAAGAGAAGTTTATTGCGAGAGATGAAGCGGTCTCTTTAAAGTTTTCACCACTGCAGGATATAACCAAGTCACTTTCCTTCATTTTTTCGAAAGCTTTCTGTCTATAAATTGGTTTAAGACCTGCTTTGATTAGTGCTGCAGAAAATGCGGATAATATTATCTGAATAAACATAAAAAGGAATGTTCCGACAGCGAATACTTTGTATTTTAGACTGTTTCTGTGGAAGTTGTACTTTACAGCCATTGTATCAACTTTTTGAAAGGGAATGTCAACAAACGGCGGGACAACGGAATCTATTCTCATATTCATTTCAGTTACGCCTTTGATATCCCCTGCTGATATGGACACAAGTGCACGGTCATTGGTAATTTCTCGAACCATAGAGACATCGGTTGCGAGGAGTGCTTGAGTGCCCTTATTGTCCATCGTACCTCCATGGATAATATGTACTTTAAATGATGACAAACAGGATACCCTCATTTTGATTGTTTTTTAAAGTTCGAATTCAGTTCTAATTGTGTTAAAGTTCTTTATCGCATCTCTTCAATTTTTCGCCAGGAGGTTGAACGAGTTCTTCTACTATGCAGTATCATGCCCATAACAAGAGCTATATTACTCGTAAAGTATGATATTATAAATAATCTGAGTTTCTTAATCAAAATTACTGGAATTAGTAATAATGCTAACCAGTACAAGGTTGGAAAATAATATACATACGTAACAATGCCCACTGCGATTGTTAAGAAGAATATGATAGGCGATAAGACGTGCAAATAGAAGTTAAATAAAATAATTGATAATGGGACCTTTATTGTTCCATTGAGCTTAAACCGAAGAGATTGAATTACTCCTGCAATTAAATGCTGAGCGCGTCTGGATTTAAGCATTAATCGACCTTCAAGAGAAAATGCAGCTGTATCATAGAAAACTGATTCAGATACAAATATACATCGATATCCTTTAGATATTATGCCTATAATAGTTCCAGTATCATCAGCATAGCCTGCTTTATCCTCAAACTTGGCAAACGCAGATCGTCTATATAGGGAAAGTTCGCCTTGGAAAATGAGTGTAGAGTGAAGTTTACTCTCGCCCTCTCGAAGAGTGTAGTAGAATTTTCGATAAAGCCCCTCAGACATGGTATGGATGCTCTTTTCGAGATTGCTTAATTTTTCTCTGCCAGTAGCAGCTCCGATGGAGGAATCCGCAAAAAAGGCAATAACTTTTTTTAAAGCATCAGGTTCCCAAAATGAATCAGCGTCTGAGGTTGCGATAATTTCGCCATTGGCGTATTCTAAAGCATAATTCAGGGCATGTGATTTTCCGCAACGCTTTTCTTCGGATAATAGGCGTATGGGAAAACGGCTTTTATTGTTTGCTAAGAATGCTTTGCATCTATCTAAGGTTCCGTCAGTTGAAGCGCTGTCAACTACGATTACTTCTAGATTTTTTTCAGGATAATCTAATTTTTGCAGGTTTTCAAGTCGACTGCTGATTACCTTAGCCTCATTATATGTAGAGATAATTAGAGTTACTTTTGGCTGGTAATTCTCGTCATAATTAACAGACCAGGATTTTTTGCTTTGTTTATTCATCCATATATAATATGTAATAGGAGGAACGGCGAGAACCAAGATTAAGATGCAGAAAATAATTAAAAGAAGCATATAAGTTCCTCGATTTCTGTAGCTTGTTTCATTTTTAAAAACATCCATAGAAATTTTATTTAAGATAGAAGCTAAGTTGTTGGAATGTTTCTTTTGCTTGATGTTCTTTTGAAATGCCTACAACTACGCCAGTTACATTTGGCAACGTTTTGATATACTCTGCAGCTTCAGACGGCTTAAGATAACCTGAGGCTAATATACTCATAACTATTACATTTGACCCAGAAGCATCTTTTAGTGCTTGTTCACATGCTGTCTGGTTAGGATTCATCTGAAAACCCATTTTGTTGAAAGCTGTGGCAAATTGCAGTCCATTAAAATCTATGTTCCATTCCTTGAATTTTTGTACTAAGAATGGAAAATTTCGGGTTTCAAAACCTGGTTTGAGTTTTAATTTATTCAGGAACTCAATATATGATTTGAAAAACCAATCCAGATTAAAAGCTAAAGCCATTTCGGTTATTATTTCATGTAACATTATTGATTCTAGAATTGCCTTTTTTCCCATCGCCGCTTTTATTCTTGCTCTTTCGTGATAAATGTAGGTCTTCAATAGCGCGTTTGGATCCATGAAGAGAATTCCTTTCAAGCCAGCAGCCATTGCATGAAAATTCATCGATGAAATTATTTGTTTGGCAATTTTTTTACCTAATCCAGGTATGCCACCTACCTGAGTGGCTAATCTGACATATTCATATGCATACGGTACAATGGCATATAGTTTTATGTTTTCAAATTCTTTATTATCTTTAAGCTTATTGAGAATCGAAAGGGTTGTTTCGCTTACTGAGAACATAAAACCTTCTGCGCCGTTATTTAGAGATGTTGAGACTATATTGGCAGCATAATCAATTGTGTTTATTGACTTATCTCTTAGTCTACTTCGCTCTTGTGAAAGATGGCTTATTCCATGGAATGGATTATCGCCTACTAACAATAATTTGTTTTCGGTCATTGCTTATCAGCCTTGGCTTTTACTTGATCAAGAATATAATCTACCTGGGATGCGGAATAGAAATCCGATTCAATCTTTTCTTTATTAATTATTGATTTAATGAAATGCTCATCTTCGCGATAATATTCTGGTGCTCCTAACAAGAAGTCTACATTATCATTTAAATCAAGCCTATACCACTTCTGAGGTTTTTCAGAGTCTAAGGTTAATGTAACTTCATCATCATTTACCGTTAAAGTGCCATTTTTTCCTTTAAGAGTCAGCCCAAACTCGGGCATTCGGTATCCAGGTTTACACCAAGATATGTCAAAGCTGCCTTTAAGTGAAGAAGCACCTTTAACATTAAATTGTGCGCTGTCTTCGGAGAGATTGCTTGTTAATTTTAATTTTGCTGATTCTACCTCAAAACCTCCGAAGAACCATAAGGCTAAATCTACAACATGCGAGCCTAAGTCACCAAGGACACCGCCTCTATGACCGGAAATTGTTGATTCTTCATCTGTTTCCGCAAAATCCGATGAATATGCATATGCTTCAAAAGAAGCGAGGTCACCTAATATTTTCTGATTTAATATACTTCTGGCTTTATTGAATGTGACAGAATATCGTTTCATATAACCAACCATTGCAACTCCTCCTGACGCGTTCGCTAATTCAGCCAGCTCTTTTGATTTGGCAAAGTCTGATGCTAAAGTTTTTTCAGCAAATAAGTTAGGGGCAAGTTTTTCTTCGTATATTTTTTTTATTAGAAAGAAATGTGAAGGAATGGGTGTTGTAACAAATATGGCATCAATATCTAATCCAGTAAAATCTTGGATGTCTTCAGTACATTTTACACCTTTTAGAAGTCGGCTAGAAATTCTACGTATTAATGAGCTCTTGTCGCAAACTGCGACTAATTTTACATCTGGAATAACATTTAAAATACTAGCATGCAGCAAGCCCATTTTGCCTAATCCTACTACACCGACTCTAATCGGGTTATTTTTTTCATTAATCATATTTTTCAACAACTGCCATATATTAAGTGTTAATTAATGCTTATTGTGTGCGGGTCAATTTATGATTCGTATAGGTATATTAATCGTGTTTCTAAATATATAATATTACTTAATATTTGAGATAATTTTCCTAAGCTTACCATTCGGATCTATGGGTATAGACGGCAAGATTTGGAAAGTAACATCCATATCTTTTCCAAAGACCCTCTTGATTTCACCTTGTGCTTTCTCAAAAATTCTAGGTTCATTAACAAAATTCGTTTCTACGGCCAATTGTATGTCTAAATGATTTGAGTTGGTTTGTATAACTCTAAATTGCTTAAGTTCTTTAAAACTCTCAAAGGGATATGGAAAGAAAATTGTTGGCGGAACTAATTGGCCATCAGTAGTTTTTAGGAAATCGTCTTTACGACCATTTATGAGCTTCAACAAAGGTAAGGTTATTCCGCAAGAGCACCTTTCAGCCATTGGTGTTCCCACATCATTAGTTTGATAACGAATTAATGGCATTGCCCTATTAATCAGGTCAGTACAGATAATTTCTCCAGATTCACCAGGATTCACCGCCTTGCCGGAGGAGTCAAGAAATTCGAAAAATACTCTATCAGCATTCATGTGATAACCCATATGATGATGGCATTCCCAAGAAAGAAGACCAAATTCATTACAAGAATAATTATCTAATAAATCAACTTCAAATGTTGAATTTATGAACTTGCGGGTTAGTGAATCAAGAAGTTCAGCGGTAGTAAAAATTAATCGGGGTTTAAAGTCACTAGACTTTTTATAATCACAAGCATCTACAATGGAAAGTATAGAAGAAGGATAACCCTTTATTATTTGTGGTTTATAACGTTTCAAAAAGCTTAGTTGCTTTTGGGGATTCTCAAAAATTGAGATATATTCTCTACGCATCAAACCAAAATAATTAAAAAGCTTCTTTTTGGTGAAGCTACGAGGGTCTGAAAAAATAACCATTTTATCAAAAGGACTTAATCCGTTTTCAAAAAAAGTTCGTGTCCAAATCGCATCTTCATAATCGGTAGCTTTGCGATCGATAAAAATAGTTAAAGGCAATCCTGTAGAACCGCTGGTTGATCTTTTTTTCCATGTTCTAAAATTGATGTCTGATGCCGTTATATCTTCAAGTTTGGCAGCTTGAATTTCTTGTTTAGTAGTTATTGGAATTTTTGATAGTGATTGAATCGTTGTTATATCGGCTGGTTTAATCCCAACTTTGTTAAATTTTTTATGATAAAAAGGAACTTTCTCATATGCATAGATAATCATAGATCGAAGGAGTCTAAATTGATTTTTATTGAACGTTTCAGAATCTAAACGCAAGTTTTTTCTTAATTGGTATAAATTATTTATTGCTCTATTGATTACCTTGACTCCCCCCTTTACAAGCTAGAAAATTATTCTGATTGAATATATTAATGTATAGTGCACTAAGAGAATCAAGCTAAAAACAATTTAAAATTCAACTGCAGAGCAGATTTAATAAATTCTTTCACACAATCAAAGCATTATTATGATAAAAATTAAAGCTAAAGCTAAGAAATCTCTCTTTGATAAGAGCAGATGAGAAGAATCCGAATTAATTTTCATATACTATAGGATATCGCCTTTCCTAAGATAGAAATAATTAACCCTTTAAATATTTAGTACTAATAAACAGAATTCCGATTATACAAAGAATCAAACATTAAATGAAAATTAATCCAAACCAATTTTTTCGAACATGATTTTTTAAATTTACACTCATCCTGGTTCATCACATCCCATACAGTCTATGCATCAGTAAGTTTTTCAACAGATATTTTTTTCAAATAAAAAGAGAAAAAATGCCTATTTCACCTAGAAATAAAAAGTTGATAATATTTTTAGCGACTAACCTTATTCACAATACCTAACGTATGTGGAAAGAGGAGTTTTGCATAAACTTTCTTTTTTAAAAAGAAAGTTATGCAGCTGTTCCAGCTACATTAATCTGTACACTAAATGTACTGATTCCTGATATGCTGGAAGATACTGTCAAAGTCAATACCGCTGGAGTTGAAGCCCCAGGAGCTAAGCTTGTGCCTTCTTTATTCCAGGTTAAAGTAATCGGGCCGTTGGCTGAAGTTGGACTCCAGTTTGAAGTTGTCATGCTTAGTGTTACGGATGCGCCAGTTCCTGTGTTTTTAACGTATATGGTTTTTGTTATAGTATTTCCTGGTGTTGCTGATCCCCAGTCAATTGAGGATAAAGCCACTGTGCAAGCACTATCAGAATATAAACCTAGATTTGGCGATACTGATATTGTTCCGGTAGAGGTTAGACTTTTATTTACCGTAACTGCTGCAAACGTTGTTAGCGTTAATGCTAGTCCAGTTATGACTAAGACGACTATGGTAGTTGTTATTGGTATTTTTAGTTTTATCACGATGTGATCCCCCACTGTTAGAATAAAGCGTGTATTAAGTCTTAATAAAGCTTATTGCTTATGTGAACTACACAAATTCAGTCCAACAAAAAACCACAAAACGAAAAAAGCACCCTGCAAATAACCTCTTTTTAGCAAAAAATAAAAAAAGTAAACTAAGCAGAATCCAAAAAACTACAAAATCAATTTTCCCGCTACTAAATTTTAGAAAT
>CAZQTZ010000106.1:0-7340 GCA_964596465.1 uncultured Candidatus Bathyarchaeia archaeon | reverse complement strand
CACACCACCGAAAAAACAAAAATTCCCCAATATATGAGGAATTTTTTGTTTGCTCGCTTGGAAGGAGCATATACGAACAATCAAATGGGAAGAGATCTTCCCGTATCCTACGGTATCGTTACAACAGATTAACCAATTACTCGCAATTATTCACTAACTTAAAAAGTTTTTACTCTTGCCATCGGCAACAATAGCCTCTAACTCGTTGAGATATTCTTGACATAAAATAAACACATCTTCACTGCCCACCCAATCATCAAATCTGTATTTTTCTTCAATGATTGATGGTTCACTTTCGATAGTTTTAAGTGGTTTAGATTCTGAACTATATTGTTCCTTTACATTACCATTTGGATCACGTAAAACGATAGAAATTGACTCTGAAACATGGATAGTTTCAAATAGCCTAATGTCGGTATCTTTCCTGACTGAAATCGGCTCAATATGAATGTTAATATCTCTTTTATCCTTAAAAAATAGAATTACTTTGCCGTTAATAATTTGAGTATCGTACCAATTTTGCCCTCCGTTTTTACTTTGAGCCTCTTTGAGTGCATATTGCAAAACCGAACGAGCAGATGAAATAAAAGCACTGAGATTGTGCTTTAAATTATCCCTATTCTCTTTTTCTTTAATCATTTGAGAATAAAAAAATTTTGCCTCTTCAATTTTATCTAATTCGTGCATTTTTTATGTTTTAATAACGCCTCTTTATTATTTTATCTCATTTGGACAACTCGCTATTATTGGAGTTAATATAATCTTCTAAATCAAATTCTATTAGTCCATCTTAAGATAAAATTTGATTTTATAAAGTTTTAGTCGTAAGCTGCCAACATATGAGACGACATTACTACTCTTTTAAGGGGGAAATTGGCTCGCTATTATACAGAATTATTTACCTAGGTATTTTATATTTAGGGCTTAAGTTATTTGGGACATCCATCCTAGATGACTTAATTATTTTCCTAATAGGATCATTATCTTTTGAATTGGTTGGATTCATTCTAAGGAGTATAGGATTTTGGAAATACTAAAAATATGAATGGATTTTGTAGAATGGTAGTACGTCATGCCTTTTCTCGATTTAATCTCATCTGGGAAACACCCTCTTATTATAAAAACACAGTAAATCCAGTGAATTCATAACCCATAAGTTGTTTATAGTGTATTAATGTGTATTGCCGTGTATTAGTGTGTATTGCCGTGTATTAGCGCGTATTAGGGTAGATTTGAATGAATTGCCGTGCATAGACATGTATTCAAATAAATCATTAAATAATTTTACAGGGAGACTGATGGGCCTTCTTTGTGATATTTAATTTTCATAAAATTTAATACCATTTGCTTTCAGAAATTCTTTTATGATGTCAATGTGTACACAATTCCCCAAGTGTAGAAATGGATAATTAGACACTTTACGCGTTTTACTACCTTCTTGTATTTCCTTATCTTTTAAATCAAACCCTAGGTGTAGATGATGGGTGGATGATTGCATACCATAAATAATACCATTTTGATCAAACAAAGCCCCACCGCTTTGCCCTTTCAAGCCAGGAGTACTCATTTCAATGCCAATTTTATTTCCCGTCTGATCTACTAGACCTCGTGTTATCATACCCTCCAAAGAGAAATAAGGAGTGACCCCTCTACCATCTTCAGTAGTCCACTCAATGTCATCACTATCCTTATTATATTCAAAATTAGAATACTCAGGAAATGGAAACCCTAAACGACAAAGAAACTTTCCCGGTTTAATCATTGAAGAATCTTTTAGCAATCTTGCATATTCAGTATAAATAATTTTATCAAATCCTTTAAACTTTATAATCGCTAAATCACAGGTGGGATGTAATTGAATTTCCACACCACTCATTTTATCAACACATCCCATAAAACGATTTTTTATCTGCACCGTTATTCCTTCTTTGTAACCATATTTTGTTTCAAGTCCCCGTAATTTTGCTCTATACTTGCCTCCTTTTCCAGTTAATGCGTCCCTCTCGCTTTTAAAACTTTTAAAATTAGCATTAACTTGATCGGCTTGTGCTAAAAGAAATGCTACGTGTTTACAAGTTATAGCCTCTCCATTTTCGTTTATAAAAAAGAGAGTCGCTGCTCCATGTATTACAATATCACTACCATATTCTCTTGTAATCGTATGTATAGCCTTAGTATATCCTTTTATTTTTTCAATAGCATCTACAAACATATTTTTGTCCTATAAAATACATAAAAATTCTTTTCTTCTACGGAACAATCTGTTTATTCATAATCCTCTAGTCGAAAAGAGATCTTATATAATTTTACACTTACCTTATTTGAAATCTCTTGAAGTGCGTACTCTAATTTTGTGTCTTTTGCTCCTACTACAATTACCCCTCGCACCTCTTCACCTTTAGCGGCTAGATTTTTTCTAACCCAGCCGACATAACGAAGAACTTGCCCGATAACTTCATCATTTTTACGTCCCTTTTTAAGTTCAAAAACAACAAAATTACCTTTTTTGTCTTTAGCTAAAATATCAATGTACCCGGCGTCCTCTGTATAATACTGTTTACCTTCGTTGCCATCTTTATCAGTAAATTTGTCTAATTTCTCGCCGAAATCAATTTTATTCCAGTTATCCCATATAAAATCTTCGAGGTACTTCTCTAGGGCAAATTCCATTTCTTCTAGCGGCTCTGTTTGTTTCGTAAAAACATCCGGTTGTACACCCAAAATGATCATAAAATCTCTTTCAGATATTTTACCAGAACCTCCTTGAGCGGGTCTCCATTCAATACTCTTAAAATCTTTACGAGATTTTGGCTCGGGAAATACAATCACGTCCTCTAGGTCAATTCTTAGAGTTTCTGGATCTAAATACCAACTCTTAGATTCACCACCCTTATCTTCATATGCACCAGATTTTAGAGTTGCTGCTCCGACAAAAACCTGGTTATCTACGCCTGTCAAATAAAACAAAACTCTATCACCTGGCTGAATGGCTTTTCTGTTAGGAGTGTGGTAACCGAAGCCCCAAGCATTTCTATCTTTTACTAAAAAATCAAAAACTTCCTGCGCAGTTCGTTGCTTTCCATATTTTGATTGATCAGAAACTTGAAAAACATAATAATTCATAATTTTTTAATTATATTTTAAATCCGCACTAATCTTTATTTTTTATATTGCTTCTCTGTCTCAAGATTAAATACTCTCTCAATAGGCTTTTCACTACGTATACCTTTACAAAAAATGGTAATTTTTATTTTTTTATCAACACTAATACTTGGAATATGAGAATAAACTCTTTCTCCCTTTTTAAGCATATTTAAAGACCTCGGCGTAGCCATTACAAGATAATCGGATTCACTGTAAAATTTTTCTAAAATCCTTTCTTGCGGTCCTTCAGGTTGAAGCCAATTTACTCGCACTTGAAAACTCTCTAAATCTTCATCCCCACTATTATAAATCTCTAAAACAAAATAATCATTTTTTACTGCGGTATATGCTCTCACGTCAGCTCGAGGACTTTCTGCGTCTACAAATTTAAGTTCACTATTTGTTATCTGAATAGCCTCACCAGTTTTTAATTCTAATTTCGCTTGTATAGATTTTATTAAATCATGAGGCGTTTTATCCTTAGGATCTATTCTTATTTCTCCAGTGTCTCCATCCAGAATAAGATGTGTGTGCTCACCGGAATTCTTTTCAGTAATAATAATATGCTGATCTTCGCCGTCAACAATAGACTTAATATGTACCTTTTCACTCGATAATTCAGCCTTAGTCTTTCTCCCATTCTTAAATTCTTCGAGTAAAGCTACCCAACCATTTAACTGGTCAGCTTCATGGGCTGCAACAAACCCGTCTCTTGTTTGATTTGTCCAAATGGTTGCGCTATCTAATTTTTCAGCTTTTCTTTTTAAAATTTCATTAGTAAAAAGATTGGTGGCCTCTTTTGCAATACGAAAAGCCTCAGTTTTTTCTGATGGTCTAGCGAGCCCTTGTCTCATTAAATCTTGTATACGTTTTATTTCTTTAAGGGCAATATCAATTTTTTCATAAATTGTAGCCATTGATTTTATTGTAATTCTATTTTTTTACCATATTCTGATTCTACATCAATTTTTATTTTTATAAAAGTATAGACTACCCATCCCAAGAAGTAAGATTTTGAGAAAAAAGACAACGAACTGTGGATAACTTTTTTGTCAATCGACTTTTTCCATCCACACCAATATACGCGTATATACTCATATACATTCGCATCTACACATCATAATTGTGCCGAAAAAATTGAATAAAGTTAGTATAAGAGATAAAATAAAAAATATAGGAAAAATAAACTAATCCAAATGCTTTTTATGTCTCACGATTATTGTGGGGTATGGTGGTGATTAGTTTTTATACAAGCATCACATAATCCGCAATTATCTCAGTTGCGGATTTTTATTATGGAACTTGCAGATGAACAAATTCAACAATTCAAAGAATTGCATTCAAGCGGAGAACTCAATGGTCTTTCTGAATTTGAAATCCGTGAAATTGCAAACAATGTAGCAAATTATTTTCTTACACTTTTTTCAATTCAACAAAGAATTAAAAAAGAAAAGTCGGTTGAGATTCCTGAGGTGCTCCATACCTTCCCTGATCTTCATGAAATACCTCAGGGTTATTAACCCGTTAACAATTTTAGAAACAGAGGTTATCGGTAAGTCCTCTGAAAAAATAAACTGACCGCAATTCATTTGGTGATCAAATTATAATTCCCCGCTCTGAGTAAGCCACTTCTCAACGGGGTACTCCATTTGCTCATCAAATGACAACTTGATTTAAGTTTTATTAGACAAAAATTTAAGTGTAGAGGCACTTAACTAATTGAAAACTTGAATCTTTTCTAAATTTAAAAGGTCTGACTATGGAGTATAAAAAAGGGCTTATAAATAAAATATGTCGACAAAGAGACAAAAGAAAAAAAGAATAACCAAACAAATTAGAATTGATACCAATCTTCACCGTTCATTAAAAATAGCGGCTGCAGAAGAGAAGTTAACGGTATCAAAATTAGCGGACGAATACCTCGGATCGTTTATTAAACCATCCAGACCTATTCACGAGACGTCAAAAAGGTAGTATAATATATTTGCGTCCTACAATTTCATATAAGTCGTGAAGTGTTTTCCTAGCGGGCAATAAGGGGCTAATCCCGACCTCCACTAGGGTGCTTCACGGCATCTGAAATTGTGGGACGCAGGTCGTCGATTAGTCCCTTTTTGCATTTATAAATAATACTATGGATAAAAAATTCAAAAGTTTAGCCGAATTTACTCCTGAAGAACGTAAAAAAGCCAGAGAAAATTCGGACTCCGAAATGACTGATGAAGAATTCAATAAAGAGTTCGGAATCAAATCAGGAGAAAAAGTGGATGATGCTTGGGGATTGCAAATTTTTAAGCATTCTCCAAAATCAATCATTAAACAAACGGAAGAAGAACAAATCCGCAGACCATATAAAAACAGGAGAAAACCAGAAGAAGACACAAAGGAATTTTTCATTTTTCTAATTATAGGATTACCGGTGGCGTTAATTTGTTATTGGTTAAGTAATTATGCATGGGCTTATCTTATAATTGGAGCCTTGTCTGTTTTTATTTTATTACCAGCAGCATATGTAGTTTTTACTCGCGGACTAAGACTCATTGGGCATCTTACGGGATCAAAAAAATTAAAAAAAATTGAATAAAAATATGCCAACATTAAAAATTAAATCTCTTATATATTGCAGAGTCTCTTCTAAAGAACAAAAGGACTCCGGATACTCATTAGAGGCTCAAGAAAAATTTTTATTAGAATATGCGACAAATAAAAATTATGAAGTAAAAAGAATTTTCAAACTATCAGAATCAGCGAGTGGCAAGCAATTACGCAAGGCTTTTAATGAAGTGTTTGAATATGCAACAAAAGATAAGGTGGATATAATCTTATGTGAAAAGATTGATCGTTTAACTCGTAATCTAAAAGACGCAGCTCTTGTTGATGACTGGATAAAAGCAAAAGAAGGACGTGAAATCCATTTCGTTAAAGAAAACTTCATATTAAACAACCATACAAAGGCACATGAAAATTTTGTTTGGAACATGAAAGTGATAGTTGCGCGATTTTACACTAATAACCTTTCGGAAGAAGTTTATAAGGGTCAAAAAGAAAAATTAAATGAGGGGTGGTTGCCTACAAAACCACCACTTGGATACAAGACGATCGGAGATAAAGGGAAAAAAATACATATCATCAATGAAGTTGAAGCACCATTCATCAAGCAAATGTTTGAATGGTATGCAACTGGAAATTATTCCATACTGCGATTATGGAAAGAATTATACAAAGCGGGATTGCGATCAAGAAGTGGTAGAAGAGTGCCAGCGAGTCGGATCCATGAATTACTTACCGATCCCTTCTATTACGGAAAAATACGTTGGATGGGACAAATATACCCAGGCAAACACGATCCTATCATAAGTAAGGATCTTTTTGATAAAATACAGTTAATTTTAAAACGTAAAACTAAAAATCCTCATCTAAGCAAACACAACCCACTTTTTAAGAGTAAAATATACTGCGAACATTGTGGTGGAATGGTTACTTGGGAAACTCAAAAAGGTCACTGGTATGGTCATTGCAATAACCATGCAGAGTATCGTAATTGCCCAAAGAAAACCTATATCCGAGAAGAAAAAGTTGAAGAGCAGTTAATGCAGTATTTTGAATACTTAGCACCTAAAAATGAGAAGGTTTTAAATTGGATTGAAAGTATTATCAAGGGAGAACACGCAAAAAAAATAATATCACGAGAAGGAGAAATCACACGGATTAGAAACCTCTTGGATCAAGTCAGAAAACGCAAAGACCGAATGTACGAAGACAAAATTGACGATGTAATTACATTAGAAATGTACAATAGAAAGTTTGCAGAATATACCACAGAAGAAGAAAACTTGGAAATATCTCTCGCTCAAATCAGCGACAAATCAGACGAATATCAACAACTTGGTGTTGTCATCCACGAACTAGCTTATAAAGCAAAACAAATCTACGAGGTCGCTAACATTGATGAGAAAAGATTACTAATAAGCCAAATTTTTACGAACCTCATGCAAAATGGGCATGAAATCAAACCAAAATTCACCTTGGCAGCAAAATATCTATCGAATTGGATGCCGGAGCTAAATCGAGATTACGAACCAGAAAAAACTCTTACTACAAAAGAAAAAACAGGAGTTTCAACCCCTGTTCATCCTATGTGGCTCCGGCGGTAGGATTCGAACCTACGACCTTCTCGTTAACAGCGAGCAGCTCTA
>CAZQTZ010000105.1:0-7369 GCA_964596465.1 uncultured Candidatus Bathyarchaeia archaeon | reverse complement strand
CCCCTTACCCGTCAGCCTAATGAAGCCGAACTAACTCTTCTTAACACGGAAATACCGGTTTTGAAGTTAGAAAAACAAATTTTCACATTAAAAGCACCTAAAGAAAAAACACTTTTGGAAGTACTTGAAGGTGAGTTGCCTCCTAATTTGCTTGATAGTCTGCCCCGCGCTCTTGATGTGATTGGTGATATTGCAATAATCGAGGTTCCATCGGTACTCGAAACGTATAAACTCGTAATTGGTAATGCCATTTTGCAGACTCATCGAAATCTTCGAAGTGTGTTCGCCAAGATTGGAGCTATTAAGGGGGCTTATCGTCTTCGAGAGTTAGAATTAATCTCTGGAGAAAATAAAACAGTTACTTTGCACAAGGAATATGGATGTAGTTACCATGTGGATGTTGCTAAGGCTTATTTTAGTCCCCGCTTATCTCGTGAGCATTGGCGAGTTGCTTCTCTTGTAAAGAACGTTGAGACTGTTGTAGATTTATTTGCTGGAGTTGGACCGTTTGCTATACCTATTGCGAAGAGCAATAAAGACGCTAAAATTTACGCAATAGATGTTAATCCTGAAGCAGTGGAGTACCTAAAGAAAAATATTCTTCTGAACAGAGTAAGCGGTCAAATCTTTCCATTCGTAGGTGACGCACGTAGGGTTGTTGAAGAAAAGCTGAAGGGTGTTGCTGACCGAATTATTATGAACTTACCTGAAACGGCAAACGAATTTGTTGATGTTGCTTGTATGGCTGCAAAGTCTTCAGGTGGTATAGTCCACTTTTACGGTTTTATTCGCAAGCCTGACACAATAGAGGATTTTCAGCAACGATTCTCAGAGCAAGTTAAAAAAACTGGCAGAAAAGTAGTAAAATACCATTACGCGAAAGCTGTTAGAGCTACTGCACCGTATGAGTGGCAAGTTGTTTTAGATGCCCAAATCACTTGATTTTGCTATTAGAATAATTTTTGCTATCTGTTGTGGATTCCTAAGTTTTTCTATGATTTCTCGTGATATGTCTTTTGCGGCTTTATTGGCGTAAATAGCTAAGGTTCGATCAGAAATATGATTACTTTTTCGGATAACCATCTCTGCTGGATGACTCAAAATTAATTGCGTTGATCCTCGTGCTTGAATTTCCTCAAACAAATTTTCAACTTCAATTCGGATTATTAACTTAGTTTCCAGTCGACGTAACGCCTCTTTGAATTCTTCGCTTAAATCAGAAATGCCTTTGTTCATTGACACTACAAGTATACAGTCGCCATTTTTTGACAGGTGTTTATCTTTAGTAAATTCTAATGTTGAGCGATGCGTAGCTTGGACGTTCTCATGCCCATATCCCAACAGTACTTCTCGAATCTCATGCATTGCCAATTTACTCTGATACCTCTATAGCATCCACTTTTCCATCCCCATCCATATCAAAGCCTTGAATGACTGCGGCAAAAGTATCCTGATTGTGATATGCATGTAAGGTTTTTTCCCAAAAATTAGTTAAAGCTAAAACGCATGCTTTAGTTCCTACTGCTTTGTTCCCCGCTAGCACTATGATTCTTTTCGTTTTGTCCCATGGATTAGGTATCTTTGCTACTAATCCTGCAATATCTGCAGTGTAAGTGCGTTTTGTTTTCTGAGAGACAAGACCGCCTAGTAAGAAGCCTTGTTCGGAGGATTCCATTCTGAATTGGATGGGTAAATAGTCGTTTAGTTCTTGTGCTAGTAAATTTGTCCCTGGGCCTCCCACTAAAATCAGGTTGTTTTTCTCTTCTTTTTCAGCTTTTACATCAACATCAAGTTTTATGGCGAATTCTTCAGGCATCCTTGCGAATTGGCCCATAAAAAATGTCAGATGGGCGGCATAATGTCCATCCCGTGCACTGGTTTTAAACGGTCCATGGGGTGTAGGACTGCCGACGACGATTTTGCCTTCAAAAGCATTGTTTTCGTTAATAAATTCTTTAAAGAAATTATGAATTTGTTTGCTTGCTCCTAAGAATGAAGGTCGTTGCATTATTCTATATCCTTGAGGGAACTCTATTCCGAATGCTGGAGAAATTGTTCGGTAGTACTTGGCTATGGCTCCTTTCTTTTTTTCTTCTTTCTCTACATTTATTGCACCTGCTCGCTCTAGTTTTCTTATGTGGTAGTATACTTTTTGTTCATGAATGCCTAAATGTTTCGCAATTTCTGATGGGTAACGGGCCTTTTCGTTAAGTAATGTAAGAATTTTCCAGCTTAGGCTGCCTAGCATCATTTTTAGGTCTTGTGAATTTTGCATTATGCTGATTTCTTTGACTTTTTGTATATGACCTTCTTCTTGAAGCAATAGTTTCTTCATTGTTTTCTCCGCTGATACAACTGTGAACCACTATTAAAAATTTTGTTATGGTTTGTTTCTAGAAGTAAATGATTAATTACGATCCATTAAAAAAATAATTGTAATGGTTATTTTATGGTCCAAGTCTCAAGTAGAAAATCCATCAAAGCTCAGCAAACCATTATAACTTTTTTTGTAGATGTAAACAATTATTCTAAAAAAGCTTATTAGCGCAATTCAGCGTCTTTTGAAACTAAAGTCAATCAACGAAGATGAATCAATAATGTGTGGAATTTTTGGTTGCATAACAACAAATGAAAACGTCGCTCCAATAATACATGCCTCACTTAAACGACTAGAATATAGAGGATATGACTCAGTAGGCATAGCCACCCTGAGCGATGGAGCTGTGCATATTAAAAAGGATCAAGGCAAAATCGATGAAGTACATAAATTACATAACCTTGACGAAATTCCCGGAACAATAGGAATAGGTCATACTCGCTGGGCCACACACGGCGCTCCATTAAAAATCAATGCGCATCCACATGTTGATTGTACAGGACAAATAGTCGCTGTTCATAATGGCATTATAGAGAATTATGCCGAATTGAAAATGGATCTTGAAAATCGAGGCCATACATTTGTTTCTAAAACTGATACCGAAGTTATTCCCCACCTCATTGAAGAAGCTTATAAAAAAAATCCCTCTTTAAATCTAACAGAAATAGTGAGAAGCGTAGTAAAGCAACTTGACGGATCCTATGCGCTCGCTATAATCTCTACAAAAGAACCTGATAAGATAATCTGTGCCCGCAACGAAAGCCCTTTAGTCGTCGGGATAGGAAAAAATGCTGTTTATTGCGCTTCTGACCTAACAGCTTTTCTACCAATGACTAACAAAGCCGTTTTAATTAACGACGGCGAACTTGTTATTCTAAAATCAAATTCTTACGAAATAAAGCGCCTTGATGGAACCAACGTTACTCGTGAACCTAAAGAAATCGATTGGACTCCTGAAATGGCTGTTAAACAAGGTTATCCACATTTTATGATAAAGGAAATCCATGAACAACCTGAAACGCTAAGAAATACCTTGCGCGCTCAAGGTCACTATCTCGATTTGATTTCTACTTTCCTTGACCGTGCCACAGAAGTTTTTCTTGTTGCATGCGGAACTTCTTATCATGCCTGCTTAGCCGCATCATATATGTTCTCTAAACTTGCGTTTCTTCCAACCTACCCCGTATATGCATCAGAATTTGTCGAGCAACATGGCAAATCAGTAAACATTGACAGCACAATATTAGCAGTTAGTCAATCAGGTGAAACCGCGGATACACTATCAGCAGTTACCTGCTCACAACAGCGCGCTGCAACTATTCTAGGTCTAACCAATACAGTAGGTTCAACATTAACCCGAATTTCGCGAGTATACATAGGTCAACAATCAGGTCCAGAAATAGGTGTAGCTGCTACCAAGACTTTTACTTCGCAGCTTTCTGTATTAGCGCAGCTAGCACTAAAATTATCAACTAAACGTGGTAAAGTTTCACAAGATGAAATGGATTGTTTAGCCGAAAAATTAGAAGTCTTACCTGCAACAGTCGAATCAATAATCCTAACTCAAGAAGAAAAAATCAAGCAAATCGCAAAGAAATACAAAGCTGCAAAAATTTTCTTTTTCCTCGGCAGAGGAATTAACACTGCTACTGCATATGAAGGGCGTCTAAAACTCATGGAAATTGCTTACATTCCAGCTATCGCATTTCCTGCGGGAGAAAGCAAACATGGTCCTATTAGCTTGATTGAACCAGGCTTTCCTGTTGTATTCATATGCTCAAAGGATAGTGCGACTCATAAAACCCTAGTAAGTAACATCATGGAAATGAAAGCTCGCGGCGCCTCCATAATTTCAGTAATTGAAGACGATGACGAAGAGATCAAAAACTTATCAGATGATTATATCGAAGTCCCAAAAGGTATTCCTGAAGTTCTCTCGCCAATCCCATTCGTAATTCCTCTTCAGCTATTAGCATATTACATAGCGGTTGAGAGAGGTCATAATCCTGATACACCTAGAAATCTGGCAAAATCCGTTACAGTAAAATAATCTTTTTCTTTTAAATATTAAATCTTGTAAATCCAAATATGTTAAAAGCATCAATACTGTAATAGTATTGGTGTTCTGTTTTGAGTAAAGTAGACTGGGGAAAACTCATCGACAGTCTAATCAGGCAGGGAATTCTGCGTTCTCCCCATGTCATCAAAGCCATGCGTGCTGTCCCTAGGACTAACTTTTTGCCATCAGATATGGTAAATTACACTACAACAGATACGCCTCTTCCAATTGGTTTTGGACAGACAATTTCTGCGCCTCACATGGTTTCTATTATGAATGAAGCTCTCAGTCTGTCTATAGGTGATAAAGTCCTTGAGGTTGGAGCAGGCTCAGGTTGGCATTCAGCAACCCTCGCTGAGATAATTGCTCCCAAAGAAACGCCCCGTAGTGAATGGGGTCATGTTTATACTATTGAAATCGTTCAGAATTTAGCTGAAAACGCAAGGAAAAATATTATGAACGCTGGTTACGGTGACCGCGTAACTATAATCACGGGAGACGGCTCAAAAGGTTATTCCGAGAAAGCTCCCTACGATAAAATAATAGTCACTGCTGCCGCTCCGAAAATCCCCAAACCTCTTGTCGATCAACTCAAACCTAGAGGTATATTGTTGATACCTATCGGTACTGTATTCATGCTTCAGAATTTAATTAAGCTCACAAAAAATCCTGACGGTCGGATTGTTGAAGAAAATCTTGGCGGGGTAGCGTTTGTTCCTCTAACAGGCGAGTATGGTCACCAATTCGAGCGATCCTAACTGAACCATTTTTCAAGTGTAGTTTTACTCTTAGCCTTTTTACTTCCTTCCTGCATCCTTTCTAAAGCTTTCCGGACACGATCTTCAGAGAAATCCTTTTCGCGGACTAAAAAATCAACAATGCCTTCAATGTTCACTTCTTTCCATTCAAGCCTGTAGTTTTCGCTCACTTTTGGATGTAGAAATATCTCTCGTATCTTCTGAGGTTCTGCTGGGAAAGAGGCGTTTTTTATATGTGGTAAGGCATTTTCTATAGTTCCATACTGTTTTATGAGCTTAAGAGCAGTTTTAGGTCCCAAGCCTTTTATTCCGTCGGGATTAAAGTCCGTTCCAATTAGAATACCCATATCGATAAGTTGTTCATAGGTTATTTCACATTCCTTGAGAAGCTTTTCCAACGTCATAACTTCAGGTTCGATTTCAATGTAGATGTTCCTGCTGGGCAGTTTTCTCTTTCCTGAGATAGTTATATTTCTAATAAGTGTAGAGGCTCCGAAGAGTAAGCTGTCATAATCTTGGCTACCACAATAATCAGCATCTCCTCGTCTATTCATATATGCTGCTTGGGCTTCTCCCTCGCTAGGCGCTTGGACCCAAGGCAAACCCATTAACTCCAATAATTTTTTGCTGTCCTCTTCCATGTAATCCTTCATGCTGGTTGTAGCTTGGGCATACATGCGAGCTTCAGAAATTTTACCCTCCGATATAGCCTTTTCATATCTAATAGTAGCCTCGGCTTTTACCTGTCGGCGCCTTTCTATCTCTGCAGCTTTAAGAACTGGCGGGGTACCATCGAATACATAAATCGGTTTGATGCCTCTCTCAACTAGATTACTTGTTCTATAAAATAACCCACTAAGATGGCTGGTTACTTTGCCAGAGGAATCCTTTAGAGGTGTGCCATCAGGCTGACGAATAATCGAAAGAAACTGATACAACGCATTATACGCATCGATAGCTATTGATTTGCCATTTAAATCTTCCAACTTTACTGGAATTTTCGGAATTAAATCCCTTAAGTCTACGCCCAAAGCGCATCACACAAGTATCTATGGCAAAAAACATATTTAATAAATTTCCGAAATTGGGTATTCTCCAATAGAACGCCTTAACTATTAATGCTATTAGAATCTTAGAGATTAAGTTCCGGGGTCTTTAAATAAAAATAAATAGTCAGATGATAGTTCTGAGATTGTGAATAATCAGAGATGAAATTTTCAGCTAAAGGACTTACCGTAATCTTGGAAACTTTTTGCATTTTCATCTTAGTTCTGGTTGTTATTGGTCCAGTGGCAGCTTTGGATGATTTTTGGGTTAACAAGACTTCTATGCCAGTGGAGGTAGTTGGACATGGTGTTGCAGCTGTTGACGGAAAAATATACGTTATTGGTGGTTCAAATTATGATGTTTGGGTGGTTAATTCCACTTTTCAATATGATCCTACTGCTGATTGTTGGACTCCTAAAAAGTCGATGCCTACTGCGCGATCTAATTTTGGGATAGCAGTTTATGAAGGAAAAATCTATTGTTTTGGTGGAGACATAGGTACTGATAGACCTTTACCTACTGCGATTACTGAGGTTTATGATCCAGTAACTGATAGTTGGGAAAGCAAGGCGTCCATGCCTACCGCTAGATATGATTTAGTAGCAAGCGCTGTAAATGGCAAAATCTACTTGATAGGAGGATTTGATTACAAAGGACCTTTTTGCCTGAACATAACCGAGGTTTATGATCCAAAAACCGATTTATGGATTTCAAAAGCTTCGATGCCAACTGGGGTCATGAGTTGTGCCTCAGCAGTTATTGACGATAAAATCTATGTACTAGGCGGTCGCGTTTATACTTCAACTTCAGGATACGATTGTAATTTAACACAAATCTATTATCCTTTTAAAGATGTCTGGACTTATGGTGTTCCACTTCCTGAACCTGTAACCTATGCGACTGCAGGCGCAACCACTGGCGCCTTTGCTCCTAAACGGATCTACGTTTTAGGAGGAAGACAGATGCTTGATTCATTAAATTTTACTCAAATTTACAATCCTGAAACAAATAACTGGATTATAGGTAACTCTATGCCCACTTCGCGTTGTCGATTTGGAGTAGCTGTCGTAAATGACCAATTATATGCTATTGGAGGCCTAACAGGTTGGTTCACTTCTCTATCAGCAG
>CAZQTZ010000104.1:0-7463 GCA_964596465.1 uncultured Candidatus Bathyarchaeia archaeon | reverse complement strand
TGACTCCTGCTTGGGGTGTAGTGTATAAGTATGCTATAGATCCAAATTCTTGTGGATTGTCAAATAGAAATATTTGACCGTTTTTGATGACTTCATAACAACTTATGCCTGCCGATCTTGACCATACTGTTTTTCCTGTTTTCAAGTCCACAGCTTCCCAGCTTACCGGAGTTCCTGTCCAGCTTGCATACTGTGTGTAATAGCATATTCCATTCATTATTATTGCACCATCAAACATGTTGATTACTACTGAGGTCGATGAGAAGGCGCTTCTCTGATCGGATGTAATTGGTCCGCCTGGTTGACCACCGTTTCTAGTTGATTTTGACCATAGTATGTGGGCGGTGTTTGGTGCTGTGCCGTATGGCTGGAAATTCCCAGTTGCATCGTATTTGCCGCTTGAGCAAAAGCCAGTTGCGTCTAGTCCAAGCCAGTTAGAGGCTATTTGCGCTCCCCAAGCCCAGTTAAGAGCATTAATTGGTCTAGTCCAATAATTAGTTGGAGGCAGCGGCGTATTATATTGGTAAGCGATTGGATTTTGTTGCACAGTTAGCGATGCTATATTGCTTTCAGTTGGAAGTAATCTACTGCCAAATAGTTCAGGATGATAATTTACCATACTAGGATCTCGGTTGTAAGGGTTCATTCCGTCTAGTACTTCGCCAGGGTATTTTGCTACTAATTTGTATTCGCCTATTTGAGTTGGTGTGAAAGTGGTCCATACGGCGCCCATCATGCCACCATCGTACGGTCCTTTGACCGACTTTGTGCCATCGGGTGCAGTAATTTCTATCATCACATTTTCGTACATGTCGCCGATTAATCCGTTGCCTGTTGGTGTGGGTTTGGTGAAGATGGCTCGAATCCATGCTTGTTGGTTGACACCTACCGGGTTAGGAATAACCATTAAGCCCAAATAGGTAGGAATTTCAGTTGGCAATTTGACGTAGTCGCCAACATTTTGTCCAAAGGCGCAAGGTGTAGCAAGAATTATTGTAGAAGTCAAAAGTAGCAGCAGAACTGGAGCTATAAAAGATATTAAAAATTTTTTTGACAAATTTTCTCTCATCTCCAATTTTTACGCGCCTGCGCGCTTGAACCCCATTCAGTTTTTTGCTCATATATATTTTTCGTAAAAAATCTTAATTATCCAAAAAAAACGGAAAAATTTTTTAAATATTTTATTTTTATTCGCGTTAATTTGCGCTTAATCCGAAATTATTGGTTTTGAATAAAAGAAATATAAATAAGATTGCGACAGCTTAAAGAAGACAGTACATGACTAAAATCAATGACCTTGATGCAAAAATACTGAAGCTACTTCTTAAAAATGGACGAGAAAGCTTTGTTGATATAGCAAAAAAAACCAATGTATCAAAGGATGTAATAGCTAAAAGATATAGCTCAATGGAAAAATCTGGAATTATTGTTGGCTCCACAATTCAAATGAGCTACAGATTTTTTGGTTACAATGTTTTTGCTAGCATATTCATCAATGTTAAAGTAGGGCATAAAGAAGAGGTAATCAAACTTCTTCGTGAAATGCCCAACATCAAAGATATCTTCCCTTCCTTCACAAATTATAATATCTTAACTAACGTTTCTTTAAGGAATATACATGAATTAGACAAGGTTAAAGAAATAATACGAAGTCAAGAGAACGTGCTTGGTTTAAAAACTCAATTATGGCTAGAAGTAATAAATATGCCCGAAAACTTGTTTTCAGAACCAAATCACTCAGAAGAAGAAAATGAAGTCGCCCCTCGAGAAAATAAAAAAAGTAATCAAGAACTAGAGAACATTGATGCATTAGATATTCAATTAGTCGAAAAATTATCAAAAAATGGTCGTTTACCTTTTAAAAAAATAGCAGAGGAATTAAACACCTCAACAGACACCATTATTAGACGTTATGAGAAGCTCAGAAATCTTAGGGCAATAAAAGTGACGACACAAATCGACCTTCGAAAAATTGGTTATGAAGCGACCGCAAATTTTTCGCTCTCCTTAACTTCCAAAAGCAATTCAGATGAAACCATCAAGCAACTAACTAGAATTCCTAATATATTTCACATTGTGAAAACAAGCGGAGATAATGATTTATTTATTTTAGCGATAATAAAAGACTTTAAAGAGTTTTTTACCTTAAGAGAAAAAATTGCACAATTACCAAATGTTAAAATTGTGGACACAGAAATAGAAGAAATACTTCCAAATTTCCCCAGTCACCGCACAAACATATCAACATTTAACTAGACACTGCTTAAATCTGGCAACTAAGATGGATCGATATAGACTTCGATAGCAAAGTTACATACATTACGCCTAAAAAAATAACAATCTATGAGTCGCCATTTTAGTCCCCACATACTGGATCTGCTTTATACAATACCAAGAAACTATGGAGACAGAGTATTTTCCCGACCAATCATATGTGTTGATAACTTGCTAGTAAATTTTGAACAGCAACACAAACAAATCACAAAGAAAACCCAAGACTAATGCAAATACACTTTCATACTCTAAGATACTGGAAAGACACCATGCTTTATCACCTAACAAAAGATCTGTACTATGTAATGCAACGCTTGGGTCATAAAAACATCAAAAATACTTTGCTATATATTCAGTTAGAAGAAGCGCTGTTTCAAGGCGAATGCGAGTACATATCAAAAGTTGCTAGAACAGAAAAAGAGATTCTATCTCTCATAGATGTAGGATTTGAGTACGTCACAGAATTCGAAGGAGCTAAAATATTTCGGAAAAGGAAGTAGAATGACAGAAAACTTTCGATTTGCATCATTTGCAGGAGCCTCGGCTCTTTTCCTTATAAAGGTGCAGAGGGTGGGATTTGAACCCACGAACCTCTAGAGGATAGGCTCCTGAAGCCTACGCCTTTGACCATGCTCGGCGACCTCTGCGTTTTAAACAAGTTCTGCGATTCAACAAGATAACTCTTACTACCTGAGTCTAATTTTTACTTTGTCTAAATAAAATAAAGAGGATATTTAGGGCGTTTTTATATTAGGATTTTTCAAGATTTCTTCTCGCCATTTGTTTTGCCAGCTTGCCCAACCTGTTTTTACCAGAACCTCCCTCAGGTTTGGTTTTTCTGCTACCCATTTAAGAAAAGGCCAGAAACGTCTTTTTTCGCGAAGTATATCCTCAGGGATACCTACTTCAGTGCACCACCTGACATATCCCCTTTCCACCATACCTTTGAGTTCCCCCGTACTTGGAACTTTTACTACATTAAATCCTCGATTTTGAAGATGCTTAATTACATTAGTTAAGACGTATTCAGAGCAGACTTTAAAGCAGGTCTTATCATCAGGCTGCATAACCAAAATGATTTCGTCTGCAATTTTTGTTGCGTCATCTAGGTATTTCTTATTTGTAAAATTCGGTGGTTGAAAAGATAAAGTTGGAATTCGGCGCTCCATAAGTCTGGGATTTGGCGGTTTAATAGCTCCTATTACAACTCCTAACAGAAGGTCACTCCATCCTGCTGCGTCAATGAAAATTTCCTTTTCTGCGATAAAACAGTCAAGTGCCAATTGTCAACCCTGCTCTTCAACTATTATTCTATCTACGAATTATTTATTGAATTCTAACCGACTTAGTAAAATTCCATTAATATATATGATAGAGGCCTTGAAGTCAGAGCTTAAATAACATATTACTCTATTTTTAGAAGGTTATCGTCTTGAAATTTGAGAATGTTGTTTTCCCTGATGGAATCGCTTTCAAATGTAAAAGCTGCGGAAAATGCTGTAAAGAACAACCTGCTGATGTGACGGCAGAAGAACAAAAAAGCATAGAAGCAAAAGGCTTCACTGATTTCTTAGACGAAAATGATAAAACCGAACCCCGATTGATTTGTACCCGCAGTAACGGAGGCTGTTTCTTTTTGGAGAAGAACAATCATTGTTTAATTCACGACGTTAAACCTGCGATTTGTCAGATAGTGCCTTTCGTGGTAATGGATTGGGATTACGAAAAAAACACGATCGAAGTCGACTTACCTGCCGACTGCGCCTGCCCCGGTATCTTCATCGGAGATGAGTTACCAATCGAAAGCATAGGTAAAGCTGCCCAAAAATATGTTCAAAACCTGATAAAAGCCGTCTCTAAAGAAGAAAATCTTTCTGTTAAAGATAACGAGGTTCTATCTAAAGTTCGTCAATTAATAATCAAGTTGGCAACTGAAGAACAAAAGCCTGAAATTGAATTGTAAGAATTTCAATGTAATATACTATTCATAGAAATTCAACCTAAAATCTCAAAGCTTTCTTAATAGTATAAGCATTAAGCCTCGATTATTTAAATAATCAAAAAATCAAATATACTTCTTTAGTCTTGAACGGTACCTGTGATGATAATTGCACGTTAAGATAATCAGATGCTGATTCTAAAGGCATCCGATTAGAAGACTTGTATTCAACCAAATTCTGAGGTACCTTGCGCTAATTTTACTTCTATAATATACTTAATATAGCATTTGTGAGAACTAAAACAATTCTCGTTTATTTCAAAAAAGAAGAAATGCGATTAACTTCTTTAAATTTCTATTTTTAATTATATTTTACTTGCTTTTTCTAAAACTTGTTTAATAAGAAGTGTTCGGATGCGTTCAGCTGTATTTTCAGCCTTGACTGTATTTGGTTCCATCTGTTTATGCTCCTCAATATGAGCCTCAATAGCCTGACCCATCAATTCTAGGTTTGGGATTAATAGAATCTCAGCGCCACATTCACATAAAATAAGGGGCCATTCCTCTTTTAAGCAAGCATGTTTTGTTATAAAGGTCGACACTCCTGCTCGGGGATTTTACCAACTACTGCGCAACATATAAGTATTGTTTAGAGTAAGCAAAATTGCTAATGTTGAGCAATTTGTAAGAATTTTCAATTTAGCACTGAATCAACAAAATTTCTGCGGTTTAGTTTTAAAATTTTGTTTTATCAGTGCCCAAATTTGACAGAAATTGGTTAAAACGAGAAATTATTGCGCGCTTTAAAGGGACTTATTACAACAAAAAATAGTTAAAACCCTTTATTTAAAAAAATGCCTAATTAGCATTCTGACTATTGTAGTAATTTTTTAAGCGAAGATAAGTAATTCATGACTTCTTCAGCTTTAGGCTCAGACATACTTAAAGCGGTTTGAATGGCGATTTTCGGATTGGTATTTCGTGTACTTCGCAGAGCCTCAAGAGCGGTGCTGATGTTAGTAAGCAGTTGTTCCCAAGTGATTTTGGTTCTCTGTCCTCTTAAAGTATAAAATGTGAGAATATGCGCGCTGATTCTGTCTAAGCTATCTTTGAAAACTTTTAATGTGCTAACTATCTCGAGGGAATCGCATTCGTTGTTTGAAAGGCATTTCTGTAATGAGGTGTATATTTCCTCTAAAATTTCGATTTCACTGCTCAATTCGTTTCTTGCTTGAGCATCCTTATCATCTTGCATATCTATCGACTCCTGATTGTATGCCTAAATGAAGTAAATAAGAATTTTTCAATCTAGGCAACTTGACCAGTATTTCTACCCAATATAAATCCCAGTTTAAACAGTAATTATCAATTATCCAATACGCAATCCTTTGTTTTTTGTAAATCTCCAATTTATTATTCCTTTTTCATAGCTTATCTATTGAGCGTATCGTTATTTGTGCACATTTTCTTATTTTATCGTTTACAAGTTTATTGAGGAAGGTGTTCGTTTAACCATGAAAGAAAAATTACCGAATTCTTCATTCCAATTATGTTACATTGGGCCAAATTCTAAAGGATTATCTAAAAGCTTTCGATTCCATTTTCAAAGTGTAATCTCCTATTTCAATAAAATAATCCATAATCCTTTTGTACCTGTTTGTACGGTTGGCTGAAGGCTCTGATGTTAAATATGCGCAGAAGAACAAATCTGGGAAAAAATTCCTTGATTTATCCTCAACTTGTCATCGAGGATATTCTTGCTCTTTACAAGCTAACGGGTAATTACTTAGTGATAGATTACTTAAGGAGAGATTTCTAGCAGGTCTTTAACTTTCTGAGGATAACTCATGTTTGAATTCTTATTTTCTGTTGGCTTAGCAGCATTCTTTCTATCAATCGGATCTTTAATATTTGGTCTTGGCTTAAAAAATAACCAATATGCAAGTAGAGCCGCTCTAATTCTTAATTGTGCAGGTAGTGGTGTGCTCATTATCTTTTCATCTGAAATCATTCTAACAGGAACCAGTTTTTCTTCTCTAGCCTACAGCTTAACTTCCTTTTTCCAATTCTCTTTTTTAATTGACAAATTATCTGCGTTCTTTATCATAATAATCTCAATCGTTTGCATTCCAGTAGCAATTTACTCTATTCAATATGTTGAACATATTACAAATAGTGGTAAACGAAATTTAGTTATTCTATTCATGAGCATGTTCATTCTTTCTATGATTCTTGTAGTTTCATCATCAAATATGTTCTCTTTTCTTTTCTTCTGGGAAACAATGGCTTTATCTTCATTTCTTTTAGTGATGACTGAATACGGAAAGCCAGAAACCAGAAAAGCAGGCATATTCTATTTTATCATGACCCAACTAAGTACGATGTTTCTTCTTTTTGCTTTCCTATTCATCTATTCAATAACTGGATCATTAAATTTACAGCAGATAATAGCAGAACCCTCAATCCTTTCTGTTGCATTTATTTTTCTTTTTCTCGGATTTGCTACAAAAGCAGGAGTAATTCCTTTTCATAAATGGCTCCCTTATGCACATCCAGCTAGCCCATCCAATGTATCAGCTCTAATGTCAGCAGTGATGTTAAAAATCGCGATTTATGGACTAATCCGGTTTGTTCTTCTAATGCAAATACAAATGTGGTGGGGTATATTCATATTAGTAATGGGAACTCTTTCCGCCATATTAGGTGTAATTTACGCATTAAAAGAACATGACCTTAAAAAAATGCTTGCATACTCAAGCATAGAAAACATAGGCATCATGCTAATAGGTTTTGGATTATATATCATATTCGCGCTATCTGAGCTACAACCAATAGCGATGCTCGCATTAATAGGGACATTATTTCATACTCTTAATCATTCTATTTTTAAAAGCCTGCTATTCCTAGCAAGTGGAGCAATTATAAGTTCTTCAGATACAAAAAATATCGAAGAAATGGGCGGATTAATTCAGCGGATGCCCCTCACTGCCCTATTTTTCCTAATCGGTGCAGTTTCAATATCTGCACTTCCGCCATTTAACGGATTTGTAAGTGAGCTTATGATTTTTCAGGTTTTCCTTCAATCGATGGTTTTAAACGATGTATTTCTGAAGTTATTCTTAGTCATTACATTATCTCTATTTTCACTAACTAGTGCTTTGGCGGCAGCATGTTTTGTGAAGGCATTCGGAATTACTTTTCTTGGCTTGCCTAGATCTGAAGGCGCAAAAAAAGCCCAGGATTCCCCTAA
>CAZQTZ010000103.1:0-7469 GCA_964596465.1 uncultured Candidatus Bathyarchaeia archaeon | reverse complement strand
ATAAGTTGCTTTTAAAAAATTGTAGTAACACTTTACAACTACAACATAACAGTAATTCTGGCAAGTAAGCTAAAAACAGCATATACGAGTCTTAAAACAACCTGCAATAATCTAACTCTCAAAACAACGCAAGTTTTGGAATTTTTATTATAATTAAGCAAGCTACTTTTTGATTTGAGGTTAAGTTCAAAACCCATTTTAATTCAGAACCTATTCGGGTTTGCTAAAAATATTAATTTTTTGTTATGAGTTCTTGTGTCCATTTTTGTATGGCTTCTATGTCTCTTGTGTCATAGACGCCAGGTTCGGTTTCTTTATAACATGCGGCAAGTTTTGGTCGTTCGTTTTCCATACCTTTTTTCATTATCCATGACATTGTGTTAAAGTTATATATTGCACTAAACAAGCCTAATGCGACAACTTTTAGGTTGTATTTGGCCGCTTTTTCCTCCAGGTATTTTTTTCTGGCGTTTACTGCTATTTCTGGTTTATTTAGGTTTAGCTTTTCAGCTGCAGAGCCGCAATTAACGAACAGCGCAACTTTCTTTGTAGCCAGTTCTTTTTGGAATTTTTTAAGAAAATCTTCTGGTTCGCCTGTCCAGCGTCCCATCTGAATTCCGCTACCTACAATGATTAGGTCATAATCGTTTAAGGATTGAATTTTTTCTTTTTTCGCATCCACAACTTTAACTTCTATGCCTTGCTTTTGAAGTGTTTGCGCAATCTCCTTTGCGGTTACTGCGGCTGTTCCTGTTCTTGTCCCATAAACAATCAAAGCCTTTGACATAATATCCCATCTAATTGTTTAATTTAGATTTATCAAGTTATATATTTTTGCAATTGAAACGTTTGATAAGTTAAAAGCATTTAAAGTTCGTATCTTTCATAGTCAAGCTGAGATCCGCATTTTGGAGTAACAAAATAGAAGATTTCTCCGCATTGGGTACAGCGGCGTTCTTGGTTTTTACTCTTCTCTATCGCCAAAGAACCACATTTTGGACAAGGTGTTTCAATTAGTGATGTTTCATCCTTCTTCATAGTCTATAATAAATTGCTTCTATAATTAAAAAGGTTAAGAAAAAGTTATCAGTAAAGCTATAAAGCAGTAGTAAGGTTTTTGAACTTCTGCGTTTTCTATTAGTCGTTAAGGTTGAAGATTTTGTCTAAAAAAGCAAAAAAAGCAGAAGGTCTAGAACAGCACAAGAAACTACAGCGTGAAAAAGATCAAAAACGAAAAGAAAGAAAACAGGTATCACTTCCAGCAAAACACGCTAAAGGCAAAAAATAATTCCCGATTTCAACTAAAGTTAGTTGATTTCTCTTAAAACCCTTTTTCCCTTTATAGCTAATTTCAGAATCCTCATAACCAATTCATGAGATAGACTGTTTTAATTCAGTTCGAGTTATTTTTAGAACTTTAAAGTTAATTTTTTATTCGCTTAACCTTCTAAGAAAATCCTAAACACAGTTAAAATAATTCTTTTGTTGATTTTAGGTCCTTCATTGCACTTTTAAATGCCTTAGGCAAATCGTCCAAGTAAACCGATTGGCTCCTAATACCTTGTTGGACTGCACCAGCTGCTAAAAGTCCGGTTCCTAAAATATCGCTAACTAGCGGCTCTGGAAATACAAGTAATGCTAAGCCTGCTTTTATCAGAAATGATTTATTCCCGCTTTTGTAGAGTTTTCTTGTAGCACCTACACTACTTGTTGCCGTTCTAACTGAATTAGCTATTTCTATGCGGTCCTTAGACATTTCTTTAATTGACGCAGTTAAAGCTTTGAATTCTTCAGTCTTCATCTTTTTCCCTTCTTATTGATTGTATTAGCATTCTAAATGAAAAACTTACATAGAAAATAAGCCACAAAGAAAGCTCCTTTTAAGATATTCAAATCGATTTTTTTAATTCATCTATTCAAAATCAAATGGTTTGCCTATCAGGATTTGACTTAACTATCTAAATTTTATTCAGATAACTAACCAGAAGAATTTCGTAATCCCGTAAAATATTCATTAAATAATACAAGAATAAAGTATTATTTATGACTCATCGGGTCTTCATTTTAAAATTTTCTGGGGGCATGGATATAGTCCGTTTTCATTTTCAGGTTAAGCATCATGATCTTTAATGTCGTGTCTACGAAGCAATATCCATGTTGAATGTAATAGTGCAACTATAATGATTATTATACCATAATATTGGACCGCTATTAGTAAATTGGTTGCTTGTGTTAGAGCTCCTAAGCCGATAATAGGCAACCCAAATGCAATGTAGGCAAGCGCGTAAAAAGTTGAAAGAATGCTACCTCGCTGATTTGGGGGCGCAATACAATTAATGATTGCTACTGCTCCTAGAAAGGTGGCTCCATAGGCGATGCCACAGACTATAGCCGCGGCTGCTATTACAATTATCGAAGAAGCAAATTGGGTAAGAACAATTAATAGCACACCAAGAGCTAAAACAGTTTGTCCCACAACCAACAATTTTTTTAAATCGATTTTGCGAAGAAGCTGCTGGGTCAGAATGCTCATTAGAGCCATAATAGCAGTTACTGCACTTCCAACAAAAACGTTCATCACGTTTAGAGTGATTTGAACATACATTGGGATTACGCTAAAGAATAATGCTGACATGGCAAAAACAAGAGCAGCCGCTAAAGAGGCGGAAGCAAAATGCAAACCTATATTTGCCGGGATTTTAAGGAAATTCTGCTTTAAAGAGGTCGATTTTGATTCTGGTTTCAGTTCTTGTACTCTATACAGGAGAATAAAAACCACTGCGAGTAAAACTAAATCGATTAAATATATCAACAGAGTAGGTTCAGGTAGATATTCTACAGTAAATCCGGATAGCAGAGGTCCGATAATTAAGCCTGTGAACATTGAAGTTCCTGCCGCTCGGCTTGCACGTTTTCTATTCTTAGACGGTTCTAATTCGACCATGGCTGCGGTGGCATTGCCGAATGCGGCGCCTACTGCTATGCCTTGTAGTGCACGACCAATAATTAACCATAGTAAACCATTTCCTATTGCAAGAAAAATTGAAGCCAAAATGCAAATGGCTACAGCAATAAGCAAAACACGCTTTCTGCCTACCCTATCCCCTACAGGTCCAAAAACAAACAACGCAGGGATTACAGCTATAGCATAAACTGCGAAAACTATTGTTCCCTCTATTGAAGATAAACCAAATTTAGCTTCATACAATCCATAAAGAGGAGTAGGAAGAACTCCACTTAAAAGAAGCATCATATTTGTTGCAGCAACGACGTAGAAAGCATTACCCCTAGTTTTCCTACATACAGATTGGATATTGATTTTTTCTTTAGCGAAGATTTTCAGATTATTTCCTCAGCTTTTATTTACCATCTAATTTTTTTCGCTATGTTTTAACTTGATGAAATGCAACGAATCATATTAATTAAACAAAGAATTAATTATAATCGTACCTTTCTAAGGGGTCAATTGGATGGAAAAGAATCGACTAAGCACTTTGGCGATTGTGTTATTAGCTGTGATTGCGATTTCTGCGTTTTTAGGTGCGTTGGCCCAGATTACAAACAGCGGTTTTGGAGAAATATTTCTTCCCCCTTCTTCTGGTCATGCAGGAGGGTTATTCTATGATGTTATTGCTACCTTACTAACAATAGCAGTTGATATTCTCTATCTGCTCGGTGGTGGTGTTGTATTTTTTGGAGCTATGCTTACCATAATCCGTTTTACCCAAGTTAAAATTAAAGATCCTTACAAACCCGCGGGCGTTTCACGTCAGTTATCAGGTTATCTGACACTTAGTTTAGAGATATTTATCGGCGCCGAAATCATAAAAACAGCTACTACGCAAGCTTTTGCTGATCTTGAAATCCTTATTCTAATAATACTTAGCAGAGGGCTTTTCAGTTTAATTCTATATCTGGAACGGAAATGGCGAGGCTCAGATACGGAGACAGAGTAATACCATAAAAACCCTGCATAATATGCACTATTTTCTTCCTATTATCAGAAACATGCTTTACAAAGTATTATGTAGCTAAACTTTAAATTTATGTCCGGTCACTTTATGAGAATAAGCTCGGACCAACATGAATGAAACTTGCTATGTTTGTACCCAGCCTGCTCTTATCGAGGAGTCAAAACTAAATGACTAGCATAAAAACTTGGGCAAGAGTAAAATCCCCTTGGGTTCTTCACTTTAATTCAGGTGCCTGCAACGGGTGTGATATTGAACTTGTTGCAATTTTGTCACCGAAATATGATGTTGAACGTTTTGGTGTTAAACTGGAACCTTCCCCGCGTCACGCTGACGTTTTATTAGTTACCGGTTGCGTCACTCATCAGATCGCGGATCGATTAAAGCGGATTTATGAACAGATGCCTGAACCTAAGTTCGTAGTAGCAATCGGCGCATGCGCTTGTTCAGGCGGTGTTTTCGAAGGAAATTATAGTGTAGTAGGAGGCGTGGATAAAGTCATTCCTGTTAATGCTTACATTCCTGGCTGTCCACCCCGTCCAGAAGCACTGCTTGACGGCGTAGTAAAATTACTCACGGCCCTTGAAGCTTCTGAAAAAAAGGCAAAGGAGCCGACAAAACCAGCTGAAATTAAAACAGAAGCTCCACCAATCCAAAAAGAGGCTTAAAAAATGTTGACTCAAACAGAAACAAATCTGATTAGTTTAATAGAAAGTCGATTAAAAGGGAAGGATGTCCAAGTAAAACCTGGTCAATTGGGTTTAGCTGAAATTCAAGCTACTAGCAATACCCATAGAGACGTTATTAAAACAATGATTGCTGCTGACGAAAAAACCGGCCTAATTGCCATAACGGGGATTGATCTTGGCAACAATCTGGGCGTTTATTATCATATGCGAACTTCTAAAGGATCCTTGACAATTAAAGTTGAAGTTCCTAAAGAAAACCCAATTCTTGCAACAATTAATGATATACTTCCAGGAGCTACTTTTTCTGAATTAGAAGTAACCGATTTGATAGGTATCAAATTCGAAGGTAACTCTCTAACTGGTCACTTTATTCTGCCAGAAAACTGGCCAGAAGGCGTGTATCCGCTAAGAAAGGATGTAAAGATAAACGAAATTAAACTCACTCCGCTCCCTCCCAAACCTGAAGTTGAAGAATCTAACATTGTTAAAGTAATCATCGGTCCTCAGCATCCAGCTTTAATCGAACCAGAAAAATTGACAGTCACGGTTGAAGGTGAAATCGTAACAAACGTCGAACCTCGTCTTGGTTATGTCCATAGAGGCGTAGAAAAGGCAGCGGAATCCCGTACTTATATACAAAATGTTTACCTAGTTGAGCGCATATGCGGCATCTGTAACTCTATACACGCAACAGCTTTTTGTGAAACAGTAGAAAAAATATTGAAGCTTGACATCCCTCCGCGAGCAAAATATCTTCGAACCATAACCTTGGAACTTGGCAGGCTCCATAGTCACTTATTGACTTTAGGTCATGCTTGTATAGAAATGGGATATGATACATTATTCCAGTATCTCTGGCGTGATCGCGAACCAGTTATGGACCTTATTGAACTAACCAGCGGCAACAGAGTTTACTCTTCTGCAATGACCGTTGGTGGTGTACGAAGAGACATTAAGGAAGAAGAATATCCGAGAATTAAATCGACCCTTGAGGAATTAAGAAAGAAATTACCTAAATACAGAGATACCTACGAAAACAACAAGACTATCAGGATGCGTATGCAGGGTGTTGGTGTTCTTTCTAGGGCGGATGCTTTGAGGTTGTGTGTGGTTGGTCCGGTGGCTCGGGGTTCGGGTGTGGATATTGATGTTCGTAAGGATGAGCCTTATGAGGCGTATGGTGAGATTCCGTTTCGGGAGATTGTTTACAAGGAGGGCGATACTTGGGCGCGTATGAATGTGCGCATGGACGAGGTCGAAGAAAGCATAAACATAATCGAGTACGCTTTAGATCATATGCCAGATGGACCCTACAGAATTAAGGTCCCCCGTGTTGTACCTGCAGGTGAAGCAACTAACCGCGTTGAAGCTCCACGTGGTGAACTTTTCTACTACGTTAAAAGTAACGGGACTATGAATCCTGAGCGTGTTAAAGTACGCACTCCAACATTCTCGAACATTCCGTCATTTCTCAAAACCGCTATAGGACAAAACCTTGCAGACTGCCCCGTGAACTTCGTTAGCTTAGACCCTTGTTTCTCATGTACGGACAGATAAGGTGAAATGTATGGCAAAGAACCGAGGATTATCAACTCAACTCGCAAAAGAAGCATTCTCTTCAATCTTCAAAAAACCCGCAACTAAAAAGTATCCTTTTGTAGCTGCATCAGTTGCAGAAAGTTTTAGAGGAAAACAAATCCTTGACCTTGATAAATGCATAGGTTGCAGTTTATGCTCTAAAGATTGCCCTGCTAAAGCTATCGAAATGGTGGACTTTAACGGCAAAAAGCGCCCAATGCTCTATCTCGACCGATGCATATTCTGCTATCAATGTGCTGATAGTTGTCCAAGAAACGTATTTCAAACATCAAAAATATTCGAATTAGCCGTTATCGACAAAAATACTCTTGTAATGAAGCCCGAAGCTCCAAAGGTAGCTCCTACCGCTCCTAAACCAGCACAACAAGCTGTTGACTCGCAGCCAAACCCACCAATACAGTCACATGACTAAGTATTTTCAAAGCTTTTCTTTTTTTGCTTTAATTTTCAGTAATACAGGATTTTTTGCGCCTAAGGTTAATCTTTGTTAGTGCCTATCTGGTTTTTGTTATAAGATAAACTCTTTTTTATTAATCAAAACACTGCACTATGGTACCTCTGAAAAGGCTTAATTGAAAAAAGAAAAATTGTTATTTAGAGAGGTTACTTTTGGAATTAAGCTCTCTTAGATTCCTACGCCTATTCCGAATTGTATGAGTATTATTTGCACGATTGCTAAGGGGAGTAGGTATCTCCACATACCTGTGATAGATTGGTCGAGTCGGAATCTTGCAAAGATAGCTCTTACAAAGGATATCAATAGAACTACTGCGATGGTTTTTATCAGGAATATTATAGGAGCAGGAACAAAGAAGAGATCTTGTATTCCTCCTAAGAAGAGAGCCGCTACGAGTGCTGATGCTAATATTAATTCAATGTTTCTTCCAACTCTGATCATAGCCATTTTTCTACCGCTGAATTCGGTGCGCCATCCTGCAACTACTTCCGATTCTGATTCGGGGATGTTGAAGGGGGCTGTTTCTAGTTCTGCCATTAAACAGATAATTAATACAACGAAGCCAATTGGTTGAAGCAACATTAGCCATGTTTCTCCGGTTTGCCATTGCGAAATTGTGCTTATTGAGAGGCTTTTTGCTGCTAATGCTGGACCTATGAGAGCCAAAGCCATTGGGATTTCAAAACTCATCATTTGGAGCATAGCACGGGCTCCGCCGATAAGGCTGTATCTATTCATCGAGCTCCAACCGCC
>CAZQTZ010000102.1:0-7507 GCA_964596465.1 uncultured Candidatus Bathyarchaeia archaeon | reverse complement strand
GTTATTTACGTCTAATGCTTCTTTTTTTGTACGCCGAATAACGAGAGGAGACGACGCGATGGCTTTTAGTCTAAAAGCGTATCTGTCTGATTTGCCATCATGTGGCGTTGCAGTCAACGCTATAAAGTGTTTAGTCTTTCTTGTCAATAACTCTATCAAGTCGCCTCTTTGATTGTAAGGAGAAACTCTGTGGAACTCATCAACAACAACTAGGTCCCATGGCTGCTCATTTAGTCGTTCCATCCATTCCTTTAATTTCAATGTATCCATAGAAGCAATAAGCAAATTAGGAAAACAAACAGTTTGGTTGTCAAGCTCTGAAAACTCCAAGCCAAACTTCTTCTTCATCTCGTCTTTGAATTGCGGCAAGACTGTAGGAGGCGTAACAATCAATATTCGCGGAGCAAGATTTAATCCTTCATGACTGGAAGTTTGTCTTGTAAACAATTCCTTTATTATC
The DNA here is from genome assembly GCA_964596465.1 of uncultured Candidatus Bathyarchaeia archaeon. Taxonomy (GTDB): domain Archaea; phylum Thermoproteota; class Bathyarchaeia; order Bathyarchaeales; family Bathycorpusculaceae; genus JADGNF01. The sequence goes on along the minus strand of CAZQTZ010000102.1, from coordinate 7,047 downwards.
ATGCCTACCAAAATTGTCTTTCCTAATCCAGTTTCATAGGCGATTAGCGCCCTCATGTTGCCATTAGTACGCTCTTCCTGAATGAGACGGTTGAAGTCATAAAGCTGGTACGGAACCAAATCTATTTTAGATGAAAGAAAAATTGTCATTGGATCATACTTAGATTTAGTTTCTATGTAGTAGGCTGTTATGCCTGACATAAATTTGGCATAAGTACCATAGTCAGTTGAAATTTGATTGTTCATAGCATCTTGGGGGTTATTTGAAAGTTTTTTGTTCTCCTCCATATGCGTTTTTCCACTCCTCTAAGAATCGCTTGCAAATTTCTCCTTCTTTATAATCGTTTTTTTGATCATACAAATGGGATAGAGCATTAAGGGTATTAAGAATCGCTTTGGTACCAAATGGAGAATCGGCAACGCTTGCTCTTGCTGAGGTAACGCCGCCTCGAATGTAAGCCCTAAGTGTTATATGAACTGCGTCTATCACACTCTGGGCTATGAGAGGTTCCATGCCATCTATTTCCAATGTTCCTCTTTCAGCAAAATCTAGTAAACGGATAGATTTTGTCGCTCCGCTCTTTTCGTTTCTATAGATATCAGATATAGCTTCTTCAGATATACCTAGTGCTTTCAGTGTCTGATTGAAAACAGAAAATTCTATTGTGTCATTTAGGGAGTGCCGAAACCAAGTATAAACCATTGTTTTAGGATCGGCATTTGTAACGTTAAGTGTTCTTTTTGCGAAGGCTTCTATAAGGAATCGCTGACCCATTTCTAAGGCATAATCAGCCGTATTATTGGTAAAAGATTTTATTTCATAGTACGCCGTTATTGTCTCGATTACAATACCTGAGGCAGCAAGCATTAAATTCATTCTATCCTGCCCATAAATACTCTCCAGTTCACTATAACGTTGCTCGATTTTATCCCTTATTGATTCTTCCAAATCAATCAGAGTTATTGTTTTATTTTCTTGTCTCTTCCTCGCCGTTAATAACAAGGAGTGGAAACTAGCTATTCGCCCCCTAGCAATAACGCTTTCTTTATTTTCTGTCATTAGTGCGATAGTTGAAGTTACATTAAAGCCTGTTCTTCTAAGGGCTTCAAGCAAATATTTCCAGCCTTCAATACTCCTGTGCGCATAAAATAAGACCAGTATTCCGTTGTCATCGAGAATACTATAAAGATTCTTGATGGCTATGTTCATTCTATTCTCAAAGGTTTTTTCGTCTCTATTTTGACCTACGCTTAAATCCTCGTTAGTAGATGGCACTGGACCGAAATTAAGCAAATCACCCACGGTTCTACTGTGCCAAACCTGAAAAAGCTGTAATAACTCAGGATACGGAACATCATCGTAATAAGGTGGGTCTGTTATTATGAACTTGAATTTCCTGTTGGGTCGCCATGATAGAGCTGATCCTTGTAAGACCTCAATCTGTGGTTTGGTTCTTTGGTCCAATCTATTTCCAGATAATTCTTCAATCGCAAAAGCAATGCCCGCAAGAACGCTTTCGATTGAAACGGAAATCGACCCTGAGGATTCCGAGAAAGGATTTGCTTCAGCATGATTCCAGGACATGCTTAGTCCTCTATTAAATACCGAGTTGCTTATTATCTGATGAGTATTTATCCAAACTGTACATCTCGAATTATGATTAAGGTGGTTGGTTAGCATCATTGATAGGTAAGTACCTATTGCAGTAGCATATTCCGGATTTTCTTTACAAAGTTCTTCAGTTAAATCATGAATTTCTTTCGCCATTGTAGAAAGTATAAGCAGTTGTCTAGGGTTAAATAGCCTGTACCAATATTGAAGATACTTCTTAACTGTCACAGATCGTCCATCATCGGCCAATTCCTCAGACGGGATAAACTTTGCCAGTGACTTAGTCCTTTGTAATAGTATTTTCTTTGCCATATCAAGGGACTCTATGTCCTCCCGATTTGGAAGTTCAAAACTTGCATCATCAAAAGATAAAGCTAGCAATGTTTCATTTTGGTTTTTGGATATATCTTTAACAATATGACTGTTAGAAATCGAGGAAGAACAAATCAAACATGTTGCACTTCCTCTTTTCATGTTACCTTCAAGTTCTGAAGAGCTTTTAATTATTGAGATAGTCAGCTCTTTGTTTTTGGTTACTTTATAATCAAGCCTAATTTTCTTGTTTTTGTCAAGCCACCAATTATTCATTAAAGGAGTTTGTTTTCCGCATGTTGGACAAATTACAGACCAGGCAAAAATATAGGCTCTGGCTCGTTTGCCCTTGTGGTTCGGATAAAGATTTAAAAATTCATCCTTTAGTTTTTGCTTGATCATGTTCGCATAACATTTAGTGTCTGCATATAATTTTGCTTGACCTGTTTCTTTATCGATTTTACTTCCGAATTTGAGTGGATATTCAAGAGTGCCTTTCATCACTAAGTAGGACACTGGATTATAGTCCATTGAGACGACATTTAGTCCTAGCCTTAAAGCCTCAAAAGGAATCATTCCTGATCCGGCAAACGGATCAAGAATCGTTGCTCCTTCAGGGTAGGAAGCTTTTATTTTTGAAGTTAATGCAGTAGGTACTGTTTTGTAAGCTCTTTTTTTGTATTGAGGATCTATTCCCATTAGTCGATTGAATTCTTCTAATGACTTGGCGCAATTCTCATCTAGAAGTGTGCTTGCAATTACTAATCTGGAAGAAATCAGTGGTTTCCTAGTGAAATAGTAGTGCATATTTGATAGTGGTGGCTTTGCGCCTCCAATTTTTTCTTTTTTGGCCTCTTGGTTGATAGAATCGACCGATATGCCTCTCTCCAACAGATTTCTTCGGGTGATCATTCGTTGCTTTTCCTCTTTCTTCGACTCGTAGATCTCATATGTATACAGTTGAACGCATTTAGAGCTGAGTTTCCGTATGAGTGGAATTGCCACACCCAAAATATGACCTCTTCCAAGGATAGCCCAGTTATAGCTCTAAATAGATGGTTAGTTTTTCGCCTTGTTTTCAAACATTTAAGCAATTGCAGTGTGAGGAAAAGCCTATATCCTCTTTCCCGCTCATCGCTATTTACCAAAGATTCTGCGAATTCATCAAATACTTTAGCTCGCCACCCAGATACTTTTCCAACAATTACCTCATGGCCTTGAAATGATTCAGAAAGTGAGACCGTTTGACCTTTCTTTAATACCAGATATTGGAAATTCTGATAGGTCGTATGGGATTTTCTATATGGTTGTTCGACAGTTACCGTTGTAATCACTGCATCTTAGGTTGGTTTGATCTTTTTATAGACTTTGGTTGTTACTTTCACTGCGCCTAGGAGGGAGGAAGCTTTTGAAATCCCTAATGCTAAATCGACTATTGAACGAATTTCCTCGATGTTCTTCGCAGTTATTGACCCAGTAATTAAACCGGAAAATGATACTTCTGCTCTTGCCTCATCGCCATTCATAAGGAGTTCTGTCATCTTGTCGCTGAGTTGCTGATAGATGTCTGAGGCGTCTGCTACTAGAATTTGAACTTCTTCCTTTTTAGTTTCTGGAGGAGGCGGAGGAGGTGGAGGCGGAGGCTTTTTCTTGTCTTTTTTCGCTTCAATCAACTCAATGAGTTCTGGTACATATTTAGCAGAAACGATAGTATCGCCGTCGTTCACGGATGTTGTTTCGTTGAAATGAATTTTCTCACGACCAGTTAATTGGTCTTCTTCAGGAAGTATTCCCTCAACTAAACCTATAACACCCTCGTAAACGCCTTTTTGGATGATAGTCCTAAGATCAGATCTTGTTGAGAATGGGATAATCGTCATAGTCTCTACATCACCAAAAAGTGTACGAACCTGAACAACTTTTCTGGAACCCATAAGGGGCAGGAGATAATTGTTCGGAATTACATTGGCCGCATCAACGATTTTCTGTGCTTCTCTTAGCCTTTTCATTAATGCTTCATCAAAAGTTGTTCCTTTTGTTGGATCAATTGCGGTTTCTCTTATCGCGGTTCCGTGAAGATATCGAACTTTAGAATACATGCCCTTAAATTGTTGTATGGCGTTGGCTTCATTCATATCGCGTAGTTTTTTTGCTTCTTCTTGTAGACTTTTTTCACCTTTGACTTCTTTTAATACTCTTTCGGCGCCAAGAACGAGTTTAGAGTACCATTCAAGAGTGCCCTTTTGCTCTTTGGTGGGAATCAATACAACTACAGTATTCTTTTTGTCAGCATTTATACTGAGTACTGATGAACTTATTTCTTCTGAATTATCCCAATACATGCATACTACGGCATTTATCGTATTGGGCGCTGGCGAGTAATCATTAAATCTGTAAAAAGTACAGCCATTAGACGATTCAGCAAATACGATGCTGTAAATATCGTCCTCAATATACTTACAAATTTCTGTTGAATCTACCTGGTTAGCTCTAAGTTTTATCATAATGGGTATGTTTTGTCGAGCTTTAAAGAGATATTTTCCACCTTCTTTCCATAAGAAAGATGAATGATCGCTATAGAATTTTTCAAGCATTTGTTCAACATCAGCTTCCGATGCTGCGTCAGTCAAACTCTGAAAAACATCTTTTACTGCAGCTCCCCTCTTTATTGGTTCCGGATGCAAAGAATAAACATAAACCGCTGAAGCAATTCTGCTAAACCTGCCGTATATTTTTTCGTTATCAGCTTCTCTAGCAGAATTTACAACATCTTGTGTGACAGCTTGCTCAAGATTACTTCCAAATACTCTTTCATTTGTAAGTATGGCTTTAGAATCAGGGTCATCTAAAAGCAGATCTGAAGGAGAAAGCACATAGAAGGAGGCATTATTCTTGTGTAATAAAAGTCCCTTAATTGCCAAAGCAATGACTTTTAAGGCATCTCTTGTCTTTTGGAATCCCGGATAGAGCGAAACTCTATTATAAAGAACATCGACCAAGAGAGGATGAAATGGGTAATGGTCAGTGAAATCAAGATTAAGCCGTTTTCCAAGGTTACGCTCAACCTCTTTAGCAACTTCTATGTCAGTATGATCAACCAATCTAGTTTTTAAGATCGAAACAAAATCACCCTTCTCAACAGGAACTATCGGTTGAGTAACCCTTCCCAGTATAGCAGATATCCCATCTGCAGCATCTTCTTTTCGGCTAATTTCAAAAACTGCGTCAAGTTGTTGACTCTCCTTCCCATAAACTGCTGACCCTCTAGGGCTCGTAACCACTAATACGCAATCTTTAGTAGACTTCACCCCTGCTATGAGGGTATGTAAATAGGCAGTCTCTTGTCTTTGCTGTTCTTCAGTTAATTTCGCTAGATAAACAACAAATTCATCGATAAGCATCAGAACGGGTTTTCCCTCAGCGGCAAGAGCCGCAACAACACCATCTTTAGTTTGGGTTATGTACCCTTTTAGGTCTTTACTTTTACTCATGGGATATGTTAGATTATGTCCATCGACAGCCACTATTTGCACACTGGGAACGTATTCCATTGATATTTCAGACAATATTTGTTGATCAGGGGCAGTCTTTGATTTAAAAACATGATAAAGCATTGTCAGAAGATGACTTTTACCGCCTCCAAATCCGGTGGCTAAATAGATGATTCCTTTGTTATTTAGGCCGGCAGTCCTAGCCAGAGTCCATTGGAGAACATTTTTCATTCTTGTAGTCATGAATGTGTTTTTGAAAAACTGTTCGGGGTCCAAATACATAGGTGGACCTTTTCCTGAAATAACATCTGAAAAGTCAACTTCAAAAATTTCAGGGGTAAAAGAAGAAAGCCATGGTTTAAACGTTAAATGGCCATTATCTAGTGCCTGTTGGAGATTCTCCATACATACCACATACTCTATTGGTTTATGCTGTCATGATACAGAGCCTAAACTATTTAAAACCTAACAAAATTGATCGGGATAAGTCGAAATCAACAAGAGTAATTTTGGTTCAATAGTCAAGGTTTTAGAGGGGTTTTTGCATATCCACCATAAATTTGATGCCACTCTTTAAGGAACCTCTTGCATATCTCTCCTTCTCGATAATTTAACTTTACAGAATAGATTTTTGAAAGTGCATCGATCGTGTTTAGTATAACTTTGCGTCCAAAATGAGAGGAATTAACTACTTCTTTAGCCGTTGTTATCCCGCCTCGAATGTAAGCTCTTAAGGCGATATGAACAGCATCAATAATACTTTGCGCCATTAATGGTTCCATTCCGTCTATTTCCAGAGATCCTCTTTCTGAGAAATCTAGTAGGCTTATTTTGCTCCGATCATCACTTGCCTTTTGAGTTATGTCCTTTACTGCGGTTTCAACTGTACCCAAGGCTTTGAGAGTTTGGTTGAATTCAGAAAAATCTATATAATCTCGAGGAGAAAACCTGAACCAAATATACACTAGTGTTTTTGGATCGATATGCTCAACATCAAGTGTGCGTTTTGCGAATGCTTCTATAAGGAAGCGTTGACCCAATTCTAAAGCGTAGTCAGCTGTGTTTTTAGAAAAAGAAGTTACTTCCTTATAGCTGGTGATTGTCTCTATAACCATTCCCGACGCAGCAACCATCAAATTCATCCTATCCTGCCCATAAGTACGTTCAATGTAATCGTAATTACTGTCAATTTTCTTTCGTATTTCCTCTTCCAAGTCAACAATAGTTGTTACCCTATCACCTTCCCTCTTACGTGCAGTAATGACTAGGGAGTGGAAAACCGATGACTTGCCTTTAGCTATCACATTGCCCTGACCTTCAGTCATCAAAGTAATTGTTGATGTGACCTGAAAACCTGTTTTACGAAGAGCTTCCAAAACATATTTCCAACCCTCCGGACTACTATGGGCGTAGAACATCACGAGGACACCATCGTCGTCTAATAAATCAAAAATTTTTCGTATTGCAATTAGAAGTCTTTTTTCAAACACAATTTCATCCCGCCCGCCTCCAACACTCAGTTCCTCACTTACTGCTGGGACAGGAGGTATTGATAACAAATCACCGATTATCCGATAATGCCACACTTGGAAGAATTGCATCAATTCAGGATAAGGGACATCATCATAATATG
>CAZQTZ010000101.1:0-7534 GCA_964596465.1 uncultured Candidatus Bathyarchaeia archaeon | reverse complement strand
ATGCTTATATCAGGATGACTCTTCTAATACCCAATTAAAACCTAGGAAGACACAGCTATGGTCTGCAGCGTCGAAATCTATGAAAAACCAAAATTAAACAATCCAATCCTTATTGAAGGCTTACCAGGCATCGGATTTGTTGCTAACATCGCAGCTTTGCACCTAATAAGAGAGTTAAAAGCTAAAAAATTCGCTGAAATCATATCTGCCAGCTTCCAAGACTTCGCAATTATAACTGAAAAGGGCAGCGCATTATCACCGATAAACGAACTTTACTATGTTCAACGAGAGAATGGAGAACGCGACCTTATTATTTGGTACGGCAACACTCAAGCGCTGACTACGCCTGGACAATATGAGCTTGCTGGGAAAGTGCTTGACTTAGTTGAAGAATTAGGTTGCCATTTAGCGATTTCCATCGGGGGATTTAAGAAAGAGGAAGTAAAAGGGGAGCCAACGCTCTATACTGCAGCTACGGATCCTACGACCTTAAAAGAGGCTTTAGGTTTGGGTGCTAAAATCATGATAGGCCACATTTTTGGCATCGCAGGGATTCTAATAGGGTTAAATAAGCTGCGAAACATGAAGGGTTTTGCTTTACTAGTTGATACATTAGGCATGGTTCCAGACGCAAAAGCTACTAAAGTAGCCTTAACCGCCTTAGGGACTTATATGAACCTAAAAATTGATCTATCACAAGTTGAGACGACTACAGGCCAGACTAAAGATCTGTTAGAGTCCTTTGGCTTAATCAGAAACATTCAAGAAGAAAAGAAGAAAGAAGAGCAGGCACTACGTTGGTACATTTAGCTCTTGTTTTCGCTTTTAAACTGATCGTACACTCTTTGTACGCGTTCAGCAGCCGGACCTGAACCTTCGACTACGCCACGTTCAGTTAGCTTAACTTTATCCATAACCCAGATGAAGCCTTGATCCTCGTAGAGTTTGACCATGGTTGGGAATACTTTTTCGAGGCGGCCTGCTAAGGTTTTTAGGTCAAAAGGTTTCTCAGTGCTTGCTATTTGAGCAACAACGCTCCCATTTAGGAAAACTCTGTGATTAACTTTGCCAGTTTCATCTTTTGCTTCTGCAATGCATACACTCAAATTGTCAGTAATGCCTACAAGGGTGCCGATGAAGCTTTTGCCAGTTGTAGTGTTTACAATTACAGGTTTATCGACCAACGTCGCGACTTCAGTTAAGAACTTTCTTTGCGCAACAGACACTCTTTCTATACCTCCATCTAATCCGTACGAATGTGTGCAATACAACTATTTATCTTTGATTAATTTAAACGGAAAAGTCAACACTCATGTTCATGTTTGACGTAACTTTGTTTTAATTCTATAACCGTTTTTGGCGGTAAATCATGTTCAATCATACAATTAGCGCCTATCCAGCAGTCGTTACCAACCTTTACTCCAGGCATAAAAACCGAATTAACGCCAGTCTTAACATTATCACCCATAACAACGCCAAGTTTTCTTCTCTTAGTATCTACAACTTTATCTTTAATCAACATCTTGACTGTACCATCATCAAATCTCAGGTTAGCGGTTATGGTTCCTGCTCCTAAATTGCAGTTATTACAAAGAATACTGTCACCAACATAAGAAAGGTGACAAAAATGTGTGCCTTCCATTATGATTGTGTTATTTACTTCACTAGCGTTACCAACACGTGCTTTATTGCCTATACTAGTAGAAGCTCTGATGTAACAGTTTGGACCCACATCTGCGCCTTCGTCAATAAAACAGGGACCCTCAATGTATGCACCTGAACGAATCCTAGCCGTTTCTGCAACTGTAACAGGACCAATCAGATGAGCCCCATTCTCTACGTTACCTAAAACCTTATGTTGCATGCGTTTAAGCACCCAAGCGTTAGCTTCAAGCAAATCCCAGGGTCTTCCAATATCAAACCAGTCAGACTTAGAAATTTCAGTCACCGCTACTTTCTTGCCCTCTTGTGAAAGTAACGTAACTGCATCAGTAAGTTCCCATTCTCCACGAACAGATCTTTTTACGTGACGTAAAGCATCAAAAACTTCCTTTGAGAATAAATATAACCCTGCGTTAGCTAGATTGGACGGGGCATCTTCAGGTTTGGGCTTTTCAACTATCCGCTTAAACTTATCTTTAGAATCCAATTCAATTATCCCATATCCTTCAGGATTATCTACTGCTACTACACCTATTACAGCAGAATTTTTCTCAATTTCATTAGAGTCAAAAACCTTCTTTATTGCCTCAGGAGAAAATAACAAATCACCATAGATAAGCAAAAAATCATCATCAATATATTGCTCAACCATGCTAGCAGCGTTTCCGGTACCTAAAAGAGCTTCTTGTTCAACATAGGTTATTTTAAATCCGAATTTAGAACCGTCCCCAAGATTATCCTTGATTGCTTGACTCATATAATGGGTAATTATGATAACTTCAGTTATTCTACAAATTTTTAATGCATCTAGACAATTTTCAAGAATTGATTTTCCACCCAGACGAATTAGATGTTTAGGTCTAGTCGCGGTTAAGGGTAAGAGTCTTACACCCTCACCTGCAGCTAAGATAACAGCTTTCATTTTACCTTATCTTCCTGAATTTCTGTTTTTACTATTACTATACTTTTCTGCATTATGTCTTGAGCAGCTTTTAACGATTCACCTTCGACTGTTATTCTAATCAAAGGTTCAGTTCCAGAGGCTCTGATTAACAACCATCCCTTAGCCATTGCTAAACGAACACCGTCCATCTTTGATAATTCAGCATGATCAGCAAAGTTATTCACCAGAGATTTTTCTAAATTACTAACTAGGGCATGTTTTGAGTCATTACTACAATTGACTTTTTCTCTCAACGTTACATATTCAGGTACTTCAGCTACAAATTCACGCAGGCTTTTTTTCTCCTCTTCTAGAGCTCGGAGAAGCAAAACACCTGATAATGGACCATCTGGACAATAGTGAAAATGAGGATGCACCCATGCTCCGCAAGGTTCACCCCCGAAGACTGCGTCGTGATGAGCTATAGCTTCAGAGATATAGACATCTCCAACCTTTGTACGTATCACTTTTCCGTTATTTTTTTTAGTCATGGACTCTACACACATGGAAGCTTCTACCGTCGTAACAACAGAGCCACCTCCATGTTTCTTTAGAATATAACCGCAGTATGCGGCAAGGATACGGTCTAAATCAGCAAATTCCCCTTGATTATCAACAAATGCAACGCGGTCGCCGTCTCCATCAAAAGCTATTCCTATGTCTGCATCTAAAGCCTTCACCGTAGAACATAGGCTTACTAGGTTATTGGCGGTAGGTTCAGAACTGCGTGCGGGAAAATAGCCGTCCTTCTGCGCATTTAGAGCAGTGATTTTGCATCCGAGACCATTAAAAATGGCGGGGGCAATCTCGCAGGTCGCCCCGCAGCCTGGGTCCACCACAACATTCCAACGCTTATTTAGCCTTACTGAGTTTCGCACCATTTCAGAATATAGATAAGCTAAATTGGTTTTCCTAATATTTCCTAAATTTTTCCAGTCGGATAACTCATAGTTTTTTTGAGCGAAAATGTTTTCAACAGCAGCTTGGGCTTCATCAGTATAAGATAAGCTATCGGGACTGAAAATTTTTATACCATTATACTGTGGAGGATTGTGAGAAGCGGTAATCATAAACCCGATATCCGCACCAATTTTTTTAGTTAAATATGCTACAGCAGGAGTTGGCACAACTCCTACTTTTATTATGTATACTCCGGCAGCAATCAATCCCGAAATCAGCGCATCTTCAATCATTTGCCCTGAAGTTCGAGTGTCGCGTCCCACTAATGCCTTCTTTGCGTGTGCATATGTGGCTGTGGCTTTACCTATCTGACAAGCCAATGCGGGTGTTAAATCGACATTAACTAAACCTCTTACGCCAGAACTGCCGAATAATTTACTCAAAGATACCACGCTAATCTTGATAGATTATGTCATGGTTAAGAGCTTGTAGACTTAAAAAATTTAGCTTATATTATAAAGGTATAGTTGATGTTCTTTGAATGAAATCTACAAGTTGTTGACATGTCGGATGACCCCCATTTCTATCCGAGAGGTAATAGGCAGAAATAGCATTTGCCAATGCTAACCTACATCCATCAGGAAAATTGTTCGCATCACCAATTATGTTTCCAGCATCCCAAGCATCCCCAGCGCCAGTAGCCCTTAAAACGTTGACGCTAAAAGCAGGCACAATCACCTCGTGATTGGGGGTAATGGTTGCAGAAAATCGTGTAGTATGTAAATCGAGTCTTGCATTTAACTCTCTTGCTAATATTCTGGCTGAGTTTAAAGCTAAGTCATCAAAGCTCAGGTTTTCCCTTTCCGCAATAATTTCATTATCAAGTAAAGAGGCAAAAGTGAAAGCTTCATTTTCGTTTAGACTTAAAATATCGATAACGTTACTCTTTAAAACCTGCTTAATCAGCTCAGGAATTTTTTTCCTATTCGGGGTAGGATCAGCAGGGGCAAAATATGTTTTCCCCTTACCCCTTGTTTTTACATGACGAAATAATTCTCGTGCTAATTGAGTTCCAAATTTTTTTGTCCCAACCCAGTTGAACAGACAAACATAATCAGAATCAGATATTACTTTGAAATCTGCCTTATTCAAGTTCGAGGGCCCAAAATCGGATAATGAACCGACATCTCGAAGCATCACGTTTACTTTTCCTTCAGGCGCATCGAACTCTAGCGCAGTTGTGATAGAAGCCCTCTTTTTAAGTTTAGTATGAGAAAAATCAATAGCTTTTCCAGAAAAAAATCTACTTAACTGTTCAAATCCAAACCTATTAGTGCAAATTATTGGAGTAACTTTTATGCCTAAAGCAGTTAGCGACAAAGCGACATTTATTGCGTTTCCACCGAACTGATCGACCTGAGGAAGGTAATCTATACTGCCACCTTTGGTCAAAACCTTATCATGAATTAAGTTAGAAAAGTGAGAAACACCATAGTTTAGGTTGATTAACCGATCCATAAAAAAATCAGGCATTACAACTACATTGCATTCCTTAAAGCCCTTTTTAAGATAATCAACCAGCTCATTTTGATATTGGTCCACAGATTAAAGCCCCTAGTATAATTGTTTGCCCAAAAAATTAAAATAACCTTCCTTAATAAACTTCATAAATAATCTCATATTAGGAAAGTTGATCAACACTGAAGTTTAAAACTGAAATTCTCATGCTAATAGGCTCAATTGTTTTATTTTGCATAAGCGCATTCTGTTACTCTTATGCTTATGAAAACACAGAAATGTCATTCAGTTTAATTCGAACATATCCATATCAAATATATGTAATCCCACTTTTGAGCACTGGTTTTGTTCTAATGAGCATAGCTTCAGTCTCTTATTCTAAAAAAAGTAAAAAACAACTTTTATCTAAATATTAGAAGTCTTTTTTTAGCGAATTAATTATCCAAAGACTTGGCTTATAGATAACCAAACTATATCACCTAACGTTAGAGCAAGAATTAATCCCACTGTAACGAATATTAACATAGGCAAACCGGGAGTAGCCCAGACTTTTTCATCAATTTTTCCTTCTTCAGCTGCTTTAGAAAGGCGCTCTACGATTTGGTCTCGTCCCTCATCTTTTGGAACGATTAACAGTTTACGTTTAAGGTAATTTTCTCCGTTTTCCAGAATTATATCTTCCATTGGATAAACATGCCATTTGTTTTTTAAAGTTTTAAGGGAGAATTTTTGACCAGTCACTAAGACGAGGAATTTTTTCCCGAAGGATTCTTTAGCGAGCGTCCCTTCGAAAAGAGGCTTTTTACTGCTCAATCTTCTTATGAAATTTCGTAAGAGCAAAAAAATCGCACTTAATGCGGCTATCAGGACAGAATTACTGAGTATGGTTATTGGAAAAATTATTTGAGAAATCGGCGATAGTCCTTCGGCTAAGAGAGGAGTAAGTAGTAGCGAGGGAAAGAAGGGTAACGCCATGGCTATGCACATAAAGGCTTTTGAGTCTGCTCCGCCAAAGCCCCCTGAATAGAATAAGAGAAAAGCAAAACCTATAGTTAGGCCAACACTAAATGCAAAAAGAGTAAGTTTTGATGAGTCATAGATTATTAGTTCTGAAAGCGAAAGGATAAGCGCTATCGGAGCATAAATTGCCCAGACACGATTGCTGACTTCGCGAGTTTTGTAGTCACTCCAAGATGAATAAATCAAGACGATTAATGTTATTATTACCCTAGCGGCTGCGAAGATTACTTGCAATCCATGGCACCTTTAAGTGATGCTGATATGATTTCTTCGAGAGCTAAAAATGTACTTATTTGGTAAATAAAAGGTTGGAAAGAAAAAGTTAAGGTGCTTTTTGGCTGAATGTCAAAGGTTGTCCTGAGCTTGCTACGACTTTGAAGTAGTAAGTGTTACCTGATGACCATGAACTATATGGAACAGAGAAGCTGTAGATACTGCCTGGAGTAACAGAATGCTTGGTTATTGTTTGACTTGACATTGACGAAGCTGATGTTCCTACATAGATAGCGATTACATCTGTTGCGGAGGTTCCAGAGTTTCCGACATCTACTACTATGCGTTTTGGTGAACCGTTTACAAAGTTTACGTTTGCTTGGTAAAGCATAACTCCTGCTTTGTCAGTCGTGTTACCCATGTAAGTCATTATCCATGCATAAGTTACTGTTATAGCTGCAACTGCTATTACTATTAGAAGTAATGTTGCTAATATTGGCGATATGCCCTTCTTTGACTTCAATATTTTAAATGACGTAATCTTCACCTATTATTGTTTATAAAAAACAATTTTACTATTTATCCTGTATGAAAAATAAATAAATATTAAAAATATGGATTATAAATAAAGTCGGCTAGTTACCTGTTGAAACAGTAATAGCAGGGGGAATCTCAGCGAGCACCCATAAACCTGAGCCGTCAGCCAGCTTATAGATGGGTGGAGCTGCACCATCAAAGGTAACTACTGCACCACACCAGCGTACTTCTAAAGCATACTGGAATGAACTAGAGGTAAGAGTCACAGGGAGCAACTCAATTGTTTGCGAACTTAGAGATGCTTTAAGTGCTCCTCGGTTAGCTGCGGAGGGTATACCGTCGAAAAGATACAGCATATGATTCGCGGCATCGGTAAACATTACACCTGAACCTTTTGTTCCATCACTAAATTGGCTCCAATGATGAACCCAAGTTGGATTTGAACTGAATATCTGCGTGCCAGTGGCAACTATCGGATCGTTATGGGAAATACCGTTTTCTGTCTGAATTTGTGCAATAGTAGAAGATAATTTTATTGGACATAGATCAGTTATTGTTCTGCTTTGAAGCTGCGAATCAATGAACATCAAATCGATTTGGTAAGTGTAGTAGGTTGCGTTTGCAGGTAAAGTTAGTACGATATTAGAGTAAAGGTTTGGACAACCATCAGCGCCTGTACTCCATTCTGCCTCTTGCATTACAATATCTCTGACTATACCATGATGGATAACATAAGCTAAA
>CAZQTZ010000100.1:0-7547 GCA_964596465.1 uncultured Candidatus Bathyarchaeia archaeon | reverse complement strand
AAATGATTTTCTACCCCTAAGGAAGGATTAGAGAAGGATTTTAATCCAGTTTGATTGATTAGGCGTGTTTCGCAGAGGTTATTGTGAAGCAGTCGCGAAGCGTGGGCTTTAGCAAATTTTAAATACAAATCGGGGATTATAATATAATCCCGAGGGTAATACAGTGGCAAAGAAAGCAGCCAAAAAAGCAACCAAGAAAGCAGCGCCAAAGAAAAAATAAAAGCCTCGGATAGGCGCACGCTTTACCTCTCTATTTTTCTCTTTTCTAAGAAAACCCCTTCAATATTACACCACAGGTTCTTTTTTAAAAGTTACTTTTCACAATATTAACATTCTTTTTTTAACCAAATCAGTTGACCGTTATATGAAAAATCTTATACACTAGCAATTATTGTATCTAGTTCAGGTTGTGATTTGTTATGTCAGTTAAAGTTACCCCAGAATATTTTGCTTTGCTTAATCAAGCAGTCTCTCGAGAAGTTCAAGTCTCAATTCAGTATATGCTTCAACATACAAAAATGGAAAAACTGAGCGGAAAAACAATACCAGAGAATATATTGTTAGATAAAACAACTTATGATGCAGTAGGCAAGTTTTTAAAAGAATTTGCGATAGCGGAAATGAAACATGCTAGCGCGATAATGGAACGCATATACTACTTGGGAGGAGCCGCAACTACAAAATACGACAAAGTAAAAATCGGCAAAAGCCTAAGCGAATTCGCTAAAAATGGAGTTAAAGCCGAAGAAGAAGCCTTAGCATTGTATCGTATGATAATACAAGAAGCAAAAAAACTTGGCGATGGAGAAACCCAAAAACTGTTCCAAAAAATTTATTCAGATGAAGAAGAGCACTTGTTAAAATTCGAAGAATATGTTAGCATCGAAGAAGAAAAAGACAAAGCGGATGAAAAACCAGGTTCAGAATGGCAAAAAATATTCACTAATGACTACTTTGATTTGCTTAACAAAGCAGTAGCATCTGAGATTTCAGCCATAGTACAGTATACAAATCAACATGAAAAAGCAAGTTGCTTATTCTTAAGAGAAAAAAAGACTCCGTTAGAAGTAATTATGGAAAAAAATAAAGCTAAAGTAGTCAGTAACCTGCTTAAGTCTATATTCTTGATGGAGATGGATCATTTAGAAAAAATTTCTGAAAGAATCTATCAACTAGGAGGAGAAGCAGTATCGGTTCCAGATCCGCTTCCAAAGGTGGGCAAGGACACAGAAGAATTTCTAAAGCTGGACCTTGAGGCTGAAAACACAGCCATAATTCTGTACCGCAACATTATTAATGAAGCCCAAAAGCGTGGTGACATTAAAACCCGTAAAATGTTCGAAGAAATAATTAGCCAAGAAGAAGACCACTTTTGGACCTTCGACGATTACATTTAATAATCCAACCTACCCCTTTTTAGTTTTGAGCTCCGGTTTTTTTGAAAAAAAGCATGTAGACAGAATCAGGTTTCTTTAATACCCCTACATATCTTTTGGGAGAAAGGGTTTTTGAATTGTTCCACAGAGGGAACAAAGTGTTCCGCAGTGAAAAACAAGAGCCACCCTGACTACAAATTATTCGGTAAATGGGGTATAAAATGAATCAGCAAATTACAATAGTTATTATTCTGATTCTGTCTGTTTCATCAATATTATTTAGCGCCAATCAGGTGAAGGCAGACACAACAATCTACATTCGACAAGACGGCTCAATATTAGGCACCAACCTAATTATCGTTAGCAGCATAATCTATACATTTACAGGTACTATCACCTCACCGATAATAATTGAGAAAAACGACATTACTCTTGATGGCGCAGGCTATATGCTTGAGGGGCATAAGGCAAGTATTGGCATAAACTTGACCGCGACTAATGTTACAGTAAAAAACATTCAGATAACCGATTGGAACACAGGCATTTTAGGCGCATACAACAATAACACAATTAAAAACAATTGGATAACCAACTGCGACTACGCCATAAAAATCTATGCGGATAAATTTGAAATTAAAGAAAACACAATAATTCATAACGACGAAGGCATCCATCTACATGGCGGCCAAAATACGATACAAAACAACAATATAACTAGCAATAAGTACGGCATTTATCTCCAAGGCTATGCATCCAATAAAGAAAACATAGTAATACAAAACACCATAACAAAAAATTATAGAGGCATGATTATTTTTCTTAACACCTGGGGAACGCAACAGGCGATTTATCACAACAACTTTATTCAAAACACTGACCATGTCAGCAACACTGGTAATGGTCTTAATGGCTCACTTCCTGGAAAAACAAGCGAATGGAACAGTGGTTCAGAAGGCAACTATTGGGATAATTATAACGGAACCGACATAAACAACGATGGCATAGGCGATATGCCATACCATATAGACATCAGCAACGAAGACAGCTTCCCATTAAAAATCCCTTATACGGTATCAGAAAAACAACAGACTACTTCACCAACACCGGAAATAACACCCACATGCCCAATATCACCAACGCCTACTGCTACGCACGCAATGACAACTTCACCCTCTAACACAGAACTACCCACTCAATCACCCCAAATACGAACAATTTCAGTTTTTCCACTAGAAGCAGCCATCGCTTTAGCAGCCAGCATAGTAATCAATGTTGTGCTAACGTTTGTTCTAATCCGCAAAAAAAGACTTAAACTAACCTAACAAAGAAAAAGGAAAATCATGTCTTTTTTTATTTTCTACGTCTAAGCAGATTTTCGAGTATTGGACGCATCTTCAATGTTTCAGTGCGGATTTTTTCTTTTCCCATAGTTTTTATGTTGGCGTCAATTTCTTTGATGACTTCTGCATATCTAGTTCCTTCAGCAGCGGAGATATATTCTACTCTTAATCTCTCGGGAGTCATGCCGATTTTTTGAAGCATCGGTTTGAGGGCATCGGTTCGCTCTTTCATACGAGCATTGCCGCTGATGTAGTGGCAGTCGTAGGGTAAGTGACAGGCCCTTATCATCACTGTTCCTGCACCAAGACGAAGGGCTTCGAAAATGAAGTCATTACTTACTCGCCCCGAACACATTACCCTAATGACACGAACATTAGAGGGATACTCGAATCGACTGGTTCCGGCTAAATCAGCACCTGCATAGCTACACCAGTTACATAGAAAAGCTAGGATTTTTTCTTCAGGATTAGTTTCTAGTGCAGAATGAATCTGCGCAAAAATCTGATCATCGGTAAAGTGCCTTTGGGTTATAGCGTTTTGCGGGCATTCTGCGACGCAGGTTCCGCATCCATGACAGCTGGCAGTGATTACTTGGGCAGGTTGATTCTCTTCAGCTTTAATAGCCCCATAAGGACACTTTTCAGCGCATATACCGCACTTGCTGGTCTTGTTTTTACATTTTGATTCATCTACAACAGCAATTATTGGTTCAATCTTCCAAGTTTGTTTTGAGATAATAGTTGCAGCTCGTGCCGCAGCACCACTGCCTTGGGAAACGCTGAAGGGTATATCTTTAAGTCCTTGACAGGATCCTGCGAAGAAAACACCGTCAGTTGGAGCGTCAAGAGGCTTCAGTTTTGGATGGCTTTCCATGAAGAAACCGTTAGCATCTCGAGATAAATTCAGTATGCGGGCAGTCTCCTCTGAACCTTTAGGAGGAATAGAAGCCGTGGCTAAAACCGCCATTTCCGCTTCAACCTCAACTGGCACACCAAGATCGGCATCTTCAGAATGCAACAGAAGGTTATGGGTTTTCGGATCTTCATCAATGCGGCTAACGCGCCCTCGAATAAAGTTTACGCCTAATTCTCGGGCACGATCATAGAATTCCTCATAACCCTTGCTTGGGCTACGCATATCAATGTAGAAGACCGTAACTTCTATGTCTTCTTTGTATTTTTCTTTAAGCTGAACTACATGTTTGAGGGTATACATGCAACAGTAATTACTGCAATAAGGATACTTGCTCTTATCTCGAGAGCCTACGCATTGAATAAACGCGATTGAATGAGGCTTTTTGCCATCTGAACCACGAATAACCTTACCTCCTGTAGGACCCGCTGCGAGGATTAAGCGCTCAAACTCCATGGAAGTTAAGACGTTAGGATATTTTCCATACCCAAGAAGAGGCATATCATAAGGTAAATAGGTATCAAAGCCAGTTGAGACTATTATTGCGCCGACATCGATGTTGATTTCTTCGGGTTGCTGTTCAAAATTGATTGCTTCTCGGGCTCCGCAAGCGTCTACGCATTTGAAACATTCGATACAGTAGTCTCTGTTGATTGTGTAGGTAAGTGGGACCGCTTGATCAAAAGGCAAAGAAATGGCTTTTCGGGTGCCTAAATTCATGTCCCATTCATTAGGGTACTCGATTGGACATGCATCTTTGCATTCTCCGCACCCTGTGCAGCGTTCAGCAATTACGTACCGGGGATTTTTACGGATTTTCACCTTAAAGTTGCCTACGTAGCCGTCAACTTTTATCAAATCGGCGTTGGCTATTATCTGTATGTTAGGGTGCCTGCCAGCATCCACCATCTTTGGACCTTCAATGCAGATGCTACAATCTAAAGTTGGGAAGGTTTTGTCAAGCGCAGCCATGTGTCCACCGATGCTTTCGCTCTTTTCCAGTAAATAGACTTTGTAGCCCATTTCTGCAAGATCCAACGCAGCGCTTATTCCGGCGATGCCTCCACCGACTACAAGCGCTTTGTTAGTAACTGGAACCTCGATTGTTTGCAGAGGAGCCATAAGTCGCGCTTTTGACACAGCCATACGAATAGCGTCTTTTGCACGCTCAGTTGCCTCTTTAGGGTTGTTTGGGTGACACCACGAAGCGAATTCTCGGATATTTGCCATCTCATACAAAAACGGATTTAATCCTGCCTCAGAAACGGTGCGCCTAAAAGTAGCTTCATGCATGCGCGGAGAACATGCAGCAATAACTACCCGGTTTAGCTTGTTTTCTTTTATTGCCTTACGTATCTCTTCTTGCCCTGGATCCGCGCAGGTATACCGATTCTCTTTTACGAATACAACATCTGGAAGAGCCTTAGAGTAGTCAACTAATTGTTTAATGTCGACCGTTCCTGCGATATTTAAACCACAATGACAGACAAAAACACCTACTCGCAACTGCTCCGCAGGCGATGCAGGCTGGGTAGAACTAGAGGTTGGAGATTGAGGCTGGTTCATTATCTTATATCCTCCTCGGATACAAATCGTCTACTTACGGTTTCTTTTGCTTTCTGCAGACCTTTAGCTTTCAGCTCTTTTGCGGTGTCTGCAGTAGAAGTTAAACGCTCTAGAGCCTTATTCCATGCACCTGAATGGACTGACTTATGAAGTATCTTTGTACGCTTAACTGTTAGCGCCTCATCGACAGGGCAAACAGCTTTGCATGCGCCACAGTAAACACAAACGGATTCATTGACCTGAACTTTACCAGTGCTTTCAGAGAGACTTAATGCACCACTTATTGGGCAGACATCTAGGCAGTCCCTACAATTTTCAGGGCACTTAGCCTGATCAATGCTTATGTTACCCTCATATGCTTTTCGAACCTTAATGACTCCGGAAGCACATTTGTATTCACATACTTTGCATGTTGGGCAATACTCTTTTTGGATGATAAGATTAGTTTTGACTCTTTCCTTTTGACTAAAGGGCAAACTGTCTACTTCGCTTATGAATCGCCCGTCTAACGTTTTTGAGACCTTAATTAAATCAAGAGGGCAAATATTTGCGCAATCTTCACAGTCGGTTGGACAATTTTGTGTGTCAACTTTAATGTCTCGGATAAGTTCAGGATAACTCTCCTTCTCAAGCACATTAACGAAATGTTGCCCGTTCAAAGTGATTCTAATAGCACCATAAGGGCATGCTACATCACATATTCCGCAGAAATTACATTTTGATAAATCAACATCAACTTTGGCGTGCCTTGCCTTGGCACCCTCGATTTTAGGCTGCTTTGTTAATGTTATAGCCTTTTTAGGGCAAGCTAAGCTACATATTTGACAGCCAACACAACGTGCTTTATTCAGAGTTAACTTGTAGTTCTTAACGTGCAAAATCCATTCCAGAGTTAAAGCATCAGCCGTGTCGAGTTTTTGGGTTTTTAACGGCATATATCTTTTTCACCATAGAGCTAGGAGAAGCGCTGAAAAAATTCCCAACGCTCTAATTGCCCATAAGACTGTTTGATTGGAGCTTAAAGGGTATAAATATTGCTTGAAAAACATTCCAAAAATAACATCAATCAGAGAAAAACCACTCAAAAATTTCTTCTTTAGGCTCATTTTGAGTTTGAAACACAGACTACTACATAGCATTGAATAGACTCATCTTCTCTCAAAAGGACTGCTTGAAAATTAGCCTTTGAAATTAAGTCAGCGAAAACTTCCAACGGAATTGCCCTCTTTAACGCTGTAAGAACGATAGAACCTCCTTTTTTTGTCACCCGCTTAATTTCTTTCAGTGTTTCAAGAGGACGGGGCAAATTTTGAAGTATAGTGAAAGCAAAAACTGAGCCAAACAAGGTATCAGCAAAAGGCAGATGGTCAGCATCGGCCAAGACTAAAAATACGTTCCCTTCAGCTTTGGCACGCTCTTTCGCCTGAAGAAGCAAACCTCGAGAGATATCTAAACCCAAAACAGCACCGACCCGTTTAGCTATATGAGAAAAGAAAAGACCTGATCCACAACCAACATCCAAAACAACATCGGTACTTCTAACAATCAAGCCGTTTAAGGCTACAGCATATTTTGCTTCTTGTTCCTCACAGTATCGCTGGTCGTACATTTGAGCTGTTGAATCATAACGGTGCCTAACTGATCGTTTATGACGCCATTTATCCAAGGTAAATCCTTCAGAACTCTTATGTATACTAGCGACTTCTAAAACAATTTGGTTGGAACAATTTGCGTGATGCAAACAAGTTAGCTGTTAAGGCAAATCCATCATTATCAGAAGCGGAAGCCATAATTGAAAAAGCACTAATGCAACGACGAATTTTAGTCGTCGCAGGAAACTGCCATGTCCATTACTCAGGCAGGGCAAGATCCACCCTTGAATCCGGCGAACGTCTATTGATAATTAAAGAAGACGGATCGTTACTGGTTCATCGCCCAGTCGGATATGAACCCGTAAATTGGCAACCTGCCGGAAGCGTATTCCACGTCCAAACAACCGAAAAAAGCCTAGAAATCCACGGTGTTAGACAAAAACCTCGGGAAAGCGTTCAAGTTATATTCGACACAATCCTGATGGTATCTGCTTTAAGTCTATCAGATAGCGGAGAATTCTTACTTCATGCTACAGAAGAGGATATGCATCGCGCAATCCTACTTAAACCAGAATTATTCGAGGAAGGTTTCAAACCGATAAGCTGGGAGAAAAAAGTAGAACCTGGATTCGTAGATATCTATGGCGAAGACAAGAACGGAAAATTGGTGATAATAGAAGTAAAAAGAAGAACCGCCACAAAAGAAGCCGCTCTACAACTCGCAAAATATATCGAACCGATTAAATCAAAGATAAACCGC
>CAZQTZ010000099.1:0-7564 GCA_964596465.1 uncultured Candidatus Bathyarchaeia archaeon | reverse complement strand
CCGCAGAACTATCTACAAACTTGGAAACAGCGTAGAATTAAGCAGCAAAGAAGGTAAAGCAAAACTTGAAGAGCAAAGTTATAAACAGAAAACTCAGGCAGACCAGAATTATGATGAAGACTCACCTGTACAGAATTTGCGTGATGCCTATAAACGTGAAAAAACATAATCCAAACAATAAATGGCATAGTAATTTCCAACGTGTATAAGGTTCAGGATAGGAAGAGTTATTTTTCCCAGCCCAAACCATAATATTATGAAGCCTAAGAACAACAGAACCGATCCAAAAGAACTGATGCCTTCAACACCAGCATTCAAACCCATGCCCGTAGAAGAACGAAAGAGGATAAACTCAGATCTTTAGCTGACTGGGTTATTGAATTCCTTAACCTTTCTTTAAATCAAATATTATGATTTTCTCCCCGAATACTTGTGTTAAGTTTGGTTTCTCAAAAGAACAACAACAAAAGAATTTCAGCTATTGTTGTTCTTTTCTCGTTAACCAATATTATAGATTAAAATAATCTAAGCGAAGAAGATAGAATCCGATTTTTCTGGAAACTGAATGGGAAGCAACGAGCAGGGTTTACTTCTAGAGGAAGTCTGCCTATAGGGAAAAGAAGATTTCAAGGCTAATTTTTCATGAGCTCTTTAGGGATTGGGGTGGGATTTCGCAGACATTTTTGGTTTTTCCTCTTAGCGCGGATGGGATTATTGCGAAGATATTTAGGATTGCAAGCCACAGGTAGGCAGTGTTTAGGGCTTGAAGAAAAAGTTCGCGGTCAGCGGAGAGGGCCGTGGTACATCCGGCTGTTATCTGTGTAATAACTGCATAGGGAATGGTAAAGCTCATTACTAATATGGCAAGGTTTAGGCTGATTGTAAAACCTACGTTGAAAAAGGTGGTTCTCAGTGCCGAGCCGATACCTCGCTGCTCTCTTGGACAAGCACTCATGATTGCGCTCATATTTGGGCTACTGAACATTCCATTACCTATTCCGAAAAGAACCATGTATGATGCGGTGACGAAGTAGGGCGTGGTCGCGGTGATTGTTGAGAAAAGGAATAGAGATAAGCTCGATAGTACTATGCCGGCGCTTGTAAACGGCAGATGTCCATAACGGTCACTTAACTTGCCGCTTAATGGGCCTAGGATAAAGAATGCTATATCGAAAGGAATGATGCACAGACCTGCTTCTAAGGGACTTAGACCTAAGACAAGTTGGAAGTAGAAGCTTAGTAACACAAGAACTGCGCCCCAGGATATAGCGTTAATGAACTGAGAAAGAACTCCCCCCGTGTACTGTCTGATTCTTAGAATTTTAAAGTCTAAAATCGGAGTTGAGATTCGGCGCTCATGAATCACGAAAACGACGAAGCTGATAATACTTATCACGAGGGAGCCTATTGACAGCATTTGGCTTCCTACACCATATGCTGCAAAAGTTAACGT
The DNA here is from genome assembly GCA_964596465.1 of uncultured Candidatus Bathyarchaeia archaeon. Taxonomy (GTDB): domain Archaea; phylum Thermoproteota; class Bathyarchaeia; order Bathyarchaeales; family Bathycorpusculaceae; genus JADGNF01. Next base: position 6,111 of record CAZQTZ010000099.1, on the reverse strand, counting down.
TAATAACAAAGTTGAGATAGATATAGTGAATGCTACAAATCCCAACCAGTCGATGCTGGCAAGACCTTTCTTTTCCCCACCAGTTCTGCTTAATGGATCTTCTTTTAACGCGAGGTGGGACCAAATTGTCCCTATTACCCCTACAGGTATATTTATGTAAAATAGAAATCTCCAATCGCCGATTAAGGATAGAATAATCCCGCTTATGGTTAGTCCTGCCATAGCGCCAAATCGAAAGCCAAGACTGTTAATCCCCAGCGCATATCCAAGCTGATCTTTCGGGGTGACATTAGTAATAATCGTGACACTACTAGTCAGGATGATACCCGCTCCTATTCCTTGGACTAAACGAAATAGTATAATTTGGATGGGAGTGGCGGCTATACTAGTAAGTGCTGAGCCTACTGTAAAAATCAGAAACCCGCTAGTATAGAGCCGTTTTGTACCATAAAGGTCTGCAAAGCGACCGACTAAAAGCAGAATTGCGATAGTACCCAACAGGTAAGCTTGACTAATCCAAATGCCCTGCTCCACATCGGCACCAATTGACTGAATTACTTCGGGTAGACCTATAATTACAATACGCGCATCAATGCCAGCCATCAGTACGCCGATGGTAGTTACCGTTAGAACCAACCATTTATACTGCAAACACACGCACCTGAAATGGATAGTCCAAGTCAATGTTAGGAGGTGTTGCTTAAAGTTTGCTAATACGTTTGGACGATTTTGGATAGAGAGATGCCTTTTTGCACTTAGGTTTTATCTATTAGTTCAACAGAAAAATCTTGTTCGTATGAAAAGGTAACATTTTCTGAAAAACCCAAAAAATGGGTAGAGTAATAATTGGAAAAATGAAGAATGCTAATAGGAGCTTATTTTCTGAATTTGAGATATACTCGTGTAATATGAGGCTATAGGAATGCTTTGTAGATCGGATGGGACTCTTCAATGGGTCTCGTGCCGAGGTCCCCTGCAGCTGAGGCTATGTATATGTCAGTTATTGCGGCCGCAGGGAATACCCATTCTGCTTGCTCCGCAGGCCCGAACATGAGATAGTTTGCTCCCGCTGTTTGTATTATTGAATTGGTTGAGGTCACGGTTCCCTTTCGAAATTCTTTTGCGATATTGGCTTTAATCCAGCCCATAGTCGTAACGACATTTCCGCTGCCTAACCCTACTGGATGACCATACTTTTCTTTCATAGCCGACAGGGTCCTTACAGCAGTACCCATATCGGGAGCAAAAGCAGGAATTGCGGTATCAATCAGAGGCTGGGTGATTCCGCCTTTTTCGGCCAAGACAAGTGCTTCTTGGACAATAGCCATTTTTCCTTCGAGACTATTGTCTCGCTGGTTATCAGCAAGTACTATAGAACTTTGGATACCGCTTTCCTTCAATTTCTCCAGTTCGGCATCCGTTACACCCTTGTAGACTGAATTGTAAATGCACCTATCTGAAAGACCGGCCTTTTTGGCCAAATCAGCTGCAGCCATACGTGCCTTTGGACTCATCGCATCGAGCACCAGCGGTGCCTCACTATGTTTTGACACAAAATCTATGTATTTCTCAAAAGCCAGCTCAGTTGTCCCAACTATATCGAAAGCAAAAGGCACACCAGTGATATCGCTTTGTGTTTGCATAGTATTAATTATTTTTTCAGCTTCAACAGTATCAAAAACGCCTTTATTTGCATCCTGAACAATTTTTTGACCGAGCCAAAAAATAGAACCAATTAAAAGAGTGGGAAGTTCTCCAGGCTGGCCGCCTACTTTAATCCTGCCTATGCTGTAGATATTTTGTGGTGTATTAAATTTGAAGAACATATTTCTCAACCCATACGCTCATGTGATCGGATTATTCTGTTAGAATCTCTTCTTTGAGCGCTATCGTAAATTTAGGCTAGGAAGTTTAAACATTTTTCTACTGTTAATTATCGCGCAATGAAAATATAGATTATATTTGGATAAAAATCCGCTAAGAAAATCCTTTTTTCCGTTTAAAAAAAAGTATCCCTGATGATACAAGAACTGCTATGACAATCACTATCGCCAGCAAAAGGTAAATATTGCTAAAAAGTGAATCTTTTTTTCCGTTACCATTATGATTCGCAGAATCAGTATATTTTGGGGAAACCCCTGAAGAAGAAATTGGAACTATGTGTAAAGTAGCATTGTTTGTTTCAGTTTCTTTAAAGCTAATGACTTTGTATCCTCTATCATTTGTCTTCACTATCAGTTTTGCCACCTCATTACCTTCCTCACCATAAGTTTTACTCCAATCGAGAGCACCTAAAGTCATAACTTTTACGACCAAAAAATCAAGATTCGAAGTAGACTTTGCAGAAGACCCAGCGAACACATATCTACCATCATCAGCTTCAATTACAGCGTGAATTTCGCTGTTCCCTGATTGACTTAAAGTTAAATCCCAAAGTTTCGTTCCAGAAGAGTCCGCTTTTACCATAAAAGCGTCATCAGAATAGAAACGACTTGAACGACCCCCCAAAACGTAGCCGCCGTCACTGGTTTCGATGAGACTGTAAATAACTTCATTACCTGTTGAGTTGCCATAGGTCTGATTCCAGCGGATTTTACCAGAAGAATCAGTTTTCAGTAACCATGCATCATAACCATAACTTTGCGTTGTATCACCACCTGCCCCGTAAGAGTTAGTGTTACCCGCAACCGCATAGCCTCCATCTTTAGTCTGAATTAGAGCATATGCCCACTCGTTTCTTGCGCCCCCATACACTTGGTCCCACTGCATCGCCCCAGCTGAATTAACCTTAACAAGATAGAAGTCAAGACCACTGTTAAAATTAAAAGAGCGGGTCCATCCAGCTAAAGCATAGCCACCATCATAAGTCTTGATGATAGAATATGCTTGATCGCTATCTGCTCCACCATAAGTACTATTCCATTGCGCTTTGCCATTCGAATCGGTCTTAACTAACCAGAAATCGTAACCAATAGCCCCATAACTTCCCGTAGTCCCTGCAAGAGCAAATCCACCATCATCAGTCTGAACAAGCGAATAAATCCTATTAAAATTTGCACTCTTCAGGTAATCAGAATATGATTTACCTTCACCATAATCTCTAATCCATTCAACACTGCCAGAGGAGTTATACTTTGCAATGTATAGATAAGTCATCAAATCAATTCCTCTATAGCCAGCAGTTACAAACCCACCATCAGAAGTAGAAATAACATCAGAAATTACGGTGGTAATGGGTAATTCGCCTTGGGCATCAACTGTTTCAGGAGATTGAAAAATAGCACCAAGACATAGAACAAATAAAAGAACACAAATTTTTCTTGATGCACAATTACTCATTACTTAGGCTTCTCCGAATAAACCAATGATATCTAAAAAGAATATAACAATACGCAATTAAAAATCTTAAGGCACAACCAGCTAAAGAAGAGAAAAGAAAAAGGAGTTTAACTCAGGATACAGCAGGTCTTGTACCTAAAGTCAATGATAAATCAAGACTTTGGTTACTTCTGATTACGGTCACAGTTATGGTTTGGGCAGGCAGAGTGTTTTGTTCTAGATAGGTTGATAGGTCATCTATGTTTCTGATTCGGTACCCATTGATTGCGACTATTATATCTCCACCTAGTATAACGGTAGACCCGGCAATTGTAGTCTGTTTTGTTCCATCTTGTATTCCTGCCTTATCTGCAGCTCCGCCGCTTGCTACTTGGGTTACTAGCCACCCGTAGGTCACATCAGTATGCATAGCCTGTGCAATTTGGTAAGTCATATCTGTTCCATAGGCGTTAATAGTCGGATGATTATCGTAGAAACCCTTTATGATAAGGGAGCCAATTTCCCGTAGTATTGTATCGGAAGGGATAGCGAAGCCTAATCCGTCTGAGTCACTGACTATAGCGGTTGTTATACCAACAACGCTGCCGTCATAAGTCATCAATGGACCCCCAGAATTACCCGAGTTTATTGGGGTACTGGTTTGTATTACCGAAGAGATGGGGTAACTTCCAGACATTTCCTCAGTTATGGTCCGATTTAGTGCGCTAACTATGCCAGTAGTCATTGTTCCAGAGAGTCCATAGGGAGCACCTATTGCAACCAACGAATCGCCTACACTTAAGATGGAAGAACTGACAATTTCAAGAGGATAGAATTCATTTTCCGGAGCATCTACTGAGAGCGCAGCCAAATCAGCATATGCATCAGCCCCAAGGACCTTAGCAGGGTAAGTGTTCCCGTTTATGAAAGTAACAGTGATGTTGATTACATCTTCGATGACATGATTGTTTGTGATAACAACCATTTGTCCCGAGTAATCGTAAACGAAACCTGATCCTTGTATTGAGGAATAGGCTGATCTGCCAAACATGGTGCTTGAAAGCGTCAATCCTTGAACTACAACTATGGAATCTTGTACATTTTCATATAAGTCAGAGAGCGTACTTTCATCAGAAATGCTGTTAGATGCTATTGTTGTTGTGCCTTGGCCGCTGCGAAGACCAGCTAATTGGGCTTGCAGAGATGAAACTTGATTAGTTAAGCTGTTTATATTCCCCGAATAGCCCGATGAACTGGCGACATAACCTATCAAACTTCCAAAAAATAGACTAATAATTATGAATATGGCGATGGCGGCTATTGTAAAACGTGGTTTCGGGGTTAAACTATTCTCCAAATCTTACACCTCCAATAAAGTCATTTAAAAAGAAAAAGGTCTTGCTTGGAACTATACTATAATCGATAAAAAAAGAAAACAAGAGATTTTTTGACCTCGCAGGGTAATGATTTCTCTTATGATACATATTTTACACCTTCTACTTTGTCAAATTCAAAACTCCGAAAATCATATTAAACGATTTTTCAAAATCCATCCATAATTTCTTCTAAATCAAGCCCAAATTAGCCCCAAAACTATGCGCTTGAAGAGCCGAAAAAGCTTCGATTGAACTATAATAATTAAAAAATGATAGATAGAATAAAATTGAAGTTTAGAGGAAAAGAAGCCAGCAAATATAGAGAATCAAGGTAATAATGAAGAAGGATACCCAGAGAATTTTACTTAACCTAAATATTTCTTTTCCACTCATAGGAGGAAACGGGAAAGTATCAAAGAAAGCGGCGATTATACACATAGCTAAGCCTGTGCTTCCAATCAGAGTTAAACCAGAAAGAAGCAGAACAAAAAAGACCGCCGCAAAAGCGAGGGTTATTATGATCTCAATTGAGGAAACTATAGCCCCTAATCGTTTAGTATAGTTTTTATCAACATGTACTTTCCGAGTTGGCGAGGAAAAAGGCACCTTAAATGCTAAAGTTGTAATTAAGAATACTGCAAGACCAAAATACCATAGCTTATATTCAGTCCAAACTCCCTTGGTTCTTAAAAAGGCAATAATTGAAAAGGTCTTAACAAAAGCTACCAGAATACTCGTAGCCAATACAGTCGGCAAAATAATAAAAATCTGACTCAAATCAGTAACTTTAACAAAAGAAAAAGAAAGAGCCAAAACAACTATTGAGACTGCATAAGTAACCAATTCAGACGATGTTGGTAAGAAAGGCGACCCTGATTTTTCCATAATGCCCAATTTACGTTTAGAGGCAACGTAGCCTTCAAGCCATTTCTTAATTGTATCAGGTAAAAGCTTTCTTAATCGCTCACTTGCCTTTGCCGCAGTCTCCCCAACAGGACTAACTAATACTGAAGCTAAAGTAGAGGTGGTACCAACAATTGCAGTTGCAGCAATCGTGGCGGATACAGCGTTTGTAGGTGGAGGAACCCAAACAGTAGTTACAATCGGATCTGGACTGGACTCACCCCCATTGGGTGGCGTGGGACTAATACTGATAGAAGGAAAAGGCGAAGCACTAATAGAGGGTGACTCCAACAGGAAGTAGTCATATAATGCATCGCCTTGCCAGGGTGAAATTAGACTAATTCCAGTCACTTCTGAAGGGGCAGTATCGCTTTCTGTGTAGGTTCTTTGAAGTTGACCGTTAAAATACATGCTGATGGTGTTGCCAGTTTTTTCTATCGCAAGAGTTACCCATTCATTAGCTCGTTCAGTGTAAGACCCAAACTCTAGGATTTTCGAGTTATCTCTATAGAAA
>CAZQTZ010000098.1:573-7568 GCA_964596465.1 uncultured Candidatus Bathyarchaeia archaeon | reverse complement strand
TTCGGCAAAGTGATTAGCGGGATGGATGTGGTTAACGCGATATCTAATGTTTCAGTCGACTATAACGCTTATGGGGAGAAAAGTCAACCTCTGACAGATATTGTGTTGATTAAGGCAACGGTTCTCACTTAATCACTTTTTTTGTTTAATTTTGTTTTATTTTGTTGGTGTTCTTCCGATACATTTATATGAATAATTATTCATATGATGAATTATTCATATAAATGTCAGGGTCGCGAAACCGTGAAAAAAGGCCTAACCCCAATCTGCTACAAATTCTTCACCAACCTTGCAAACCCAACAAGACTCGCAACACTAGAAAAATTAACAGAAAAACCCATGAGCGTAAATGAACTCGCAGAAGCATTAAACCAGGAACAAAGCATGATCTCACACAACCTAAGACCCCTCCTCCAATGTAATTTCATTTCAATAAAAAAACAGGGTAAAAAACGCATTTACTCAGTAAACCATGAAACCATAAATGCTCTATTCACGGTAATAGAAAATCATGCAAAAAAATTCTGCCCAACAGGTGGAAAATGTCTTATAGAAGGAGAAATCCCGAATGCCACTTAGAAAAATTGTTCACATAAACGAAGATCTCTGCAATGGATGCGGAGCATGTATCCCAAAATGCCACGAGGGCGCCCTCCAAATCATCAACGGAAAAGCCAAAATAGTAAAAGAAATGTACTGCGATGGACTCGGCGCATGCATAGGGCAATGTCCCCAAGGCGCCATAACAATAGTTGAACGAGAAGCCGACAGCTTCGACGAAAAAGCAGTAAAAGAGCACCTAGCAAAAATAGAAGTCAAAAAAGAAGACAAAAAAGCAGGGCCACCTCAATGGCCCGTACAACTAAATCTGCTCCCAATAGAAGCTCCCTTCTACAACAACGCAGACTTACTTATAACAGCCGACTGCGTACCAGTAGCATGCACCTCATTCCACGATAAACTAATGCCTGGAAAACGAGTAATGATTGGTTGCCCCAAATTCGACAATGTTCAAACCTACGCTCAAAAACTAGGCGAAATACTCAAGCGCAATAATATAGCAAGTATAACTGTCGCCTACATGGAGGTCCCTTGCTGCTCAGGCATAAAATGGATGGTTGACAAAGCCATAGAAGCCTCGGGCAAAAAAATTCCAGTAAAACGCTACATTATCCGCATTGGAGGTGAAATATATGAGTGATGGACGAACGCCTGAGTTCAAAAAGAATCCTGATACATGCCCCGGACTAAAAGACATGCTGCGACCAACAATGTCCTACGTAAAATGTCACGTTTGCGGATCAGAAATAGAAATCTGGAGCGACGAAGACAAGGCGACATGCGATAATTGTGGAGCAGAATGGATAAAACCCGACGAAAACGCCTCTTGCTTAAGCTACTGCGAATACGCTGATAAATGTAGAGCAATCCTTGCAGCAAGAAAACATTAAATCCAATATTTCTTTTATAATTTTTTCAAATACTTTTATAAAAAATATCTGGCCAATAGGCCGTTAGTCAAATTGAATTTTAATTAAGCTTTTTTTAGTCTGAAAAATGGCTATTTGGTCTTTTCATCTTTTGGTTTAGATCCAATTTCCACCAGTTGAATATTCGTTTGGTATCGCTTGCCGTCTATTTCGATTTTACCTTGTCCGTAAAAGCCTACTGATCCAGTACTAAAATTCTTAGGATTTATAATAATATTAAATTTTTGACCTTTTAATGTAATTGTTGCCATATTTAATTCATCAGTCATCTGAACTTCACCATGTTTCCTGCTATAGGTTCATTGTATTGTCCCTTTTCACCTTTTCTATACTCACCTCTTTAAGAACCCGTTCCGAAAACAATTTTATCTCTCTTTTTCAAGATTTTCTGATATTATAATACTTTTAATCTCAAGATTACCGAAATCTTAAAAATAGTAAAAGCCTATGGAACTTTATTCAATTGACGTGAGAGTTTGCATGGATATCACTGTTTCAAGTATCGTAAAACTAATCCAAGACGTCTTCCATCTGGACCAATTAACTAGCGAGGCTATTTTATCCATCCTATTTCTTATATCAGCCGTTTTAATTGCTTGGACTGTCAACTCTTTTTTTGAGCGTTACATTAAAAGATGGGCTCAGAAAACTACAAGCACTCTAGATGACAAAATATTCAATAATGTAAAAGCTCCCATATTCTTAATAGCCATCCTGATTGGAGCCTATTACAGTTTAACCATCCTCTCAATACTCGACGGTTATAGAGAGCTTTTGCGGCACATATTCATAGTAGCAGAAATATTCGCAATTGCCTTCATGCTCACCAGAGTCTTTTCAGTAACACTAAATTGGTATGGTGAACGCCGCGCAAAACAAGACAAAGCGGTTAGTAACCACCTGCTATTCGTATTCAACAAAATACTGCAGATAATAGTTTACATAGCCGCGTTTTTAGCTGTCTTATGGGCATTTAATATTGATCTTTCCAACATCATCGTGGGCTTAGGAGTCGGAGGAATAGCTATTGCCTTAGCCGTACAAAACACTCTAAGCGATATTCTTAGCGCTTTTTCAATATACTTTGACCGCCCCTTCGAAATCGGTGATTTCATAGTCATAGGCGAATACAGCGGCACCGTCACAAAAATAGGCGTAAAATCAACAAGACTCCAACTCCTCCAAGGCGAAGAACTCGTAGTTTCAAACAAAGAATTAACCTCAACCAGCCTAAGAAACTTTAAAAAATTACAAAAAAGGCGAATCGCCTTCACAATAGGCGTTACATATGAAACACCCCTAGAAAAACTCAAAAAAATTCCAACCTTAATCGAACAGGTAATAACGAACACAAAACTGGTAGAGTTTAGTAGAGCACATTTTTCAGAATTCGGAGACTTTAGCCTAAAATTCATAATAGTTTACTATGTAACAACTGGTGAATACGACAAATACATGGATGCCCAACAGGAAATCAACCTCGGCATCTTGAAAGCTTTTGAGAAAGAAGGAATAACAATGGCCTTCCCAACCCAAACCCTTCTGATAAAAAATCAAGAACAACAAAAATGATTAGAAAAAAACCTTCAATGCAAAACGCCTCCGACATAATCAAACAAAATCAGCATTTATGAAATAATCCGCCTCATTTTTTACGGAAACTAAATAATCTTTGGTTTTTATACAATGATAAAACTAATGCCCACTCTCATTTCTTTTAGAATTATCTGTACCCTAACGTTCTTATCTTCAGAGAAAAGAATTCCTAACTTCTAATCTGAATGATTCGGTATACTTGCATATTATAAGTTATTTGCTTTTTTTGCCAAATGTTTGCGGATCAATTTGTTTCCGTTTTCCGTCTTTATCGATAATATACATCTGAAAATCATATTCGTCGCAGTAGTCCTTGAGGCGTTTGTATCTTTTTTTATCAGCCTTAAAATCTTCTAAAGTTAACACCTCGCAAATACGTTTAAAACATCCTTTGTGCGCCTCGATATCCGGAATAACTTCTCCTTTCTTTGATGGTTTTTCCCATCCTTCAACATTAGCTTTAACCTGCCAATTATCAGATTTAAGCTCCTCAGCGATATTTCTCACGCACTCATCATGATCAGGTTTAGTTTTTTCTTTAACCATGATTTCACCTCGCCAAACTGCCAATAATTTTAATATTCCCGCGATATTGAATCTTTATTTTGAGCATAGTTAGGTTATTTTTTAACAACTAAAACGTTACAGTAAGCATCAGCAACTACTCTTTTTGAAACACTACCTAACAGAATTGATACTCTGCTACCTAGACCCCGGCTTCCCACTACTATTAGGTCAAAATTTTCTTGTTTTGCTATTGCCTGCAGTGTTTTTGCCGGATTCGAATTAAGAATCATGACTAAATCGTATTTAATGTCCTCTTTCGCCAATTGTTCCTTCGCTTCCGCGATATTTACTTCAGCTTTTTTCTCCATACCTTTATCGTAAATAGAGACCACTTTTACAAAACCCGAAAACTTCTTCGCGATACTTATCGCCTCAGCTAAGGCTTTTTTAGACTGTACTGATCCGTCACATCCCGTCAATATCCTCATTTTATCAAACATAACTTTGCCCCATAAATTATGATAATACAATTAAAAATAAAGATGCAAAAAGTTGCTTTTAAACTCCATGCATAAACTGCAATCTTCAAAAACTTCCTATAGTAAAATAATTAAATAATTATCTTCGAAGCTTACTTATGCACCACGAAAGCAGAATACAGCATACAAAGGAAAGAACTAACGCTTTAGTTTGAAAAATAAAAGTTAAGCTGGAACGATAGCTGCAGCAACTCTTGTTTTCAGATCTTTATATTTTTGCATTACCTGCTCCTTGGTTATGCTGATTTCAGAATTTAGTCGCTGTATAGACTCAGGCACTAAATCTTTGTTTTTAACCATCTCTTGCTCTATCTTGTCTATCTCTTGTTCAGCTTTTTGCAGTAATTCCTCAGTGTTTTTCAGCGCATTAGCTTTTAGTTTCTGCATTTTGGCAATATCATCTTTAACTTTAGCTCCTTTCTTGCTCGCATTTGCCCTGATTTTAATCAATTTTTCTAAAAACTCGCGCTCAGAGGTATCTCCCATTTTAAACCCTCAAACGGTAATAGACACAACTGGTATTTCTATTTTGGGTTTTCTTTATCCTTCTAACTATTTCTGACTATTTCTAACTATGGAGGCTTTCTTTTTCTAAGCAGAATTATTCCTAAAATCAAGAGTACTGCTCCTAAGGGTATAAGCAAGTAAGGAAGCCAAGTGAGCAGAGGTACTTTAAACCCAAGTTGCAAGTCAAAATTGACATTACTCGAACCATCCTTATTCATAACTACCAGCATGTAATAATCAGAGTAAGGAACCCAATGAGGATTCCAATTAAGCTCTGAAGCAGAATTTGTCAAAATTTTCTCAGTCCAGATAGACAATTCAGAAGGTAACTGAGCGGGAACACCTGTATTTTTTACGGCTGTTGATGGGATATCCATTTCCGCAGAGTAAGCTTGCACACGCCATCTCCAATCCCGATCTGGCTGCTCAAAACTAAAAGACTCAACATAAGAAGTGCCATTAGCGCCAGTTGTCCATCCAGCGAAGATTTCTTTAGAACCAACGTTAGTTATTACCCACTTAGTTTGAGCAATATTATCCATTCCAATTAGACTACGCCAAAACGTATCATGTATAGGACCCAAAGACAAGACAAAGGCATTTGCAGTAGTTCTAACCTGATACTTCTCACTTAAAGCATAACCTTCAGGGTCAGTTCCTGTATTGAGAAATAAAATAACTCCTCCAGCAATTAGAGCAAATACGCCAAAAAATATTAACAAAATACAAATAACCAGAATTAATTTTCTTTTCACGCCCGATTTAGAAGGACCGCTCTGGTTCATATACAAATTGCCTTTCTCCAAAAACACAAGCATGCATTTAAGATATATAATTTTAGGTCAATTCCTAATTTAATTCAAAATATTCATAAAACTTTACTACTAAAAATTAATCGAATAATTATATATTTAGAAAACAAAATACTATTTTAATTGCTGATCACAAATTAACCATTAACTAATCAAAACCCTAGCCCAGCACCCAACCGGAGAGGGAGATGGGGCTGGGCTAGTGTCCTTACCATCTGTTATGAGTCTCGTAAGTGCTTGCGGGGCATTGCTCGCAGGAAACGATTGTCTTGAAATGATTTTTTAAGCAGACAAGGTCTCCCTTTAGAATGCATTTTTTAGTTGGTTGAATTTGCTGTTTATATTTGAGTATGCCTACGTCGAATTCGGCTGGATCTGATGCACCATTAGGCAACCAAACCTCGAGGGTTTCGTTGTTAAACAACTCTTGAATTCTTTGAGCGTCTTTTCCTGTTACTAGGGGTTGGAATATTGTTTTTCCTTTTTCCTCAAAAAGCATAATCGTGACGCATTTTATCTCGGACTTTTGAATCCCGGACTGGACACCCTTATCTCCGCATTCTCTTTGGATAGTAGTTTCTTCCATACTCGCGCTCTCCCATGGTCTATTAGGGTCTTTATTGGATAAAATAGTTCTTGTAAAGAATTCTTTTGACAAGAAAATTTTACTAAAAAATATTTCTTGACATGGAAAAAGTGTTTTATAGATAAACTCTAATTGTATGACGATTAAGTAATGCAGGGTGAACTGCGCTGTCTCAATCAGAGGAAGAAATTTACTCAGTTATGTTCAGCTCTCTTAAGCATCCTGCACGGCGCAAAATTCTCCGAATGCTCTATGAGAAAAATCAGACTTTTTCTCAAATCCTAGAAGTATTATCTATTCCCAGTTCTCACCTTACTTATCATATTGAGAGTTTAGGCGACCTGGTGATTAAAAACAAGGATGGCAAATATAGTCTATCTAGTTTTGGAAAAGCAGCAATATCAATTATGAAAGGTGCCGAGGAAGTACCAGAAGCCAATGGAAAACATTTTTCATATCTTCCTCTAAAATGGAAAACCCTCTTAGCTGGACTCCTGGTTGCTATTGTCATCTTAGCTAGTTTCTCCTATGTCCAATATTCTTCTTTTAACCAGTTAACTAACGAATACTTGACCTTGAAAGAAGACTTTGAAGCCCAAAGCCAGCAGCTTCAAGCATGGAGCACCGCCGCAGATAAGGCAATGATAATCATTAGAAATGTCGCCCAAATAGATGCCTCAAAATATCAAGCTACCTTACTCAGCGATACTGTAGAAGACCGCGCAGATATGGGTGGAGTAATCGAAGAAGTCATGAAATATTCTCTCATAAACGAACAAAGCAGAATAGAATTAACCCTCCGATTCAGAAATAATCACTTTTCTCTACTTCAGGTCAACCAGCTGGAAGGATTACCCCGGTATCCTCTCATTTATACTCATGAACAATACAAAGATGTCCTGCAGGCGTCTAGGACTTTACTTGAACGATACAATTCCTATATGAACGACACCTACTT
>CAZQTZ010000098.1:0-563 GCA_964596465.1 uncultured Candidatus Bathyarchaeia archaeon | reverse complement strand
TGAGACCAATATTGAGCAGACACTTGGTAATACTAAACTAAAGATAACAACTTATGGGCAAAATGCTGAAGTCCAATTATTCTATACTGTAAACGGGACAGATTTCTCATCAAAACGGCTACATATAGTCTTTGAAAACTATATTCTCACAGAATTCAGTGATGACTGGTTCCTATTTAAAGTCGGAAATAGCGAAATAAACATTACAAGAGATCAGGCAATTATGATAGCAAAAGATGCCGTAAGAGACTATTCTTGGACCGCAGAAGGAATAACTGTAAAAAACTTTGGAATAGTCGACAACCCTGTTTCAGTAGAGTTTTACCCTCATACCAGAAATGAATACCTGACTTTGGTCCCCTATTGGTATGTAACATTATATCTCGACAAAACATATCCTGGAGGAGTCAGCGTAATAGCAGTCGGAGTATGGGCTGACACAGGAGAAATAGCCAACATTAAAGCACTCGGAAACCAAATCACTTCCTAACTTGAAAAAACAAAAAACAATAATATAAAAAGTCTAACCACAAATAACCTCTACACCATTAAATATTCCTCAT
>CAZQTZ010000097.1:2418-7600 GCA_964596465.1 uncultured Candidatus Bathyarchaeia archaeon | reverse complement strand
CATATTCTTTTATTTCAACGACCATGATTTTTTAACCTCCCTTCGAGAGGAAACAAAGGAAAGGGAAATTAGGTGAATTTTTCTTTCACCCTACCCCAAATTTTCAAATTTTAAAGGTTTAAAGAAACTTAGGGAGCAATTGCATTATATGCGTAGTAATTGCCCTTGGTAGATACAATCTTCATTGCGTAGCTGTTACCACTTACTGCGTCGACATCTAGTGTTATCAATAGAGTATATCCTTTGGCGTTTTTAGGTAGTGTAAGACCTGCTAATGCAGTACCTGAAGCGTCAGATAGTACTGGATCAGTTGTTTGTTGTGCATTATCAATTAGAACTTGAGATATTACTACTGAAGTTGTACCTGTGTTGCTCACAGTTAAAGTAACGCTAGAGCCATCTGCTGCGAATTGTGCATTAGTAATTTTGAGTTCTTCTGTTTCCATGAAACCGACGGTCATGCCGCCCATCCATGCAGCGACTGCTACGCTGACTGCGACTGTTACTGCGATGAGGATAATGGATGCGACTACTGGACTGAGTGCTTTTGCGTCTTTCCTAATATTTCTAAAGGTGTTCATTTCTTTTTTTTCCTCTTTGGAATTTTAACGATATGGTAGGAAGCGAAAAACGCTTTTAAATCTTGCGATATACGATACCATTGTGGTTAGCTGTACAACAGAGCTACATAAAAAAGGAAAAAATCAGATTAAAGGCTATCAAAACGATAGAAAATAAAGACCGCACACAACCATAGTTATGTGTTAAGGCCTTATTCGGTCTCAAGATCATCAAAGAGCTTTAGAAGAAGTTTCGCGACCTTATCACCAAATTCAGTACTCAGATAGTACTTCTTTAGCGGGTCGATACGTTCGCTCTTAGCCAGACCTAGTTCTTCGATTTCTATCATTCTTGACCTAAATGTGCCATCGCTCAGAGTCAGATTATTTTCACGCATGAAATCCTTAGCGTCCTTCCACTTGCCCCGACTTATATAGAGCAGCAAAAGACAGTCAATTGCGTGGTCCTTCTCTAGCATTGCTTTGAGAGCGGAGAGCTTAGGATCTGTTAAGATACGTTTTACCTTCCCCTCTTCTCCATTTTTCTTCATCATACACCAACTCACTTTGTCTTTACGTTTGATAATGCTGATTCAGCTTAAAAGCATTTAAGCCGTATTACGATTTATGAAACATATCAACAGACGCCACCTATCATAAAATATATTGAACTGCACAAAAAACAGTTAAAAAATTCATATTCCGGAAAATTTGAAAAATATTCTGGAGAATATTAAAAATTGAAGAGAAAACAATGAAAAAGAAATAGGCGGGGAAGAATTATGCGAAGTTACGAGTTTCCTTGCGTTTCTCTGCTTCTTCGTAGAAACGTAGGATTTCATCAATGATTTCCACGTTGGAAAGCAACATTCGCCTACAGCAGTAGTGTTTAACGCCTAAGTTGTCGAGTACATCCTTAGGATTTTCGCCGGTTCGGATGCGGCGGGCGAATTCTTCCCATTTGTCTCCGACAAGTTTGCCGCAGGTGAAGCATCTCACGGGGATAATCATTTTTTTATTTTACTCCTTTTTATCTGTAACTCTTCTGCTCTTTAGCTCTTGCGCCTGGACCGCCGAATTTCTTTGGTTCCTTAGATCTTGCGTCTCCAGCAACCATGGTACGGTCATATTCTGTGAAGACAGTGCGCAGGTGAGTACTCTTAGTCCATTTTAGTATGCCGTTTGCTATAGCCATTCTTGCAGCTTCGGCTTGACCCATATAGCCGCCACCGATAGTTTTTACATCCATATCTAATTGTTTCCAAGTTGACTCTCCAGCTTGAAGGAGCGGCTCCATCATTTTTTCACGCGCGATTGCTGGTTCAACGATTTCTACGGGGGTCTTATTTACTCTGACTCTGCCTTGACCTTGCTTTATTACAGCACGAGCAGTAGCAGTCTTTCTTTTTCCACTAACAACTAATACTTTTTTACCTGGCATGATTATACACCTTGGTTCCATCCAATTTCTGTTGCTAACTCTGCGAGCGTAAAATGTGGCCCTTTAAGTTTGGAAGCTGAAGCTTGTTCTACTGTTTCTATTTTTTGATCTTTCAGCTCCTTGGGTATACCCATGAAGACTTTAAGGCGTTTATAGGCAGTTTTTGCTTTAGGTTGAGGCCAGGGAAGCATTCCACGAACTGTTTTCCGTACGATGCGGTCTGGTCTGCGCGAGTGAAATGGCCCTCTTTCTGGAGCGCCTACATCTAGGAATTCTTTGGCTTCAGCTACTTTGCTTTTCTTCTTTCCTGAGATTATTGCCTTCTCAGCGTTAACTATTATTATTTGTTCGCCGTTTAGGAGACGTTTAGCAATTTTGCTACACATTCTACCGAGAACAAGTCCTTCGGCGCTAACTATAACTTCGGAGAGTTTTACTGCTTGCATGTTTTCACCCAATTATTTTTACGTTAGAACCATTAGGATTTCGCTCTACTAGTTCTTTTATAGTGAGATATTTGGCTTTAGCTGTAACCAATTTTGCTTTTGCCTTATCTGATGCATTTAGGGCTGCAACTGTAACGGCATGATCAAGATTTCCCGAGCCTAAAAGTTTTCCAGGTACGAGAACAATTTCGCTTTTATCAGTGTTCCTGTTAATTCTGCTAAGGTTTACAGCTATACGTTGTCGACTAGGTTTAGATAGATACTCAGCAACATCTAGCCAGATGCCTACTTTGCTTTCCCTGCTTTGCTTTTTCAGGTATCTTATAAGCTGGATTATTTCAGGGTTTGTGGTATTTGTTTCTCTCATTGCACTGCCACCTTTAATTCTTCCTTGAATTCTTTAAGTTGTTTTTCTAGTATTTTGTTTGCTTCCGTGAGTATTCTTTCGGGTGGAAGCGCCCCAGTTGATTCTATGTTCATGATGAATGAGTTCTTTTCCCATTCGACTTTTATTCCCTTTTCTTTATTTGGGCAAGCTTCTACACAGTCCATGCATAATGTACAGGCTAGAAGATCACGAACACTAACTTTTTCGTTTTTAATCGCTAAAACTTTTTTTGGGCAAATATCTACACATTTTGTGCAGTCTTCGCAACCTTTTTCGGGTAGAGTAATTTTTGGATAGTATTTATATCCGCATCCTGAGACAGGCTGCCATTTTGCGTGGATTTTGCCTTTGCCAAGTCTTGCGTAAGCTTCAAGCTTTAGTTTTTGGCCTTTTGCGAGTTTAATTATAGGAACTTTTTCGGTTACTGGAACTACATTAAGATTATCAGAAATCAATTCGCCTGAATATACTGAGCGAGTACCTTCTGGGGATTCGGCGTTTAGTGTAAGCGTAACTCGACATTGGGTACAGCCAAATTCACTTTTACATTCACATTCTTCAGGTAGGTTATAACTGTCTAAGTCGGTTTTTAATGGAATAAGACCAAGTCTGTGTGCAATCATTTCGTCCTGCAAAATAGAGGAATTCTCAATCATGACCACATCAGCTATAGCCATGGCTGGAACTTCAGCAAGAACTATCCTTCGTAATGCATTCATCAATGGAACATCAGCGTCCTTGACGACTACACGAAGGTTTGTTGCATCTTTTTCGAGCACTTCTATTTTCACTTACTTAGACACTCCACAAGTGACTAGGATTTGATTATAGTTTCAATAGGAGCATAAGGGCATTATTTCAATTTTTCTGTGAAGAAAGGTTGAAAATGAAGAGACTATACTCTTCTGCCTCTTCTACCGCCGGGTCTACGTGTACCATCGTGCGGAATTGGGGTGACTTCTTCAATACGTTCGATTCGAAAACCGAATCTTGCGAAAGCTCGGATTGCCGCTTGGGCACCTGGACCTGGTGTTCGGGGTCCTGAACCGCCGGGGGCACGAACTTTAATGTGTATAGCTGTAATTCCTTTATCTCGCGCTACTTCAGCGGCACCTGTAGCGGCTCGCATAGCTGCATATGGAGATGATTCCATACGATCTGCTTTAACGAACATGCCACCGCTAGTACGGGCAATTGTTTCAGCTCCTGATATATCGGTTATATGAATAAGGGTGTTGTTGTAGGAGCTGAATATGTGAACAACTCCCCATTTATCATTACGTTTGCTACTACTCAAAATCTACCGCCTCTTCCGCCTCTTCTGCGGTCTCTTTGTTGCCTCATTTCAGGTTGTCTAGTCACAACAGTCATTGCAACACGTGTTGGGTGGGAGGGATTTGCTAATTGACTATGAGGAGAGTAGCTTAGGGTTTTTTCTTCTTCGCGTGAAACGATGTACCCTGGAACTGTTACTCGGCGTCCATCAATTGTGATATGACCATGTGTGATTAGTTGTCTAGATTGATGAACAGTTTTTACCAAGTTTTTCCTGAATACGAGGGTTTGAAGCCTTCGTTCTAAGATATCTTCTATAGATAAGTCTAAAACGTTGTCTAGTACTGCTGTTTCTTGAAGTATTCCGAGCTTCTTCAAACGAGTAAGCAGTTCATTTTCCATCTTCATGCGTTCGTCGGGTGTTTTTCCGATTAATGATCGTGCAATACCCCTGAATTTAGAAAGCATGGTTTCATGGCGCCATAATTCATGCTTGTTTCGCAAACCATAAGTGCCTTGGAGTTTAAGCTCTTCTTGAAGGATGTCTTTACGCCACGGGAAACGTGGAGTATTAAATTTACGTCTTTGCCTTTTCGGATCGCCCATTCTTATTTGCCTCCTTCAGCTGCTGGTGCGCCGCCTGGTTTGGCCATGAGAGTCTTCTTCTTTACTCCTAAAGATTTACCAGATCTTCCCGTGGTTTTTGTTCTTTGACCACGGACCTTTAGACCATAAGCATGACGGTAACCGCGCCAAGAGCGGATGCTTTTCGCATCGTCTATGTCAGTTTTAATTTTTAAAACAAGGTCTGCACTAATCAGGTGCATATCTTTTCCTGTTTCAATGTCCTTTCTTCTGTTCATAAGCCAAGCAGGTATACCATATTTTGCTGGATCTCTAACGATATCCTCGATTTTTGAGATATCTGTTTCTGTTAGAAAACCGGCACGAAGGTTTGGGTTAATTTCTGCCTTCTTAAGTATAGCATTTGCGAGACTTAGACTTACACCTTTAATGCTTTTTACAGCGTAAGAAACCTTCAGGGTACCTGCTGAATCGGCCCCTAAGATAC
>CAZQTZ010000097.1:0-2408 GCA_964596465.1 uncultured Candidatus Bathyarchaeia archaeon | reverse complement strand
ATGTGACGAAATTCCTGAGCTGACATTAATTTTTCTTCCGTTAAGCTTGAAGCATATACGAAATGAGGCAGTATTTATTTAAACCTTCCTTTCGCAAAATAACAATCAATCAAGTTACGCTAATTAAACCGCCATATCAATCATAAAAAATCAAAACGGATTCAAGAAAGAAAGAGGCGCAGTTTGAGTCCAGAATTTGGATATCTTAAGATTATTTACGTCAAGTTTCCGATAAGACATAATCGCAGGTTTTTCGAAAACCTTTTTATCACTTGATACATTAATATTAATAACAGCGTTATAGGTGGTTTTGCGGTGGAAACGGAAAAACTTATCGCGCAAAATCGTTGGCAATGCACACCTATGATGAAGCAGAATGCTAAAGAAAGAATACATAATTTTAGGGAAGTTGCTCTAGGATACACAGAAGAAGAAGCCCAAAGAGAAGCCTCAAGATGTCTAAACTGCCCAAACCCTTTATGTGTAAAAGGATGCCCCTTAGAAATCGATATAGCAGAATTTATAAAATTGATTAAAGAAAAAAAATACTATCAAGCAGTAAATAAAGTAAAAGAAAAAAGCGTTTTTCCGGTTATCTGCTCACGGATTTGCCCTCAAGAAGAACAATGCCAGAAAAATTGTGTGATAGGAAAAAAAGGAGATGCAGTCGAAATTGGGAGACTTGAAAGATTCATATCTGACCTGGACCAAACATATGATGCGCCTCTGCTGGCGAAAACAAAAACGGGCAAAAAAGTAGCAGTTGTTGGAGCAGGAGCAGCTGGACTTACTGTAGCAGCTAACTTGGCAAAATTAGGCCATGATGTGACTATTTTTGAAGCACTCCCATTCGCAGGCGGCGTTCTAGCGTATGGAATACCAGAATTCAGACTACCGAAAAATATAGTAAAAAAGGAAATTGAAAAAATCAAAAAACTAGGAGTTGAAATACGCACGAATACTCCGATATCAAAACTGTCGATGATAAACAAGTTGATGAAAGAGGGTTATAACGCAGTTTTTATCGGAGCAGGCTCGGGTACGCCTCTCTTATTAGGAGTACCAGGAGAGAATTTACGCGGGATTTTTCCAGCGAACGAATTTCTAAAACAAGTTAATCTTGAACAAAGCTATCGTGGCATAGAGCAAAAAGAACCAATTAAGATTGGAAAAAAAGCAATTATCATCGGAGGAGGAAATGTAGCTATTGATACAGCACGAACAGCAATTCGCTTGGGAGCTGAACATGTAGCCATATTTTATAGAAGAACAAAAGAGGAGATGCCTGCGAGAAAGGAGGAAATAGAAAACGCTGAAGAGGAGGGTATTGAATTTAGATTTTTAGTCATGCCTACGAAGTTCATCGGAGATGAAGAAGGCAAAGTCAAAAGCATGGAATATAAACAGATGAAATTGGGCGAGATTGACAATTCAGGGAGAAGGAAACCAGTTCCTATTGAAGGCTCAGAAGCTATTATAGATGTTGATTTTGTAGCTATTGCAATTGGAAGAGCCCCAAATTCACTAGTTCAAAACTGTAAAAATGATTTGGAGATTGGAAAAGGAGGCATAATTGTAATTGAGGAGGAGACAGCAAAGACTAGTCATAAAGGGGTATACGCGGGAGGAGACATAGCCACTGGGGAAGCCACAGTGATAAGCGCTATGGGATCAGGTAGAAAAGCGGCTAGGTATATCGATGAGTACTTGATGAAGGCTTGCCGATGGCCTCAAATTAAAATAAGCAGGACAAACCAGTCCAAACCTACAATTACTGGAGAATAAGAAAAGATAAACATAAGAAAAGGAGTTAGGCGTAGACTCGCCCATAAGGGCGATGAGAGTGGGGAATAATTTTTACAAATTTCTTATCCATGATGTTGTCGTAATCTTTGTTAAAGTAACTGCAGAATTCCTTCACCAATGCCTTTATTATGGTTAAGTCAGCCTCGTCGGTGTCTATTGCCTTAACTTCTTTACCTAAATCTTTGACTTCGCCTCTAACATAAAGTACACCGCCGTGCATACCTGTACCAACATATCGAGATTTATGAACTTCGCCTTCTTTCAAGCTTAATCCAAGCACCAACATTGTTCCGCCAGCCATGTATTCGCCTAGAAAGTCTTGCGCTACGTCTCCAACCACCAGTATTGGTTTCTTGTCTAAGTATTCTTTCATGTGGATGCCACAGCGATAGCCTACGTCATCTCGAATGAAGACTTTCCCGCCTCGCATCCCGTATCCTGTGATGTCACCTGCTCTGCCGTGAATTATTATTTGTCCTTCGTTCATAGTGTTAGCTATGCAGTCTTGGGCGTTACCGTAAACTGTTATGGTCGGGCCATTCATGAAAGCGGCTAAATCGTTTCCGGGTGTTCCGTGAATATCGATTTTCAGAGTGGTTTCC
>CAZQTZ010000096.1:0-7626 GCA_964596465.1 uncultured Candidatus Bathyarchaeia archaeon | reverse complement strand
TTATAGTTCCGCCTGTAATGCCTGCACCGATGCCTCCAAAGTTGCCTGAGCTTACTAAGAGCATATCATCAGCTATGACTTGACGTATGGATGTTCCTGGGGCCAAAGTCGGGATAGTTACATTCCAAGAATAGGCAGTGCTCGCGTCGACAATTTTGCCTACTGGTCGATAAGCGTTAAGCATCCAATTCGTGGGATCAGTTGAACCAGCCAATGTCGGAGCAGCTGTGCTATTCCATAAAGCTAACCAATTATTTTGTACATTAAGGACATATCGAACTATTTCCCCATTAGCGGTATAGTCTTGAGTTCCTGATGGAACGCCAGTGAGGTTGAATAGCCAGTTACCAGTTTCAGGTTCATATGCAATCCATGTGGTTCCGCTAGCTGCCCATAGATAACTAATAGCGCCATGTTGATTCATTGATTCATAATCGTATATTTGACCAAATGTTGGATTAGCGGTGTAGTTTTGCCACCAAACACGTTCGCCAGTTTGTAAATCTACGCATGCATATCCACCGCTTAGAGCTGAACCGCCTAGCCCACCTTGAGGATTATTACTCAGCGGAATTGGATAGTACAATTTTCCCTGAATTATTATCGGAGAAGCAAACTTTCCTTCATAAGACATGCCAGCATAATAGCTTATTCCAGGGATACTAGTTGATTTACCACCTACAATACCGCCGTTTTGAAGTGGAATAGCCCACATCACATGAGAGCTACTTGGCGCGACTCCATCTCTTTGCACATTATTAAAAATTTGTGATCCGCCTAGCCAGTTTGATCCGACAGCTGCCCAGTTGGTGTTTTGTCCTTCGATTGGTCTAGACCAATATTCAGTCGGCAGCGGGTAATCTTCAACTGGAGCAATTGCCTCTTGCTGTACAGTAAGGGTTGCTGTTGCGCTACTTGGCAAGTAAGTGTCGTTTATGTAATCACTTGCAATTCCCTTAATACCAGTCACTGGATGAACTGCACTAGCAACCTGTCCAGGGAAAGTGAATGTAAAGGTGTACGTTCCTATTTGATTAGGATTATAAGAAGTAAATGTTGACGATGTCGCATCAGAAATGAAAGGCCCAAGATTCTCTTTAGTCGCATCAGGTTTTGTAATTTCAACTTTAAAGTCAGTCCATCTATCACCATTCGCGCCAACAGCTGAGGGTGGAACTTTGTCTATCCACATTACGACAAAAACAGGCTGGTTAATTCCTACTGGGTTTGGTGTGATGGCAAGGTAAGCATAAGTGGGTATATTCCAAGCGGGTATATGAGCCATAGTCGTTGGTAAAGCAAGAGTTGAAAACGCAAAAGAGAGCATCAGAGTCAAAGTGATAGCAACAATTATTTTCCTATTCAATAATTTCTTCACTAAAAATTCTCTCCTTTAGTTGCTGGTTTATTTTCTACTTCAAAATACTTATAAAACTTCGTATAGTTTCTAAAAAATACCGTCTAAGGCAAAATTTTTAGACTTGAGCGAAGCCTACTTAGCTGTGTTGATTTTAGCTTAAAAAAAGAAAGAGGTGTGTTGTTGGATTTTGTTTTTTATCGTTTTAGCAGGAGCAGGATAACTGCGATTATTGCGGCAATTAGGGTGACGATTCCAATCGCGATTAGTATTGTTAGGTCGGGTCCAGATGAGGTTACGGTATCAGCTGAGGGTCCTACGGTTATGTAGGTTGTGTCTTCTGAGCTGCCGTAGGCTTTGGTTCCTTCAAATCGAGCAAGGATTTTATAGGAGCCTTCAGTGTTCGGAGTCCATGCGAATCCGAAGTTGCCGCTAGAATCGGTAGTTGCTGAGCCTATATCAGCAGGGTGCCCGTTTGAGTCTATGGCGGAGAGTTTTACCTGTACTCCTTTTACGTCAGCTGGTTTTGCATGTTGCATATACAAGTAATCCATCCAGGCATCTTGTGATTCATCAGATACCGCTGCAACAGCGGTAAATTTGCCGTCGTTGACTAGCTGTTCTGCTCCTGATGATTGGTCAGTGACTGTGCCGGTTATCATAACGGTGGTTCCTTTTGCTACGCTTACTTGTGGAGCAGATACTGTAGTTGAACTTGGTCCTTTACCAAAGGTGTAGATTGTTTGTAGATAAGAATTAACTGCTGTGACGTAACCATTTGAGATTGTTTGGTAGTGGTAATACCCTGATACTGCCCACAGCGCTTTACCTGTGTCTGCGTCAATGCAATAGAGTTTGCCTCCTCTCCACATATCAGAATCTGGCGAGTGCTCATCGGGGGATACGTATACTTTATGGTCGGCGATTGTTACTCCTGCATACATTGGGTAAGTTCCGTAAGCTGTTTCTAAGCCTGCGCTTGGTAAAGCATACTCCCATAAGCGAGCACCTGTTTTGCCGTCAAAGCATCTGACGACTCCGTCGTAACCGCAAATGTAGTTTTTACCGTAAGCCATGCCGCCGTGGCTAAAGACGGCCCAAAGACTCGGAGGATTAGATATAGGATCAGTTACGGAGAGCTCATCACCAGTTGTTATGCTGTATGTGCGGATTACCTGCTTTGCATCATCAAAGCGACTATACATGCCCTCATTTATGTTGAAATGAAGCTCAACCCAACCGTTCATGTCTGCGCGATTCTTAACCCAAAGCGGAGATATTGAAGCAGGATAGTTTCCGTTACTTTGCTTATTTATCAAGGCAGGGAAAGCTGCATCCGTGTAAGTAGGCGGATAAGTAGTTTGATCGTTTGGAAACAGCAAAGACCCACTCGATATTAAGATTGCATTATCGGCGATGCTAACCGTCTGTATTGACGGCATACCAACTGCGTTCAAATTAGGTACAGCTACAGTCCATTCTATGCCAAGGTTCCAATCTGCGACTAATCCGATTGGTGGACTCCAAGCGTCTTCTCCTCCACCGCTGAATATACTAGCGGGGGTGGATCGGAAGACGCATTTGGTTGAGTTCCACATTTTTAATGTTCCACCCACTGCATCATAAGTGTAGGATAAGATTTCGCCTTTCGGACCGAAAATCGTTGTTCCAGGAGTCGCGTTTGCAACAGTTAAAATTTGGCGCCCCGTCCAACCATCATACATAACCCAGGTCATAGGACCACTAGCTGGACCCACAATACCCGGAGTAGGTGCAGTCCAAAGATAAGGTAGAACTCCATGTTCGTTCGGTGTATCAATTGATAATGTTTGAGCAAAATCTATTGTGACATTAGTGAGGTAATAGATTTCTTCTCCTGTGTAAAGATCTAAGCACCGGGTTCCAAAATTATTAACAGGGGTACTCATCGAGCTGCCCGCTGTTGGCCCATGGTCCACATAGATAATTCGTCCGCTCAGTATTATGGGCATGTAGAATTGTTCGTAGACTAATCCCGTGTAATAGTTTTTGTCTCCGAATTGCTTTGAGACCATTCCACCATAGCTTATTGGTTCTGCCCACATTACGTGCCCTGTGTCAGAAGCCTTAGAATAAGGTGAGAAGGCAATTTGACCGTTAAAGGAGCGGCTTGGCGTATCATAACCTACCATAAGCCAGTTGTCCATATATTGGGTCCATCCTTTGTTCTCAGCAGATACTGGCGTAGTCCAATAGTCTGTTGGGAAAGGCTGACTCTGTATTTTCTCTACTGGATTTTGTTGAACGACAAGCGGGACGTTTCCACTTTCTGAGGGCTTATACCATCGGTTAGTGTCCTGCAGAACTGGCCCAAACATTGTCATGGTACCAGCAGTGCTATTAGCCCATTGTCCAGGAAAGCTGACCTTAAAGTAGTAGGTTCCCACTTGAGTTGGTGTATAAGCAAACCAGCCTGCGCTTGTTGAATCAGCTGATAATGGCCCCTTGGTTTCGGTTGTTCCATCGGGTTTTGTAATTGTCACCATGAACCCCGTGAAAAAGTCAGATCGAATAAGGGCGATTGGATTTACCTTGTCAACTAGATATGTAACGATGACCTGCTGGTTAACGCCTACTGGGCTGGGAGCTGGATAGATAAAGCTGAAGGTATCAATGCTTGTGGTTATAGCTGCTTTAGTTAAGTTTGTCATCAAAAAAATAGAAAAAGACAAAAGCAGAACTAAAGCGATAGTAAATAACTTTACATTTAAACAATTTTTTTGCTTACGCATTTTATTTTTTCTCCTAAAAAATATATAATGCTGAATTTGATTGAAGTTGCTTTTAAGAATTGTGTTAACGCAGATATTACTGGTTATACAGTATTAAAATTATTAGAGATGCCACAAATTAAACAAAAATTTAAAAGATTTAAAGTGGGATTTTCCTCTATGCAATTAATCAAATACTTTCAAGTTGGTTCTAATTAAAAGCTTAACCTAATTTTGAGGGATTTATTGGACACTTGTTTATTCGGATTTACTTTTAACAGTCTCAGTTGAGAAAAACCCAGTTTAGGATATGCTACTGTTTGCTACTTTTTGGATTTTTTACCCTTAGTTTTAGTTTTACGTTTTATTGTTTTAATCGGTTCTAAAACGCATGCGGAATAGGATCCGGAGAGTATCAAATCCATAAACTCAGTGCGCAAGGCCTTTTCTTCAGGTATCTCATTGAAATCGCGCTCCCACCCTTCAATCTCTGATAAATCGTCAAAACCCCAAATTGCGGTAAATTCACCTACCTTTTCGTAGCATTTGTGCCGTAAAACCTGCAGAGACTGGACGCCCTTAAATAAGTCCGGTTTCTTTTTCATTAAAGCAATCAGCTTTTTGCCCCACTTATTATGGTCTTTCAATTTATCAGGTTTAACAACATATGTTCTGGCAACATAAACAGTCAAATTTATCGCCTAAACTAGGAAAAGCCCCCGGGATTAAAAACCATTCCGTAAATTCCAATTTACTTGCACTATACAATATGACCAGACTTGTTCTATTATAAACTCAGTCACTTAAAAGTCGGAATTCGAAAGCTATTTACACTAAAGAAGTGAATTAAGTTAACAGGCGCATTACTATGAGCCAAAATCAGATGTTTTGTTTTCAATGTGAGCAAACTGCACAAGGAAAAGGCTGTACCACTTTTGGTGTCTGTGGAAAAACTTCGGATGTTTCTGCACTTCAAGATCTATTAATCTACGTACTCAGGGGAATTTCTCAATTATCAATAGAAACGCAGAAAGTAGGCATCAAAGATGAGAAATTGGATTTGTTCATATGCGAAGCAGCTTTCGCTACATTAACAAATGTAAGCTTTGACCCAGATGCAATAATAGCATATATTGTAGAGGCGATTAAATTTCGCGATAATCTACGTGAAAAACTTCAATCAACCAATAGTAAGGTTAGATTGCACGAATCAGTTGAAATGGTCTTTGAAAAAACAAAAGAGGAACTAATTAGACAGGGGAAGCAGGTTGGGGTAAAAGCTGATCCCTCAATCGATTCCGACCTGAATGGACTTCACTGGCTCCTGATTTTTGGATTAAAAGGAGTTGCAGCCTATACCTATCATGCGTATCTATTAGGAAAAAAAGATGACAGAGTTTTTGATTTCATTAAACAAGCCTTCGCAGCAACACTAGACAAGTCGCTGGGCGTCAATGATTTTGTTAAGCTTGTCTTGCAATGTGGCGAAATTAACCTCAGGGCAATGGAACTGCTGGACGCGGGAAACACAGAAGCCTACGGTCATCCAACGCCGACAAAAGTCCCTCTAGGGCATAAGAAGGGCAAAGCCATCTTGGTTTCAGGTCACGATTTAAAGGACCTAGAAGAAGTACTCAAACAAAGCGAAGAGAAAGGCATCTACGTTTACACTCACGGAGAAATGTTACCTGCCCATGGCTACCCTAAGTTAAAGAAATACCCACACTTCTACGGACACTACGGCACAGCATGGCAAAACCAACAAAAAGAATTCCTAAATTTCCCAGGCTCAATACTTATGACCACAAACTGTATCCAGAAACCCGCAGAATCCTATAAAGAATCAATATTCACTTCTGGCCCAGTAAGCTGGCCAGGCGTAAAGCATATTCAACATTCTGAAACAGGATGCGATTTTTCCTCACTTATTAATAAAGCCCTGCAATTGCCCGGATTTAGCGAAGATAAAGATGACAAATTCGTAACAGTAGGTTTCGGCAGAAACGCTGTTCTTTCAATAGCAGAAAAGATAGTTGATTCAGTAATGAACGGGCACATCAACGCCTTCTTCCTAGTGGCAGGCTGTGACGGAGCAAAACCTGGGCGGAATTACTATACAGAGTTTGTTGAAAAAGCGCCTAAAGACTCAGTTATTCTAACCTTAGCATGCGGAAAATTCAGATTCTTCGACAAAGACTTAGGCGACATTGATGGCATACCAAGATTATTGGATATTGGACAATGCAACGACGCTTACTCAGCTGTAAAAATAGCTGAAGCCTTTTCAGAAGTCTTCAAATGCGGAATAAACGAATTACCACTATTCTTCATACTTTCATGGTATGAACAAAAAGCTGTAGCCATACTGCTCTCGCTATTTCACTTAGGCATAAAGAATATTCATTTAGGACCAAGTTTACCTGCCTTCATCACACCAAACGTGCTTAAAGTACTCGTTGAGAACTTCAATATAATGCCGATAAAAACTCCTGAAGAGGATCTTAAAGCGATTATTGATTATGTTACAGGTGTTACTTCCTTAACTGCCAATCAGCCTTAAATCCGCAGATAAGTATGAAAAAATTTTTCTTTTTTCTTTAAATTTAGAAAACACGCTTTGAATTTAAGTCGATACGATTAGCGTTAACATTAAGAGCATCTTTAATTAATGAATACAAGGGAAGGAGTTGATTTTAAAGTGGCTTGGCTAAAAGCTATGAGAGAAAAAGAACCACCTGAACCAGTCAATCCAATTGGGACAATTGTAATAGGTACTCTTTACCCCGATATTATGGATGCAGCTAAAGATATGGTTAGAAAATCATTAAAAGCTGCACAATTTAAAACAATAGATGCTGGAAAAGGAGTTACAGCAAAAATTTTTGCTTCAAAAGCCAAAGAGGTAAATGCTGATATTATAGTCGTTTCAGTTTTGCTTTCTGCCGCAAAAGTTCATCTACCAGAGCTTGTTTCTGCAATAGAAGCTGAAGGTCTAAAATATAAAATTAAACTGATAATCGGGGGCGCTGCAGTAAATAAAGAAGATGCCGATAAAATCGGTGCAATGTTTGGTAAAACAAGAGAAGAAGCGGTAGTTCTCGCAAAGAAAGCAATGGAGCAAAAGAAAAAAACTTGAAATAACCTATTTTATATCAACTTTCAAACTTTATTTAACCTAATCCGATAATTGACCTTGAGTTCGTCATATTCTAAATAGGGTATTATAAGAATAGAACTAAAAAGGAAATTTGCAGGCAACATCTTCGTTGTTGGAGGTTCAAAGCTTCCTCAGGCCAATTTAAAATATTTTTGAGCTTGATTTAACTTAGGCTTAAGAGACAAAACTGAAGCTGGAAAGTTTTTTAACCTTTAATGCATAATCCAATTTCCATGGGAAGATGTACTAGAACGATAGGAGAACGTAGACTCCGCAGAACTATCTACAAACTTGGAAACAGCGTAGAATTAAGCAGCAAAGAAGGCAAAGCAAAACTTGAAGAACAAAATTATAAACAGAAA
>CAZQTZ010000095.1:0-7896 GCA_964596465.1 uncultured Candidatus Bathyarchaeia archaeon | reverse complement strand
TTACACGTCGATAAAAAAATGCTTGAAGAAATCTTTACACAAGAAATGAAAGAATAAAAAAATTCCATTAAATGTAAGAGATTAAGGAATAAACATGCCTGTTGTAATAGCTGTTGTTGGAACGCACCATTCGGGGAAAACCACCACTATAGAGTATTTGATTTCATGCCTGACCAAAGAGGGATACAATGTTGGCACAGTGAAACATATTCACCACGAATTTTCAATAGACAAGGAAGGTACCAACACATGGCGACATATGCAAGCCGGTTCAAAAATCACAGTCGCTATCGCACCACACGAAACTACCATAATAAAGAAAACAGATTCAGCCCTCAATAGTCTAAACCAAACAATCAACTTACTAAGCGATGAAAAAATAGATTTCATCTTCATCGAAGGCTTCCACGAACTAATCACAAAAAGAGACGATACACTAAGAATAGTCACAGCAAAAAACCTTGAAGATCTAAAGGAAACTTTAGATAAAGTCGCTCCGCCAATACTGGCAATTACGGGATTAGTTGCTAAGCAAAAAACTCAAAACACAGAATTAGACAAGCTATTGATTGATTTACCTGAAGAAGGACCCAAGTTGGTTCAGCAAATTAAACATCACCTAAAGTAAAGCCAGAAAACCTATTAAATTATGAATAAACCAAGTATAGCTGTCCAAACAACGAGAATTATGGATAGTTAACCTCAATCTTTAATGTCTTAATTTCTTTCGCACCATGCAAAGAAGATACCATTCCAAATAGAATATTTGTTATAATTGTTTGCGGGAAATCCTTAAGCGGAAGTCTGGTGCCGTTGACCTCGATTATAAATTTGTCTTTAAGGTCAAGAGGACAGCAACACGACTTGGAATGGCCTGATACAATCGCTTTTGCATAGTCATAGCAGGATGGATAGCCGCATTCGCTAAGAGGGTGACATTTAGCGCAGTCAGCAAGATTAGGAAGAATTGTAAATGCTTTCTGCTCTATTAAATCAGCAAGCTTTTCAGCCTGTGTCTTGCCATTTAGAACGGGAATTTGGAGCTCAGAAGCTTTTTTTGTTTCAACGATGGACTCGGTTAGTAGACCCGAAATTGCTATAGCAAGACCATCTAAGAATAATGCAGCCTCTTCGGTGTTTTTTGCCGTTACTATTTTTGAGAATAATTTTTCTTTTTCAAACCCTTCAAGAAGCACGTAGTCCATGCCTTGAAGAAAAGGGGTAACTTCGTTTAGACTCAAGTTTCTTTTGATAAACATAACGGTTTCAGTTTTAGGTAGGGCAACAACAGCGCCTGCCCCTGCCTCTGCATGTTTCCAAGTGTCATGAGTATCAGCAGGAGTGTCTATAGAAGTGACGTTAGGCATTTCTTTTATTGTTGCTACTTGATATCCTCGACTTTTAAGAACGATAATCAAGTTCTGAATTATGGTAGTTTTTCCTGAATGTTTTGTCCCTACGATCGCTACAAATTTTGCCATCAAAATCACTTATATACCAAAAAATGGTAAATACCTAAATAAATTCATAATGTTACTTAACTTCAATTGAGGATACTCCTCTAATCCATCTTTGCGCAAATTCATCATCGCCTATAATCAGTCTTATTGGACCTTCGCCACCGTCTTTTAAGGAAGTTAATACTTGGTTATCTTTTTTGCAGGCAAGAATTGTGTTTGATTTTGTCGCATCATGGATGGATATGCTTATCCCGTAGCCGTCTACCGATTGGATATACACGGAAGAAGCATTTGCGGAAATATTTGCTTGATCAAGTAGATCTTTTAACGGTACTCCAGTATAGGTAAATACGCCATTTTCTGCAGGTTTACTGCTTGAAGACAAGGTCACTTGCAGAGTTAACTGCGGCTGATTTTGGAGTTGGTTTAGATCTATGGTTAAGGGGTGAGCCAAGTTTCCAGATATTGTTATAGCATCTGCTTTTACGTTTTCGCGATGAGTGTAAATGTAAAGAGGAATAGCAGATCCAAAAAGCAGCAAAAAGAGAATTAGAGTAAGTTTCGTTGATTTTTTCACTATTTACACCTACGATACTATTATCTTTGAGACCCATCTGACCCAGTATTGACCCCATTTGAAGTCTTCAATTGGAACAACAAGACGGTAAGGTTGACCATTAACTGGTGTTAAGTAGGCGCCGTTTTCTTGGTAGCCGATCAGTATGTCAAGGTCATTGACCTGAGTGATTGT
Source organism: uncultured Candidatus Bathyarchaeia archaeon (assembly GCA_964596465.1). Classification (GTDB taxonomy): domain Archaea; phylum Thermoproteota; class Bathyarchaeia; order Bathyarchaeales; family Bathycorpusculaceae; genus JADGNF01. Next base: position 5,685 of record CAZQTZ010000095.1, on the reverse strand, counting down.
GTATTCTCTGCTGTAGCCATCAATTGCGTATACGGTAACTTCCGTTGCATTTGGTGAAGCCCCGCTAGCTTGGAGTATGCTTGCCAGACTAATACCTGTCCAAGAGGAAGTTCTTTGTGGTTCGCCACCAGGAGCAAGGGCAGCCTGCACGGTTTTTATTTCAAGGTTATTTATGCCTTGGCGGGTCAGTACAAATGGGTTTGAAACATCTCCAGTTATGTTAATTGTCCAAGGACGCAGATTGATTTCAGAAACAGCTTTAATATTATAGAATGATTCCAAAGTGGGAGCGATTAGTTTTAGCGGTCCTTCAGCTGTGTCGGTTATCCAATTGCCATTTTTCAGAAAAGCCAAAATTATTTCGCTATTTGAATATTGTGTACTATTGTATACCTGATAGAAGTTTATAGTTTTATTAAAGCCGTCTCCTGAGATGACTGTTATTAAGCCAGTATCCCAAAAAGCCTCAGTTCTATTTAAAAGTTCTAGCAAGCTTACCCCAACGTAAGTTGCTGTTTCGCCTTTGATGGTGTGTGTTACATTCGTTAGAGGCATTTGAGATAATTCTGCAATTGAGAAAGACTTCGCGTTTTGAATGTGCCCAGTAATTCTAACTTGGGCTTGAGGTATATCATCTTTAGGCAAAATATCATTTTGGTTTGGTGCCCAAGTCAAACAGTAAATTGAAGCAATCAAAGCGACTAAAATTATTGCAATTACAGCTGCAATCAATGTAATTTTTTTGTGTTTATTTATCATTTTTACTCCATACTCCAAGTTTCATAATTCTTGATAAAAGCATATTTGCGACTAGCCCTCCAATGCAACCACTTATTCCCGCGATGACCGCCAAAAAAGATAGAACGCTTAAAGGCATCACTAAAACCAGAACACCGACTAAAATGGTTCCAACCATATTCGCAATTGCCGCCGCGCCTATACAACATGCTGAACAACAGGCCTTATGTCTTGAAAGCAAAAAGAACACATCTATTGCTAAACCAGGTGCTAAGTAAATAATGAATGATAAAAGACCAAAATTGCCGAATGGAAGCAAAAGACTAATACAGGCTTGAATTAGCGCGACAGTGGTTGCAACTCCAATTTTTCTGACTAGGCCAAATGCTATTATTGGCCACATCATGTAAATTCCGCCGGTTACTGCCCCTGTCGGAATATATAATGGCCCAGTTAAGATGGCAGCTAAAGGGTAGATTATGTTTTTTGTAGCCATGCCTAGACTGGCAAAAAGCGCCATGGTGACTAGGTCAACAGTTGCAGTTCTTGTGTTACTGTTTCTCAAAGCCACGGTTTCAATCTTCATGAAACATCGATGTTACTGAATTGTAACATCGATAAAAATAAATATTTAGGTACAAAGCCAAACCTAAACCTTGTTAAAAAACTAATAATCCTACTATAGAGACTTAGGTAAAGTTTTAAGTGCCCGTTCAAGCTCAGTCTGAGCACGTCGATAGTTTGTAACTAATTCTTTCCCATAAGCAGTAACTTCAGAAAATCCTCCACCTTTGGTTCCGCCTCGACTTCTTTTAACAAGTGACTCTTTAAGGCGTTTCTCTGCAATCACTATCCTATGAAGAGCATACCGATAGGACATTCCCAAAAACTTGGAAGCTTCCACTATAGAATGCCTGTTATCGATTTCATCTAATAAATCAGCCACACCGTCTCCAAAAACCGCCTCATTCTTTTCGTTGACCATCCAAACCTTAATCTTATAATTTAGCTCGCCCAAAACTATTAACCACAAATAAGTATCTGCTATCAAACAGCAGATAAGCTTACCTATTTACAATACAATAAGGACAATATTATAAATGTTCTATGCCAGAAAGGGATTCATGTAAAAAATAAACCTAATATTAGTGACAGCAAGCTACCTCATGTTTGTTGAGTAATTGTTTTAAAATAACGTTAGGTTTTGGGTTGTTTGTGGGGTTTGGAGATATTGTGGGGGGAGAAGGGAGAGCGAGCAAAAAGTATGAGGTTCTCCAAACCTTTCCACCTAAACCCGTTTTTTGTTGTGTTGTTTTGTCCTCCTCTCTTAAAGCGCCTTGAAGGCTTCAAACCATCTGTTATATAGCGCTAACATGTCCATTGAAACGCTTGGTTTTCTTGTATCAAATATCTGCCGGAAATCGACCATGGTTAAAGGTCGGGGTATTGCTTTCTTGTCTGTTGCTTTACCTGACTCGAAGAACTCGCCGATTAGTGAGAGTTGGGCAGATTGGCAGACATCTCGAATATCGCTACCAGAGAAACCTTCGCTGAGTCGAGCTAACTCGTGTAAATCTACGTCAGAGGCGATTTGCAGGTTTCCTGTGTAGTGCTTTAACATGTTTAGGCGTGTGTTGTGATCAGGTAGAGGAACCATTATGCGTTTTTGGAATCTGCGTATGAAAGCCCAGTCTAAATCCCAAGGCTTATTGGTTGCGCCTATCACATAAACATGTAAAGCTTTGCCTTTGTCCATGATACCATCCATTTCTTTAAGGAACTGGTTTTTAACGCGAATTTCTCCGCCTACCTCATTGGAGTGAGCGCCCATTAAAGAGTCTAACTCATCAACGAAGACTATGGCTGCTTTGCCATCGTTTGATGATTTTCGAGCTGAATTGAAGAGTTTCGCAACATTCTGTTCTGCTTCCCCTAACCACTTAGACATTATTGACGCTGCATCTATTTGGTAGAAGTTTGCGTCGATTTCAGTGGCTACTGCAGCCGCGAGCAGGGTTTTTCCGCACCCAGGAGGTCCAAAGAGTAAGATACCTCGAGGCCAGCCTAATGGAAACAGATCAGGTCGTTGCACAGGATAAACTATCGCTTCTTTAACTGCCTTTTTGGCTGTATCTAAACCTACAACGTCTTCCCAGCTGACATTAGGTTTTTCCTGCACCACAAGTTCTTCTTCAGCTGTTTTTCCTTCGGGTGTAGCTTTTTCGATTCCGCTTTCTGAAGCTTCACGTTCCATTTCCAAGCGAACATCGCTAGGCGATACTGAACCTTGGAGGGCCTTGATTCGTTCTTGATAGGCAATTGCCCGTTGAACGTAAACCTTGTTTAGACCATACTCCGGATATAGCTGAACAAGTGTGAGCAAACTCTCAATGGCTTTCTGGTACAGAGTTATGGCTCTGCCCTTATTGCCTTGTTTATCCATTTTCACGGCGTCTAACGCGTATGATGTTGCTGCTTTCTCAAGTTCATGTGATGCACTCATAGTTTTCCCCTTCAATTTTTTTATTTTTTTATTCAGGCGACTTTAACTCGATTTTTATTCTTCCCTTGTTACCTAAGCTTTCAAGCGCTTTCTCAATTTCTTGATTTGAGGTATTAAGTTCACTTGAACAACGACTAAGGTCTATTTCACCGTTACTCTTACGGACATACTCTAAGAGCATATCCTCGATTGATGGCTTTTCAACGGTTAAGCTAATTTCTTTTACTTCGGATTTCTTATAGGAAAACACTGTCTGGTTAGATTCACGCTTGGGTTCTTCGATTGAGCGTCGTCCAACTGTGTGAGAACTTGAAGCTCCTAAGGCAACAAGCTCCCGGACAGGAGGAGCTTTCTGTCTTAATTCAGCTTTAGGAGCCTCAATGGGGGGTTCAGGTAGAGTCTCAGCAACTTTTTGTTGAAGGAAACTGGAGACTTCTTTAAGAATCTCTTCGCCGCCTTCAGTTTTTTTGCCCACACTAATCAGGCTATCTGGTTCGGAGGTGATTTTTGTAGCATACAAAGTCTCGCTTATGGTACTATTGACGTTATTTAGTTCCTCAGAAACATCAGGTAAAACCTGGAATAATTCCTGAGAGACCCCTTGGAGAAGCTTTAAGGCGGGTTTCAAATCAACGACAATTTCGCTGAGTTCTCTAAGAGTCTCAAGTCTTAGCACCACGCGTTCAATAGCTAACTGTACACTATAAAGGAACTTGAGAAGCTTGCGCACTTCAGCAAGCTCATTAGCACAAACAGAAGCACGATCTTTATTGTTCTTTTTTATCGCGCCAATACAACTTTCAAAAAGAATGCGGTCACGCTCTTTTAACCGGTAACTTGCTTGTTCAAGTTTATTTTGTTGAACTTTGAGCGTGCAAATGGATTTTGAAGCTATTTCCTTTAGTTGGGGAGGGGGAGAGTTGTTTAGTACTTTAATTTTATTTTTCCCTCCACCCACTACCCTTTCTTATTCTGGTTATATTCCAGCTTTTCCTACTTCTTTCACATAAACTACAACAGGGGGTTCTGGGAGCTCAGTGGTATCATTAACTACTGGCTCTACATAGGTTGAAACTTTCTTTTCAATTGGTGTTACTATCGATTGTGAATCACCATTTAGAATGCTGGACAGTTTAGATTTTGTGTTCTCTAAATCATTTTTCTCGTTGGTAGTACGTTTGAGGTTTTCTTGAAGAACCGCAAAAGCTGACTTGTATGTATCATCGTTGATTTTTCCTATTTCGTGCTCTAGTTCAAGATGAAGGATACCATAGCTTAATACTGAAAGTTCCTCTTCGCAACGAGTCACACCTTGTGCAGTTTCGTCTAATAGGATTTGGGCGTCTTTTCGTAGTTGACTTAGGATAGTGTTGAAGTTGTTGTGAAGTTCCTGGTAAAGATCTGAACTGATTTTCTTTTTATCGTTTAGGTCTTTGAGTGCTTGATCTTTGCGCCAGATAAAGGGGATTTGTTCACAGAAAACTGAAGCTTTGGATTTTATTTTGGATAGGAGTGTGATTTCAGCGCCATTGAATGTGAGGTTTTCTATGGGCTGTTTTGTAAATCGGCCATCGGTTAATTCGATAAACGCGGAGTCAAATTTTCCATTAGGAATAGTTGCAAAAGAAATTATTCTACCTACTGATCGACCGTATTCGTCTTTTACAGGTTTACCAATTGAAAGAAAAAGATTGGAGGGTGTTTGAGACATTTTTCATTATCCCTCTTAGAATCCTTGGGTTGATTTTTCTGTTTGAGCAGACGCTGTTGATGGCATGCCTTGTGGCAAGTCTGGGAATTTCTCTTTTATTCTTTGTTCTGCAACGGTTGCTGCTTCGTTTAGTATGTTGCTCGCATCTTCGTTGACTGTGTCAAAGTTTAGTGTCATGCCTGAGCCTTGTCCTGCTTCAATCATTATGCCGCTTAACATGTTACCGATTTCGCCAAGTTCGTTTTCTGCTTCTGGAAATACGCTTACCAGACCTGATTTAACAGATCGCAGAACACCAACGGCTGGACCTAATGTGGAAACGACATCGCCTAATTCTGATACAGTTCGTAATCTTAATGTTATTTGCTCGAGAGCAAGCTTAGCGTTTATGATTAATCGTGACATTTTGCGGACTTCGGCTAGCTCGTTAGCGAAAACATTTGCGCGGGCAGTGTCATGTTTAGTATAGGCATCAACTATTCTTGCGAATATTGCCTTATCTCTTTGACCAAATCTGTCAGTTGCTTGGTCAAGCTTCTGTACTTGAAGCTCAATACGTCTGACGGCGAAGTCAAGGCGTGGTTTTAGTGGACCTGGTGGCTTAACTGCGTCTTTTATGCGGTTGCTGAAGGGTGTTTCTTCCCGTTTACTATCCCATTTTTTGGTGAACCTTTCGGACAATTCTGATTCCTCTGACAACACTGCATGCGTAGAACCATCTTATACGTTGTTA
>CAZQTZ010000094.1:1621-7940 GCA_964596465.1 uncultured Candidatus Bathyarchaeia archaeon | reverse complement strand
AAAGTGCTAACGAAGCTGTTAAAGCCTTCGAAGAACTAGGCGGCAACGTGGTTGTTAAGCCCTTGTTTGGCAGTCGTGGAGTCGGCGCTACCCGGGTTACTGATCCTGAAATTGCCCTGACAGTTTTTAAGGCAATAACATTCCAGCATGGCGTCCTTTATCTGCAAGAGTATGTCGACCATGGCACCTCAGATATCCGTGCCTTTGTAATCAATGACCGTGTTGCAGCTGCCATGCGGCGCGTTGCAACCGGATGGAAAACTAACTACAGCCAAGGCGCAAGACCAACTCCGACTACTCTGAGCAAAGAATTTGAGGAAATGGCCATCAAGGCTTCTCAGGCAGTCGGATGCAAAATCTCCGGGGTAGACATTCTAGAGGGACCCGACGGGCCCAAAATTTGTGATGTCAACAGTCAACCTGGATGGAAGGGTCTGCAGGTCGTTACAAAAGTCAATATAGCTGAAGAAATCGTTGAATTCATGCTTTCTGAACTAAAGAAGTAGGAGGAGACAGAGTGGTTCGTCAAGTTGACATAACACGGCTTGACCTATCTGGTAAATCCGCTAAAGAAGTCGTTGACTACGTTGCTGAAGAAGTTCCTCTTTATCTTTTTGTCAATAAGACTTTGTGGGCTATGATTTTGTGTTCGCCTTCTAATTTGAAAGAATTAGGTGTTGGCCACCTTTTATGTGAAGGCGTTTTGAAGTCTGTTGATGAAGTCGAAGAGGTTATCTTTAAAGAATCAGAGAACTCCTGTTTTGTCCAGCTAAAAAGTGAAATCAACACTGAGGAACGGATTAGGCTCTCCCGTTTGCATACCCGTGTGATTTGCTCTGCCTGTAGTAGTTCAATGCCCTACCAATATGAACGTAAACCCTCTAAGCTTACTTCCAAGTTGACTGTCAAAGCCCAAGTTATCTTTGATGCGGTTACGCAACTAAATTCTAAAGCCGAAATTTACCGAAAAACTGGTGGGGTTCATGTAGCTGCGATATGCAAAGCCGACGGAGAAACCATAGCTTTAGCCGAAGACATCGGACGGCATAACGCCGTTGATAAAGTCGTTGGGATAGCAGCTTTAAATCATATCAACTTTGGCGAGTGTTTTCTTGCTTTTAGCGGCAGACTACCTAGTGATGTTGTTTTTAAGGTGGCAAAGGTTGGGTTGCCCATTGTTGCTTCGTTTGGGGCTGCTTTGGACTCTGGGATAGAGTTGGCTAAGCAAATAAATCTGACCTTAATCGGGTTTATCCGCGACAAACGCATGAATGTCTATGCTGTCCCAGAAAGAATTGTCATGTAAATCTTAATTAAATAGGGAAAAAATTTTGATTCTATTTGTAGATGTTGAGTATTTTTGTTTTTAGCAGTGTGTATATTATGACTGCGCAAACTATGCCACTTGGAATCAGGTAAGTTGCGTTGTATACTGCTGAGTACAGAATTGGATTCATTCCCTCTGGAGCGTAGTTGGGAAAATAAACTGCGCCAGAAATGAGGTGGCAGATAAAGCGACCTGTAACTCCTACTCCGACGCCTACAATTGGGTATTTTTGGAAGAACCCAGCAAGTCCTAACAGCGCAAAAGGCAGTGGATAATCTAGCAGAAGCTGTATCGGATGCACCACGAACGGGTCAAATGAAAGATCCGCTAACCCGAATAAGGCGCCGCCGAATATTCCTATCTTCCAGCCTCTTCGTAGTGCAAACCAAAGCAGCGGCACCATTCCAAGATTGATTGAGCCTCCTTGTGGTAACCGGAAAAAACTATGGCTAATAAGACTTAGAGCCATTGCCAAAGCTACAAAGATTATTATCTCTGTAAGGATTTTGGTCGAAAATATGGGTTTATGGGTCTGATTTATAGTTGGATTCTTTAGATTTAGGTTGGACGATTTTTTGATTTTTATTCCCTCCGCCAGTATTATCTGGTTCAGGTTCTTCGGGTCGACAGCGGTGTTTAGCTGCCCTCTCAGCCGGGTATATCCCAGCTCCCCTATGCCTAACGGGGGATAACGTTTTTATGATATTTTAGTTTTGCTGAAAAAATATGGTACCCTCAGAAAGAGAAAGTTATCTGTATGAGGCTTTAAATTATGCATCTTAGGATTTCTTTTTGAAAATGTTGATTTACTCTGCCTCTATAATGGGGTAATGTTTTTAGGTTGTACTATAGTTTTGCTAAAGTCAATACTCGCTATAGGAATTGAATTGCATGCAGCCTCTGCCTAAAGAGTACAACTTTACCGAAATAGAGCGTAAATGGCAAAGTAAATGGGAAGAAATGGGCATCCACAAATACGATTGGAATGATGATTCACTTCCACGTTTTAGTATAGATACTCCGCCTCCTTACCCCTCAGGTGAACTTCATATGGGTAATGTTCTGAACTGGACCTATTTTGACATAGTGGCTCGCTACAAACGCATGTGCGGTTATAACGTGCTCTTTCCTCAGGGCTGGGACTGTCATGGATTAGGCATTGAAATCCAAGTCGAAAAGGCCCGTAATATTCGCAAGAGGGATGTTCCGCCTGATCAGTTCCGTCAATGGTGTTGTGAACTGGTTGAGAAGTACATTGGTATGATGAAAGAGGGCATCCTGAAAATGGGAGCTAGTATTGACTGGACCACTGAATATCGTACTATGGATCCTGACTATTGGAGACGTACCCAACTCAGCTTCATATTGCTCCAAAAAAGCGGTTACATGTATCAAGGTACTCATCCTGTAAATTGGTGTCCACGCGATGAAACCGCCATCGCTGATGCCGAAGTAGACCATGTTAAAAAGGAAGGTGTATTGCACTACATTCATTTTCCATTAGAGGGTAGTAGTGAATACTTGCTGATTGCAACTTCTCGTCCAGAATTTATTCCTGCGTGCGTCGCCGTTGAAGTGAACCCAACCGACGAACGTTACGCTAAATATATCGGACGAAAAATCCAGGTACCTCTCATGAATCGCTCCGTCACAATCATACCTGAAGAAACCGTTGACCCCAAATTCGGCACAGGCGTAGTCCAAATCTGCACCTACGGCGACAAAGAAGACGTTAAAACAGTCATAAAACACAAACTTCCCGTCATAAGACTCCTTACCGAAAGCGGCAAAATCAGCGAAGCAGGAGGCAAATACGCAGGTCTATACATTAATCAAGCTCGTGCTGCAATAGTTGAGGATTTGAAAGTCGCCGGATTGCTAGAAAAGACCGAGAAACTAATGCAGGAAGTAGGTGTCTGTGACCGCTGTAAGACTCATGTGGAAATTCTTGAGCAGAAACAGTGGTTCATGAAAACCATGGCGCTGACTGAGGCGGTTGAGAAAACAGCTAACGAAATCGCTTGGTATCCTGATTACATGAAGAATCGACTTATCGACTGGGCTAAAGCGCTTGATTGGGATTGGGTCGTGAGTCGCCAACGCCTTTTCGCTACACCAATTCCTGTATGGTACTGTAAAAACTGCGGGGAACTAATCATAGCGCAACCTGAATGGGTGCCTATTGATCCTAAACTTGAAGGTCCCCGGATTGAAAAATGTCCTAAATGCGAAGGTAAAGAATTTCGTGGTGAACGCGACGTTTTAGACACTTGGATGGACTCTTCTATCACCTGCGCGGTGCATGCTGGTTGGCCTGACCGCAAAGACTGGAAGAACCAATATCCTGCAAGTGTTCATCCCTCAGGCACAGACATCATTCGAACTTGGGCTTATTATTTGATGGTTCGTCATCTCGCATTATTCAACCAACGACCTTACGACAGTGTACTTATCAACGGTATGGTTCTGGGGCAGGACGGGCGCAAAATGAGTAAATCTCTGAAAAATTATGCAGCTGCGCCTGAAGCACTTGACAAGTATGGTGCTGATGCGATTCGGCAGTGGGCTGCAGGTGGGGGTGCTACAGGTTCAGATATTCCTTACCGTGTTCAAGATGTCGAATATGGCAGGCGTTTTCTAGTAAAAATGTGGAATGTTTCAAGCTTCGCCATTAAACTTCTGGATGGTTATCAGCCTATCAAAGATCCCTCTACTCTTGACCTCCAGCCTTTGGATAAGTGGATTCTCAGTAAGACACAGCAGACGATAAAAAAAGTAACTGATGCCATGGAGAAGTATCAATGGAACTTAGCTGTGGAAGAAATTCGCAATTTTGCGTGGCATGTTTTCTGCGACTGCTATATTGAAGCAGTCAAAGATCGTCTATACCGTGGTGATGTTTATGGTGAATCTAAAAAATTAGCCGCCCAATATGCGCTACATGAGGTAATGTTTAGTGTACTACAGTTGATGGCTCCTATTGTTCCGCATTTAACTGAAGAGCTATATCAGGCAATTTACGCCGAAACCAAAGGCTACAAGAGCATTCAACTCTCAAGTTGGCCAAAATATGATGCGTCATTGGTTAATGAGTCCTCAGATAAGAATGGCGATCTTATAATGGCTATTATAGGGGAAATCCGCCGAGAAAAAGCCGAAAAGAAACTTGCTCTCAATGCGCCGGTAAAGAATCTAATCATTTATGCTGCTAATCAAGCAAATGTTGATCTTGTTAAAGCGGGAGCTGTTGATATCTCTGGAACCTGCAAAATCGTCAACCTTGAAGTTAAAGCTGAGGAAGCTAACGGTAGGGAAGTTACTCAATTTCCTCATATACATTTCGTTGCTGAATATTAAGAGGGTAAAACTATGGTGAGCTCAAGATCAAATAGAAAACAGAAACGTATAGTCGGTTTGATTGGATGCGGTGCTATTGGTACAGTTTTAGCAGAAGCTATTGAACGAGAGATTGTGGTCTGTGACGAACTTGTAGTTTATGATTTTGATGTTTCAAGAGCGGAGCAGTTAAAGAAGCTACTCAAATTTCCAACAACCATAGTTTCAGGTGTGGACGAAATGATAAAATTGCGTCCTGTTGTTATTGTGGAGGCCGCTTCACAGCAAGCAGCCAAGGATTATGTTCCCAAAATCGTAGCGGCCGACATCGAATTAATAGTGATGAGTACTGGGGCTCTTCTAGATTTAGATGTGGATATGTGTAAGGTGCATGTGCCTTCAGGCGCCATAGGCGGATTGGATGCCATAGCAAGTGCCGCGTTAACTGGAGAGGTAGAAGTTACTTTGACTTCTCATAAGAATCCTAAAGCTTTCGAAATAGAAACTAAAGTTCCAAAGATAATGTATGAGGGCGATGCGGAGGATGCAGCACGCAAATTCCCTCGAGAGATGAATGTTGCAGCCACTTTAGCTATAACTGTTAAACCCGCTAAGGTAAATGTGCAAGTTTTAGCTGATCCTAACGTTACGCGAACTACCCATGAGATTACCGTTAAATGGAAATATGGTGATATGTTTATGCGATTTTCAAACCAGCCTCACCCAGATAATCCAAAAACCAGCGCGCTAGCAGCATGGGCAGCAATACGGCTACTAAAAACTCTTCTTCTTTAATCCCCTTTTAAACCCGTTATCATCATCAAAAGCTCTATTAGGGCTTTATATGGCTAGAAAAATTTCATTATTTAATGATATAACCACATACCCAAGTGTAAAATTTTGTATGCAGTGTTTCTATTTTTAGAGGTCTAAAAGCGGTTCTTAATACTCACCGATATATGTGCATGTTAACAAACGTTAATTCTTATTCCGCCCACACATCTGCGTGGTGCCTAAAAAGTGATCACATGGAAAAGTTCCTTTAACAGATTAAATGAAGAATATGGGATAGCCAAGAAAAAGAAGCAGGCCCTTGACAATCTCTATGAAAAAGGCCGCATTTCTCAATCAACACACGATTCATTCAACTCTGAAATCGACGCTGCTATAATAGAAATCGAAAGACAACAACATGAACTTGTACAAAAAATGCAGGCTAAAACTGATGAATTACAAAGTCATATTAAAACCTTAGAAATTCTCTTAGCAAACTACGAAATTCAATATGTTGCAGGCGAAATCGATGACAATACTTATCAACTTGAAATAAACCTTCTCGGAAATGGCCTTGAAGCAGCCAAACATGAACTTGAAACAGTGCAAGATGCAGTAAACCAACTTTGCGGGTCTTCAACTCCCGCACCAGTTACTGCACCAATCGAAACTTCCGCTATAGAATCTACTCCTGAAACTATCACACCTGCTCCAGAACCTATATTTGAAGAAAAAATCCCACCCCTAATTGAGGAAACCCCCATTATCGAACAACCCATAGCAGTCGCGAAAGCAGCCGAAACCCCCGTGGAATCGGCTGCACAAGCTGAGCAAGCAGTTATTGAGCAACCTGTTGAAGCTCCAGTTGTTGAAGCTCCAGTT
>CAZQTZ010000094.1:0-1521 GCA_964596465.1 uncultured Candidatus Bathyarchaeia archaeon | reverse complement strand
GTTGTTGAAGCTCCAGTTATTGAGCAAGCAGTTATTGAGCAACCTGTTGAAGCTCACGCAATTCAAGATGCAGTAGTCGAAAGCCCAGTTATTGAACAACCAGCTGCACAAATTCAAGATTCAGCAGCAGTTATTGAGCAACCTGTTGAAGCTCCAGTTGTTGAAGCTCCAGTTATTGAGCAAGCAGTTATTAAGCAGCCTATTATTGAAGCCCCCATAATTGAGGAAAAAATTATTGAAACTCCAGCAGAGGAAGTTGTTGCCTCTGCAGAGGAAAATGTTGTTGAAGCTCCAGTTATTGAGCAAGCAGTTCAAGAGCAAATCATTGATGCTGCAGTAGAGGAAGTTGCAGCTCCAGAACCGATGGCCGAAGTAGAAGAGACAATAATCGAGAAGATACCTTTAGATCAATTTGATGTTCCAACGTCTGAAATTGTACAGAAAGATCTTACTCAAATTGTAGAGGAGATTATCCCGGAAAACCCTCAAGAGGCGCCGACAGCGGCGCAAGACGACGTAGCCGTCGAAACTCCTCAAGAGGTCTGCGCAGAAACTCCGCAAGCACAAATTCACTGCGCAAAAGAGACCTTACACGAAGCATATTCCGATAACAGCGAAAGCAAAGAAGAGTAAGTAAGAGGCTGTCCTCTTCTTCTTTAATCCTATTTTCTTATTTTATTTTCCAAATTTATTGATTATAAAGACGTAACATTCAAAAGAACTTTTTTAATTAACTAATATGCTACGAGGGCTTTTCAGATGTTCCAAAATATATCATCAATTTGGTGAATCGAATGTGTCCATCTGTGCTTTCTATACAAGGTTATAACAGGCATTTCTGCAACGCTTTTGAACAAACCCTATCCAGTTTAGGTGAAAACCCCAAAAAAGCGATCTATCGCCTTCTAGAAGAAACCTTTCAGATTAGACGATGGGAAATTCCCGGTAAAATTGATATAATCGAAAAAGTTTTTGACCAAATCTTTGGCGCTGGGGCTGTTTCGCTTAAAGGACTCTTCTACAAAAACCTAAATAGCGCTATCGGTGATGTTTGCATAATCGTTCCGCTCTCCCAATTCTTTTACACCGTAGCAGAATACAATAAACAAAACAAAATCACAACAAGCTCAAAAAATGCCTGATAAATCATAACTTTATTTATTGTTTTGCAGAATACAACAGAAACGCTAAAAAACCCCTTCAGTGTTTTCCTATCAACAGCGCTTAAAAGGTGGGTCCGTAGCTCAGTCAGGACAGAGCATCGGACTTTTAATCCGAGGGTCGCGGGTTCAACTCCCGTCGGACCCGCCAACATATGTAAGAAAAAATACTAGCCTTTTTTCCTTTTTAGCTTCGTTTTTTGAGCATTTAGAAAATCATACGTTAGGCGCTAAAAAACCAGAAGCAAAAGCGCCGCAATGCATGGATTGCATTTTTTGGTGTGGCCGCTGTTCCGAGCCAGCGTCAAGCGGCAAGAGGTCAATTAATCGTTTAGCCTCTAGCGATGCTTGTTCTAATTTT
>CAZQTZ010000093.1:3078-7945 GCA_964596465.1 uncultured Candidatus Bathyarchaeia archaeon | reverse complement strand
TGGGATTTACTATCGGCGGGCCATACTCCCCAGATTTTATCGTCATCGGTTCTTAATCCCCAACCGTAGTCAGGGGGGAGAATGTAAGCTATTTTCTGCAGATTTGAAGTCCTATTTTGAGGATTTTTTAACACGAAATCTTTGAATTCTTTAATCGCTACCATATGCTCACCAGACAATAATCCATGATCTTCGATTCGTGGTTCATTGAAAATAGTAACGTAAGTCGCACCAGCGAGATAAGCAATTTTTAAATCATTAAATAATTCAGGACCAGATTGAAGATGCGGTGGATCCGTATAAGTCCAAGTTACCGTGACTCCCCAAGATCTATTATGCATCTCTGCTGCCCCTCGGCATAAGGCAATGTTTAATGGTCTTGAGTGATTCCATCCGAATTCTGCGAAAACAGAATCGTATCCTGCTTCATAATCGAACCAGTATAAGCCATAATCCGAAGTTACCAAGTCTTCGGTTTTTATGAAGTCACGCATTTGAATGTATAAATAATAAACAAAGGTGTTTGCCGCGTCCCTATAATCGGCAGGCAAAGTGGTATTATCAAATTGTCTAAAACCACCCAGATCAAGCTGGTTTCCGCCTGGTTCATCATAAAGATAGTAACCTAAGAAGCGGTCGCCATATTTCGCTTCAGCTGTTTTTTGCCATTTAAAAGGATTATAGTCGAAAACCTCAAATGGAGTAGGGTAAGTCATACGTACAAAGAAATGCAAACCTGCACTATGAGCATAATCTGCGACTTCTTCGAGCATATTTAGGCTTTTTATCGTAGTCATGTTAGAAATCACGATTAGATTGATAAAGGATTTTGTTTCATCAATTATTTGTTTAGTTTCTAAAACATTACCTGTCTCAATTATGCCCATGTAGAATCCGTCGGGATAAGGTTCTGCGCTGGTAGAAGCATGAAAGATACCCAAGAGGACAAACGAAGTTAGTAAAACTATCATAATTAATACAGTTAATAACTTCTTATGCTCAACCAATCCGACCACTTCAGCCCACCAAATATCTTAGATAAACACAAACTTGTTTATCAATGTAAACAAAACTGCCTATATGTAAAATGCGCAGCAATAAAGACCAACAAAAAGTTTGGCAATTGAAGAATTTGAAAAAAGAAAATATTTCTTAGCCGCCAAGCTAAATCAGGACTATAAAATCTTCAATCCAGCTAGTGAAGAAGACACCTGTTATAAAATAATAATTAAGGAAAGAGTTAGAGAAAAGAATTGAAAAACTAATATGTAAACATAAGCAATACAAACCAAACAGATAATCAACAATCAGGAAATTGGAAAATATGAAGGTAGAGTTGGGAGCGAGGAACTGTCTTTACCCATTACCAACTAGATTAGTCGGCGCGTTAGTAAATGGAAAGCCCAATTACATTACTATAGCTCATGTCGGAATAATGGACCTCGAATCAGTTTCCTTAGGCATTAACAAATCGCACTATACTAATTCGGGAATAAAAGCCAACAAAACATTCAGCATTAACATCCCATCAACAAAACTCGTAAAAGAAACCGACTATTGCGGATTAGTTTCAGGAAAAAATAAGAATAAAGCGGATTTATTCAAAGTTTTTTATGGGAAACTTCGAACTGCTCCTATGATTGAAGAATGTAACATAAACATGGAATGCGAACTCATAAAAACCGTAGACTTTCCAAATCACGATGTATTCATCGGTAAAATAGCAACCACTTACTGTGACCCAATTGTCCTCTCTGATGGAGAAGTAGACTTCGAAAAAGTACAGCCAATCTTATTTTCGATGAATGGCCAAAGCTACTGGACATTAGGTAAAAAGTTAGGGAAAGCGTGGAAGATAGGAAAAGAACTTTACAAATGACCACCCAAAAGAAGACTGACAAAAACAAACAGAACAACAACTGAAAATACCTTGAATCTGTGATTAATTATAGACACATCTTTGAAGCAATGCTGGAACATGAGGATACTCTTCATGTCGAAAAACCAATAACCAATACTTATAGGAGGCTCTCTGAGGTGCCTGCTGAAATAAAAGAGTCTAAAGCCACAAGTCAGGAATTAAAAAAGAGAGAATTCAATTTTGTTGGACTTACAATCTGTTATACGTTCATGGAAGCTACGGAATTAGTTAATGATTATTTAATTCATTGTTTTCGATATACTCAGCTTCAATCTTTGAAATAGGATTTGTTTTTTCCATTCAAATAATCGAAAAGAGCCAATTCATCGGTTGTAGCGCCTACGCGATGCAGTTTAGTTATGCATGTTTGGTATTGCTTTTCAGTGAAATGCACGTGCTCAATTGTTTCTTGGTAATTGGGCATATGCGAGTTTTTTCCCATGTATCTGAAATTCTCTTTAAATTTTTTACCTTTTTTTAGGATACTTTCCATTTTCTTAAACCGGTTTAGCGACATACAATTCTTATCTTTAATGCCGAAGAGTGTTTTGGGGAAGAGTTGGCAGCCGTCTGGTCTAATTTCATAAATAGTACAGGAATTATTTTTTAAAAAAGGGCAATAATTTGTCATTATATAGGTATTGTATTTGGCTTCGTCTTCAGCCCACATTTTTCCCATTTCTTCATAGAACATTTTTGCTTTAATCTGAATCTGAGTATAATCTTCGGAGTTGGCGTTTAGTTTTCCAGCGGTCAAAAAATTTTCTATTGTGCAGCATTTACCGCATTTGGAGCATAAAAAGGGCAAATTGATTGACCAGCGAATTTTACTTGCAAAGTCTAAATGCAGATAAAAAGTCTCAACCATACAAATCAACAAAAAACATAATTTACTTATTTTTTTGTCTTGTAGGTTCTTTGGGTAAGCTGTTCATCCATTCGGTTAATGCTTTGAACATTTTTCCAAATTTTGGATCTTCACATGCCATTAATTGAGTGTACCGAGACAAAGTATTTTCATCGAGTTCTTCAGTTATTTTAGTCAAACCGAAATCATATTCCTCAATCGTTTGTGGTCCAATATCAAATACTTTATCAGAAAGAAGAGGCTCAATATCTTTTCTTTTCTGTTTAAGCTGAGCGTACATATCCTTTCTAATATTAGAAACTAGGGCTTTCATTTTATCATTAACCTCGGGTAATTTCTGCGTCACCTCATTTTCGACCTGCACAGCAGCCTCTTCACCGCCAATAGCGTTCGCCATACCTGAAGCCATGGCACCTGTTGTCTTCACCATCAATTCGGAAAAAGCGCCCATCATAATACTCATTAAAATTATACTCACATTAGCAATAGAATTCATAATTTTTGATTCACGGTCAGGTGCACTTTTGAGAGGTTCAACCCCATTTTGATGCTTCTTTTTCTTTGTAGATGAACTCTTCCGGCTAGACATCAAACCACATCACGATATCTATACCAATCAATTAATAACACTTATTCAAAATAGAAAACAGAAAAGGCAAAGTGAAAAACTGAAGGATAGAGAAGTCCTCAACCCATCTTGTAATTAGTACCCTTCAATTTCCATGTTCTGAATGTAAGTTGTTATGCCTTAAGAAGAATTAGAGTCATTCAAAGGCAATCCGGAAACATTTTTTTACTCTGACTGACATAAAAAAGTCATATTTTGTATAGTCGAAAGGAAAGTGTAACGGAAGTTTGAAACAGGGAATCAAGATTGTTCTTGTGCATTTGATTCTATTTCTAATCTTGTTTCTAACTATATTTTATATAATTACAGCTACTCAAAACACTCATTCGAACCCCGTTATCAGTTCTGAAGAAGCCTACATAAACCAAACTCATATTCAAGTTGCTATAGGGCTTGGTCCACCGCCGAATTCAACCAACATACCTCATGACAGCGCAATCAAAATTTTCCAGCTCAGAACCTTGAAAATTGAAAATTTAACCATGACTCCCAATACTCAAATCTTAGCAAGAACCGACGAACCTAAAGGAATGGCTTCCAGAGTAACCACTTTCTACCCTGCTATTCCCCTAAAAGCCGCCACCACATACAATATTTCAGCCATAATTTCAGACTATCCATATTCATGGACCTTTACAACCAGCTCATACCAATTCAATCCAAGCATAAGCTACTATTTAGCGACATACGCCTTTTGGATTGCTTTAACACCAGCAATCATCATAAGCATTACAAGTTACTACATTTTTAGAGACAAAATTCGCGTCTTTAGTCAATGTTTACAAAAAAACTAGTAGCTTTGATATGAAGCCTCATAATCCTCAACCTCACAGTAGGGGCACTTTAATGTTCTGATGAGATGAGTATTATAGCCGATTTCCCCCCAATAAGTATCACACTGTTCCATGTCATGCACTCCAAAAACGCAACCTATCATATGCCAATCCAGCCTCCTGTGCTTTTTTACCATTTTCTTGCAAAAGAACCATACGCGCATAGCAATTAAAATCCCAGTTAATATGGCTTCAATTTGAATTATTTGTATCAAAGACAAATTGAAAAAGTAAACCAATGCATGACCAAAAGAAAAGTAAAACATGAAAATTATGAAACTGACGCCGCCGATAATAGCAAAATAATATATACCTATCAAAACAGCGCGGATACATAAAAGGAAATAACGAATTAATTTATCAACTAAACGCTTAGGTATTGAGTGCTGGCTCATAATATCAGGACTATTTTGATTAGACAAATCTAATCCCTACTTGTAATACAGCATTTAACTATTTTATTCTTTGTAAACAGCGTTTTTTTTGCTAAAAGCTTCGTTCGTCAAGCTCAGTTTATTACAAATATAGTAGCAAATCTGGAGAAGAGGCTTATTCTAAAGCCTGAATTGCAGTCTGATATGTTTCATAAATCGCTTTTGCAGCCTTAGATAAATCAA
>CAZQTZ010000093.1:0-3068 GCA_964596465.1 uncultured Candidatus Bathyarchaeia archaeon | reverse complement strand
CGAAGACAATTGATTATACAGCGAATCCCCGATGTTTTGCCCCAGACGTAAAGGTACTCCTACAAATACGTCCTCGGGCACATCGTCAAATCGCATTGGCGCAGCTACTGAAAGAACCTCCCCTGAATTCTCAATAATAGCTCGTGCGATATCTCTAAATGAAGCTGCAGGCCCGAATTCTGTTCCGCCGATATAATCAACTATTGTTTTTGATACTGATTTTATATACGATTCAGTTTCAGGTTTTGATAGAATTTTGTTTTCAGCGTTAAGGTATTTATTGATAGGTAAATTGCTTATTTTTGTGGTTGACCATAGCGGTATTGCCGCTTCTCCATGTTCTCCGCCGACCCAACCTTCAACCTTTACAGGCGAAACTCCTAAAGTGTAAGCTATTTTAGATCTAAACCTTAGCGATTCAAGATTGGTCCCGGTGCTTATGACAAAATCTGCTTTTGAGTACTTTTTAAAGACCATCGCCATCGCATCCACTGGATTGGAAATCACTACGTACTTCGCGCCTCGGTTTCTTGGAGCAATTGCTTCAGCAATATATTTGACTATACGCGCATTCTGAATCGAGAGGTCCCGTCGAGTCATCTTCATGCCCGCAATTCGCGGTTCCCCTGCAGAAATAAAGACAACATCAGCGCCAGTTACGGACTCATCTTTGTCACAGGAAATAATTTCCACCTTCAAACCGATGCTAGCTGTCACATGTTTTAGTTCCTCAGCAAATGCATCTGCGAGGCCAGGTTTAGTATCACAAACAGTGATAGTATCAGCTAATGCAGCACACATTATTGAATATGCAGTCGGACGGCCAACTCGCCCCGTTCCAATTTGAGCAATATGCACCTAAACAACTCCACAACGTCAAGAGTAGTATACAGATTGAGGAGTAAAAAATAGACTTTTCCTCTTTTAGAAACATCAGTTAAGAGCCATAAGTTAACTATTCAAATTTGAATAATCTTTTGTGTCTTATCCTTAGCAGGTATGTTAAATTCATAACTAAAGATAAACCAACAAGAATGCCTTCAACAAAGTCTGTAACAGAAAAACCCATGAATTCAAGATACAGAAAACGCCCAATCAATATACCTGAGGCAATAGAAATCATGCCGACAGCTAGTATGCTCTCGTCCTTTAGGGGCACAAATTCCACCTCCAATAATACAATATGTATTAGAGATAAAATTTATTCTATTACCCATAAAGAAGTATCGCTTCTTATAAAAAATAGCAATAAACAAATTTATTATCTATGGAAAAGTATAATAAAAGTAAATCAGATTTCATCAGTTTAGTGCAATTTGTTTTAATAAGACATTTTCTCCTATTATCCGCACTCCATTAAGAGGCTAAAAGCCCAGATGTTAATAAGTGAAGTTATTCTTGAAAATTTCATGAGCTACGAATACGCTAGGGTTACGTTTAAGCCAGGTGTTAACCTTATTGTTGGACCAAATGGCGCTGGAAAAAGTTCATTGCTTTTGGCAATTTCAGTTGCGTTAGGTCAGACTTATACTGAGCGATCTAAAAAACTCAGCAACCTTATTCGCTGGGGTAAAGATCAAGCGCGAGTAACACTTATTTTGGACAATAGTAAACAGGGTGGCAGACGCCCAGTTCCGAAATATTCTAAGGATCAACTATTTCTTACTCGTAACCTACGTAGAGATGGACAATACTGGTTTGAGTTAGAGAACCGCGCGGCCAATAAGCAAGACGTTGAACGTCTTCTAGGCAGATTCGGCGTGGACGCTGATAATATGCTTATCATCATGCACCAAAATATGGTTGAGCAGTTTTCTGTCTTAAGTAATATTCAAAAACTCCACATGGTAGAAGCCGCCGTTGGCTTAGAGCCATTCCGAGAAAATGTAGTACAAGCGCAGCAAAAATTAACCCGTATACTTAGTCAATCTGAATCTGTAACTAAGCTTTTAGAATCAGCAGAACAGACGCTTAACTATTGGCGTGAGCAATATGAAAAATATCAAGAGAAAAAACAGCTTCAAACCAAACGCCGATTCTTAGAACGCGAACTTGCATGGGCTGAAGTAGAACGCAAAGAAAACAGCATCAAAGAACTTGAAATTGAGAAACAAAAAAATCTTGAAACATGCAATCGTATCGAAAAAGAAAACTTGATTATCGTAGAGCAACTACAAAAAAATACCCTTCAACAAGAAGAAGAAAAAACCAAGAATAAATCTGCTTTTAAACAACGCATCACCTTAGAAAACATAGTTGCAACAAAACAGACTACTATTAACTTTGCTCAGGATGTGCTTAAAGAAGCTGCGATTTTTCAAGAAATAATTCGGAACAGTGAGAGCACTGATCGGCTGAACTTGCTTCGACCAGAGAATTTGAATAAGCTAATTGAAGAGAATCAAAATCAACTTGCTAAAACTAAGAGTCAAATTGAAGCAAACCAAACCCAAACCCAAACCTGGGAAGAGAAATCAGAGAAAAACATTAATCTGTTAATTGATCAGCGGATAAAATTAGCACTACTTGAGTATAGAAAAGAGAAGGCAGATAGTGATCTAGAAAAAATCGATAATACAATAAAAACAGCAAAAATTAACTTAGAAGAGCTAACCGCTAAAGCTTCCGAGTCAGGAGTTAGATTAGCAGTACTAAAAACACCTGCCGAAGTGCAAGACCAAATTCGACTCACAGATGGTCATTTGGCTGCTCTTGCAGGTATCTCTGAAGACATCGAACGACAATATGAATCCTACAGTAAACTATACTTAGAACTTAAAGAAAAAGCGCAATTGGTTTCAGAGAATCGCCAAAAAGCTCTTGAAGAAGTTACAACCAGATTAGAATCATGGCGTAATGTAATTCATACATTACTGGAACGAGTAAATGTCGAATATCAAAAAATTATGGGGCAAACCCGAGCGACAGGTGAAGTTCGATTAGCTAATGAGCAAGATATTGAGACAGCAGGTTTAGAAATTCTAGTAGGTTTCAAAGGAGGACGCCCAGTAGCGCTAGACGCGTATACTCAAAGCGGCGGAGAAAGAACCACAGCCACTATGAGCTTC
>CAZQTZ010000092.1:7642-7974 GCA_964596465.1 uncultured Candidatus Bathyarchaeia archaeon | reverse complement strand
CTAGACTCCCGGTATCATAAGTTGTTGAAATTGTAATAGTTTTTGAACCGGTTGATGCTGGATTTGTCATTTGAACATCACCTGTTGTACCATAGGTGGCATTTGTACCAATTAAAATTCTAACATAATCATTAGCAGCAACAGGCGTGCCACCAGATGATGGATAAGATAATACTAAATTACTTGATATGAATGATGCACCCCAAGTTGCTGAACCTGCAGAACCAGCTAATGTTGCTTTTGTACAGTTAGAGCTACAAGATCCATTTACTTCTGATTGACTGGAGCCATATTGCAGATCAATATCGGTATAATCTACCGAAGCTGATCCA
>CAZQTZ010000092.1:4843-7632 GCA_964596465.1 uncultured Candidatus Bathyarchaeia archaeon | reverse complement strand
GGAGTATTGAAACCTACAGAAATGCTATCTGTAGTTGTAATACCGCTTTCTGATCTAAATTTTATATCATGGTTAGAAGCTTCACTAGCCTTTAATCGACTCATAGTATCTGACAAAACAGTTAAACTACCAGCTAAAGCAACCGGTGAATATGCAAAAATCGTAAAGAATATATATATGCTTATTAAAAATTTTGAAAAATGAGTTTTTGACATTTTTTAATATTATTTAATAGGTTATATTTTAAGTTTAGCAATATAGACTAAGATGTCAACTAAAATAAACTGGTCGTAATTATTGTTAAAGTGGTTGTGTATAGTCCAGCATCGGTTTGGGGGGCGATATTGGCAATAAAGGATATTGTGAATGTTGTTAAATCACTTGAGGTAGCAGAGTTGGCGATGATTTGGGGATTACCAGCAGTGTAAAATTTGAACTTATCCACTTCATTGAAACCGCTGGCTACTGCTCCCACGCCTCCAGAAGGATCAGCTCCTATGTTTGGAGAAGTATTGTCTCTAAGATTTATTCCGAACTGTTCTGTTCCCGGATTTGAAACCACTGCGGTGTTACCAATTTCATCTATCACATCTATTCCGTTCGTATGAGTTAAGGTATCGCCATCAATAGTAACATTATATCCGCTGGCAGAATTTGTCCCAACTGCAAATTCAGATGTTCCAGTTGAAACGGTTGAAGAAGAAAGCGTACCGAAATCTACGCTATTTCCGGTAATTGTAACTGTAATAGAGGGGTCAACTAATGCTGATAAATTAATTTGATCATCGGTTACTATATATACAGCAATTGTTCCGGTGTCGCCAAAGTTACCACCAATCGCAATCGTTTTATTACCGGTTGTGTTTGGATTTGTGATTTGAGTATCGCCATTTCCTCCAACAGTAGCATGATTACCAATTTTTACGATAATCTGCGCTCCAGTTGAACCGGTTGTATAACTGGAACAGGTGGTAAAGGTAATAACTTGTCCAACAATTGAAGTAATTTCAATAGCATCGTTTGCTCCACATGCGCCTGCGGCAACAATTGATTCATTAGTTCCTCCAACCGAAATATCATAATCCAGTGGATCACTATTTAATAACGATGTCAGCACAAATCCACTCGCAAAAGTTAAGGTTAGAGTTTCTCCATTTGCCCACGAAGTACCCGCGTCTTGAGTAAATGTAAATGTATGGTTTGATCCTTCAGAGATTTTTTGACGGGTCATTACATCTGATAAATTAGATAGACCGGCAGATGATACAATGTTTCCATTTATAAAAAAGGACAAACATATTGTTAGAAAAATTGATATTTTTTGTTTCATAATTAGTTTTATTATATATCTATTTTAAATAATAAATCAAAATTGTGGTACTACTATATATGTAATCGTGCCCGAATATGTCAAAGCGGATTGTATGGAAGAAACCGCAATTTTATAAGTAATTGTGTAAGCATCATTAGTTAACTCTCCTGTAGAACCATCTATATTGTTAGTGTAATCAGCGATAGTATCGCCGTTTGGTCCAGTGGCAAAGGCGGCAAATAAAGTTCCCGAGCCAAATTTGTTAGAACCGCCTATTGTAGTGTCGTTGGAAGTATAGCCAAATCCGTAGTTTCCAGCTGTCCATTCGGTGGGAGAAGCGTATGTTCCGCTATAATCAGGAACGGTTTTGCCATTGCCAGTTAACAATCCGTCTTTATAAGCGCGCACAACATAGCCCGAATAGGCGTTAGTTGAAGTCGTGACAACATTTGTTTTAGTGTCTGTATAAGTGTTTAGTGCGGTTAGATTATCAAATTGAAGAGTATATGAACTTAAACTAAAACTTATAAATGGCGATACCATCATCCCGTCTGAATTTACCCAACTACTTTCATTACTTGCATTATCAATTGCTTGTACACTAAAATAATAATTTTCTGATGTTTTTAGGGTTACTGAAGATATATGGGCACTTGTATTTGTTCCGGCACTGACGGTAAATTCACCCGATTGCCAAATTGAAGATGTGCTGTTCCAGTAATAACTATCAGATGATCGGCGCAGAGCATAAGAATAACTAGCTAAACCAGAAGCGGAGGCATCAAATCCGCTCCAACTAGCATAATAATCATTCAGATCACCATCATTTTCATCTATATCTGTACTTCCACCGCTTAAGATATCAATTACGGTACCACCGGTGGGAGCGGTTGTATCTGTGCCAAAGTCTCTTTCTGCTTCAGAGTTTCCTCCAAAACTAACCCATGAAGAGTAAGTTCCGTCTGTGTCTTTTACTCTTGCTTGCCAATGATATTGGGAGGCATCGGTAATTCCAGCAATTGTTACAGTTACGGTTACGGCCGTTCCAGAATAAGCTACGCCTGATCCGCAAGAATCTTCAGTGTCAGAGAAACTGGTACCAAGTAGATCTTTTTCTACGCATAAATAAAGTGTGTCCGGATTGTCAGGATCATCTGCTAAAGCAGTAAATTTTACCGAAGTTTCATCTGTCCAACTACCCACGCTTAAACTATCATCATTGGTCTTTTTTTGAGCTAAAGAAGTGGGGGAATTTGGCGGTCCACCACAGGATCCTGATGAACTAATGTCCCAATCTACGTTATTACCTCCATCGGTAGAATAAATTGCACAGAAACTTACCCCAGTATTAGTAGAGCGCGAAACCGAAACATAGGCTACATCTGCCGCTGTAGGATTAATTGTCCAATTTGAGGTATTAGAAGATTGCAAGGTAATAACTTTGCCAGAGTAACCAGTAATATTAAAATTACCAGTA
>CAZQTZ010000092.1:0-4833 GCA_964596465.1 uncultured Candidatus Bathyarchaeia archaeon | reverse complement strand
GTAATGGTCTGGGTTGAACTTCCAGCAAACTGAATTGTTCTTCCAGCAGAGTTTGCATAAGTTGACACCAAGAAATTAGCGAAAGTGGTATTACCGCTAATTTCTTGTGTAGTACTATCACCACCAGTAAATTCCACATCTCCTCCATTAGCTGTAAATGTACCAGAGTTGGCAAAGTTTCCACTAACGCCTAAAACAGCAGAAGTATTGCTAAAGGTTCCACTTGATGCAATGGTAATATTTCCATTAATGATCACATTTGAAGCCTCTCCATCAAAAGTTCCCCCAGCATTTACAGTAAGTCCGCCACTTGTAAAGTCATAGCTAGATCCGGAAGTATCAAGCTCTGAAGTAGCGCTTCCTCCTCTAGTAATTACCGTTGATCCGGTAACGGTTGCATTCCCTCCTAGTAAAACCGTGAGTTTATAGTAAGGGGATGATGAGTCTGTGGGTTGAATCACAAAACTATTACCAATAGTTGTCGTTGCAGTAAAACTATATACCCTATTTGCGCTCGTTAAAGTGGGATCAAATAATAGGTTGTAGTAAGAGGTTCCGGTGACTGTAATCGCAAACGGTGTACCAGACGCTCGAGAAAGAGAAATTTGATAACTTGAGGCACTTAAAGTGTCATTTACTCCGGAGCTGATATTACCAATAGTTAAATACTGGGTTACGGTAATATTGTTTAAAAGTGAATATGTTACAGCATTTGAATCAGCTGTAGTTCCGACTCCTAAATTGTAATATGTTTCTGTAGTTACATTGGTAGAAGATGATCCGGTGTAATTTACGGTTGAAGTGCTTTCGGAAAAGTCACCCATAGAAGTAATAACTAATGGTGTACCAGATCCTGACAAAGTAATTATTCGGCTACTTCCGCTAAAAGTATCAATGGCTGAAGATCCCGAATTGCCGATAGTTAACACTCCTCCAATAGTTATATTCATCGCCGCCGAATAAGTCACAGCTGTAGAGTCAGAGGTTGTCCCAACCCCCAAATTATAATAAGTTGTGCCGGTAACATTGGTAGTACCAGTAGCCGTATAGTTAAATGTTGAGGTTTCACAATAAAAATTACCTAAGATTGATAAAGGCGTTCCAGAACCTGATAAAGTCCAAGTATCATCGCCAGCATATAAGCTTTGATTTGAAGTTAAAGTTAAAATACTTGTGACTATGATACTGCCTGAACCGGTTTTTGTGGTTGTGGAAGTTCCTACCGCATCCCCAAAATTTAGAGCATAAAAAGTCCAATTTGTATTTCCTCCAAAATTTCCCCCTCCGTCAAGGACAAAAGTTCCACCGGTTAAATTTATGGTGCCATTTCCAGTTGTGTCTCCTCCACTCACAGTGATATCATTTGTTCCTGATAAGGTACCGGCAGTAACAGTTAAATCATTACCAATCAGCATTGCGGAGCTATTTGACCAACCACCTCCAGAACCATTAAATATTAAATTGTAAAATGCGTTGGTACTATTTAAATTTCCTGCTAAAGTTTTTCCGGTTCCAGTGGCGGTAAAGGTTACTGTTCCTGTGCCAGCGGTAAAGACATCGTTATTAGTATAGTTTTCACCAATACTTAAAGTCGGTGAAGTTGAAGTATTTTCTAAGACATTATCTCCAGAAGCATCAGATGCGTAGATAGTGATATCTCCACCAACGGTTATCGCAGACCCATTGTTTGTTAGTTTTGCGTAGCGATCTGTACTTCCTGAAACACCAATAAATAAATCATTGGTTACACTTATAGAATTTGAATCAGTGTCAACGACAATTGATTGTCCAGCGTTATTTCCTCTTATAGTTAGATCATTATTGACGGTTACTGCTCCGGTCAAAGTTAAGGTTACCGTTCCATTTCCTCTAAGAATTAAATCATAAAAAGACGATTTAGCTAAACTTCTACTTGTGTTTATATACCAACTGGCTTGAGTATTTACATCCCAAGTCGCTGGTGTAGTGCCGTCTGTAGTATAGTTTCCAAAAAAAGCAATATATCTCGTACCCCCGCTTGCTTCAATAGTTCCAGTTTGAGTAGTTAGATTGCCATAAACAGCAGCTGAAGTTATTAGAGTAGTAGTATGACTGGTATAAGCCAATTCTAAACTTGAAAATGGCTTTGCATCGGTTGAGTCTAAGTTGCCTGTGCCAGTGAGTTTAACAGTTGAAGATCCTTGGGTAAATGTTCCACTGGCGTGAGTCCAGTTACCACTGGCAGATAAAATTGTTGCTGATGAGGTACAATCCACCGTCCCGACTATTGTGACATTCACCGCAGTTATACTATAATCCGTACTCGCGGGTCTCACATCCAATGTTGATCCAGTAGCTACTTCCAAATCTCCAGTAAGCGCATTTGTACTAGTTAAACTTCCAGTCAAATCATATGTTTCAGAACCAGATGTTTTTAAAGAATTATAGGTAGTAGTAGTAATATTAATATTTCCACCAGAATTTGTGGCAGCATATTCAACTGTAGATGTTCCTGGAGTTAAAGTTCCACTATTTGTTAAGACAGTTGCAGTAGAACCAGCATTAGCCAGTTTTAAAATATAACTTGAAGAACCTAAATCTAAAGTATTATTAGAATTAATTGTCATTGTATCCACAGTCATACTTGAGCTTAAAGTTATTTTATTATTTGAAGCTGTTCCAGAAGTTTTTCCAACTACTACAATTCCCATGTTTTGTTTAGTTGAGTTTGAGTCGGTGAAGGTACGGGCAACTATGCCGGTAAATGTTAGAGTCCCAGTTCCTTTGGTAAATGTACCTCCAGAACCAATAGAAATATCTCCTCTGACATTGATATTTGGATTATTTGCAGAACAGCTTAATGTTCCAGCATTAATGATTATATCTCCAGCGTCAGTATCAGTTGCATCTTCTAAAGTCAGAGTTCCTCCAACTGTAACCGTTCCACTATAACCAGTTCTTAATTCTAATGCACCTAAAGTAGTAGAAGCGGGAATAGTAATAGAGGCGCTTCCAGAATCAATAATAGCTCTATCATCTTCTGATTGAGGATATCCAGTTCCACCCCAATTGTCCGCATCTGTCCAGGTGGAACCATCTCCTCCGCCATCCCAAGTATAGTCATTAAGCGAAGCGGCAAAACCTAATTTTGATGTTGAAACATAAGTATTAATTATATAAGCAGTAGTAAACAGTATAAATAGAGTAAGAATGATAATATGAACCAAATTAGCAAAAGATTTTAAGTGCCAAAAATAATACCAAGAAAACTTTGCCCGTAAATTATTGTGCAAAGGTATAAACATCGGAATAGTTGTCTTGGTAGAACGCTGAATATTAGCAATTTCCCGATCTAAGGTGTGAATGTGGTGTAAGACATTAATCTCCAAAGCTTGTTTTGCTCTCTGATATTTTTTTATTTTTGATTTGTCTTGCTTGGTTAAATTATGCTTTATCATAAAAATTATCCATAATACGCCTTATTATAATTCTAACCAATATATCAAAAATGAACAAACTCTTTGTTTGTGTATAAAAATTGTCTAAAATATTTTTTTATCTATTAATTAACTTTATGTAAAATAAGATTAAATAAATTATTAAAATTACAATATGAACAAAGTTAGCTTGCGATTTTAAATGCCAAGAATAATACCATTTGTATTTCATACGAAAATAATTATGTAAATGGGCAAATATTAAAATAGTAGTTCTGGTAGAATTTTGAATTGAAGTTATTTTACGATCTAAGTCTTCAATTTTTTTTATTCCTTCTTGACTAATCGCGATTTTTCTCTTGTTAAGATCTTCTATTTGTTTTTGACTAGCTTCAAGTTGATCTTCCATAACCTTATTTTAACTTATTTAGAAAATTTAAAAAGGGATTTTGTTAAATCTATTTTTTTAAATTTAAATATTACTTTTTCAGACAAAAGTAATTTTGTTTGGGCAAACTCACCCCCAAAAGCAAAATTTTTTGATAACTCTCCTTTGTAGTTCACTACTCTATGACAAGGGATTTTTTTTGGGTTAGGATTTTTATGTAAGATATGTCCAACAAAACGGGGATTAATATTTAAAACACGAGCAATTTCTCCATAGGTAGTTACTTTTGAAATCGGAATTTTCTCAATCAAAGTATATACTTTAGAATATATTTTTTTCATATGTTTTAAATTTTCATCTATAATTAATTATACTTTATTGAAATGAGTCAAAAAAAATTATTTTTTAAATTCTTTTGTGTAAAGTAAAGTACTGATTTTTTGATTATTTTTAAATAGACGCTTACTTTTATTAATGAGTTGAAAACCATTTTTTTCTAATACTTTTTGTCCTTTTAAATTCTCCGGTAAAACATACGCGATAATTTTATTAATGGATAATTCGTTTTTAGCAAAATTAATCATTTCTTTAAGGGCTTTTGTCATGATTCCTTGACCACGATAATTTTTATTTAGCCAAAAGCCGATTTCAGCTTGTTTTTGATTTAAATTTTCTAATCCAATTCCTCCAATGACTTGATTTTTTAAGACAATAGCAAAATTTATAAAACCACTATGTAAATTGCCTTGAGGGTCTAAATTTTTTTTGATAAATTTTTTGCCGTCATCCGCCGTGTATGGAAAGGGAATTTTTAAAGTTAAGTTTGCAAGTTCAGGATCGTTGATACTTTTAACCAGCGATTTTAAATCTTTTTCTTGAAAGGGGCGAATAATAAAATTTTCAGATTGATAGTATAACATTTTGTTAAATCTGATTTTAATCTAATATTATCTTAAGTTCAAGGGCAAATTAATTATTTATGACGAATTAGATCTAATTCCATAATAATATATCCGAGAGCAATTATTT
>CAZQTZ010000091.1:0-8073 GCA_964596465.1 uncultured Candidatus Bathyarchaeia archaeon | reverse complement strand
TAAGAATTAATTATTATGGCTATACAATTTAGAGAAATCTTTAACATTATCACGCGTTCAATTTAATAACAAAAGTTTCATGCTTCAGGGGTACTTTAATGAGCCTATTAAGCCACGACAGTTTCTGGAATGCTCTGATCAGTTTACCTACTACTAAAAAGATGCTACAGTTATCTCTGAAGAAGTGCCCTAAATGTGGCAGAACTATCCTTGAAGCTGCACTTGACAATTATGTTGGTAGAACAGATAAAAAATGTGCTAAGTGCGGCAGATTATACTCACCTATCATCGGATTTTGGATAGAATTTCTTAGACGTACTTTAAATATTAAACGTGAAAAAGTCGAAAAACTTCTAGCAGATCGTTATGCGCGTAAAGCAGTTCTTAATCTAGTAAAATCGTTTAATTACTTTGGAATCCGTAAACCGCTCAGCATTTATGCCCCATTTCTTGTAGTTTGGGACTTCACTCATAGCTGTAATTTGAAATGTAAACACTGCTACTCCGACTCAGGGGCTAAACGCGAAGAAGAACTCAAAACCCAAGAAGCCCTCGCCGTAGTGGATCAGTTAGCAGACGCAGGGATAATCGCTTTAGCCTTTTCCGGTGGGGAACCGCTTACCAGAAAAGACTTCTTTGAAGTGGCCAAACATGCAGCTGATCGTGGACTATATGTTTCTCTTGCGACAAACGGTACGTTACTTACGAAGGAAAATGTGGCTAAACTTAAGGAAGCTAAAGTCAACTATGTTGATATTAGCATAGATGGAGCCACTGCAAAAACGCATGATGACTTTAGAGGAGTACAAGGAGCATTTGATAAAGCTGTTACAGGACTGAAAAATTGCGTAGATGCGGATTTATGCGTATGCGTTGCCTCCACAGCAACTAAAAATAACGTTGAAGAGATGCCCGCCATAATTGATTTAGCCGAAGAAATGGGAGCAGAACGTTTCACCTACTTCAACTTTATACCAGCAGGCAGAGGAAAAGAACACTATAACCAAGATTTAGGCGCTGAAGAGCGTGAAAAACTGATGCGTTATCTGTTAGCTAGAATGTCTAAAGGATGCAAATCCACCATTCTAACCACAGCGCCCCAGCTAGCCCGCGTAGGACTACAATGCCAAGGCCCTCAAGGCACTGGAGATGTCACCATGTCCATGGCGCATATGCAAACAGTCAAAGTGACTAAAAAAGCGGTACCTCTGGCGGACTTTATCGGGGGATGCGGAGCAGGTAGACTGTATTGCTCCATTTCACCCCAAGGTGATGTTCACCCATGCGTCTTTCTCCCTATTAAAGTAGGTAATTTAAGAACAGAAAAATTCATTGATGTTTGGTTAAATAGCGAACTCTTCAATGCATTTCGGAATAGAGCCAATCTTAAAGGTACTTGTGGAAGCTGCGAATACAAATACATCTGCGGCGGGTGCCGTGCTAGAGCAAAAGCATATCATAACGACCCTCTGGCCTCAGACGTTGGATGTATAATGGTACAGAAAGCCAGGAGCTCTTAACGATGACATCGAAAACAGTTAAGATTTATCGTGCCCAGCAAAGTATTACTGAAATTTTAAAAGAAGCAGTGCAAGACTCGGGATTAAGAGGAAAAAAGAAAATCTTCATAAAACCTAACCTGAGTCACCCCGAATATTTACCGGGAGTAGTAACAAGCCCTGAATTAACTTATGAACTCATTGGCCTTCTGCGGGATGGTTCAAATGAGGTGGTTGTCGGCGAATCCAACGGCTACAACTACCCTTGCCGAAAAGCATTCGAAAAAACTGGGATGGAAGCAGCGGTCAAGAAGGCAGGGGGTAGAGTTGTTAACCTCTCCGAAGATAAAGTAGTTGAGGTCAAATTTTCGAACGGTTATCCTGTAAGAAAATTGTTTTTAGCTAAAACAATGATGGATGCAGACGCGGTTGTTGATTTGCCACTTATGAAGACCCATGAGTTCATGAGATACAGCGGGGCTATCAAAAACCTCTTCGGCTGCGTCCCCAGTGACCGTCGCATATATCTCCACCCATACCTTCCAGAGGTATTCTATAGGCTTTATACACTCTTCAAACCAGAATTAACCATAATGGATGCTCGAGTAGGCATAGAAGGAAATGGACCCACCAAAGGCAAACCTGTTAAAATGGATTTAATCCTCACAAGCACCGACGCATTAGCAATTGATATCGCCGCTGCACAGGTTATGGGATTAGACTGGAAAGACACCTACCTCAAATATATAGCTCAAAAAGTCGGTTTTAACGAGAAAACGCTTAACATTAAAGGCTTACAAATAGCCGATGTTATGCATCATTTTGAACCACCAAGAATTGATTTACCTGTTAAAGCTCAGATGATAATATACAAGCACGAATCTTTAACAAAATTCTTTTTCTGCTCCTTAGATATAGTAAAACTTTTCCAGCGAGTAACAAAAGCCTACAGGGGCGAAGCCCCAGAAATTGGCTAAGGTTTCTGTAGAACTTCTTGGTAAACTGCAAGCGCTTCTTTTACAAGAATGCGCCAGTCATATTGCGCCTTTATGGTTTTACGAGCTAAACAACCCATCTCTGAAGCCTCAGCAGGATGCTCCAGCAGGTACAATATTTGGTCAGAAAATTCTTTAGAGTTGGAAGGTTCACACATGAAACCGTTTTTACCATTCTGGATAGTTTCAGGTATACCGCCTACCTTAGTGGTTACCACTGGCAACCCTGTAGATAGTGCTTCTAGCACAGCAAAAGGATGATGCTCATAAAAAGTGGAAAACGCAAAAACATCCGCTGCTTGATAAAGCTTAGGTAATTTTTTGTCTGGGAAATAGCCAGTAAAAATTATTTTATCGTGTACACCAAGACGCTCTGCGTGAGCAACAAGTTTCTTCATTTCGTCACTCTGACCTTTTCCAGAAATGATAAACTTGGCATTTTTAAATTTCTTAACAACAGCAGGTATACTTTCAATTAGTGTGAATAATCCTTTACGGGCATACAATCGTCCAACAGAAAGGATAGCTATATCGTTGGGATTTAAGCCTAGTTCCTCTTTGAGCCTGCGCTTATCTGGGGCGGGTTTGAATTTGTCGATGTCAACCCCATTATGAATAATCCGAATTTTGCTTTCCTTAATATTATAATATCGCACCAGTTCTCTACGTGTAAAGTCACTAACTGCGATAAGTCTGCAGGATCGGTTGAGCATTTTTTCCTCAAAAATTCGTAAAAACCAGTTAAAGCTCACCAGAAATTTTTCGTTCGCATTTAATCTGCTGTAGGGTTCGCCTCTGATTGCTTCGGCTTCTCCTTTCCATGTGGAATGCACCGTCGAAATTAGTGCTTGTCCAAAATTAGAGGGAACTGCGAAGTTTGGAACAAGAGGTAAATTAACATGAGTCACATCCACATTTGCAGTATCTCGAACACTGCTGAGTTTTTTAAAACTGTAACCAGCAAACATGAATGACTTAACAATTGGGATTTTGGGAATCTTTAGAAAATGAATCGAGTGCAGCAGGCTTACTTGAACATCTTGAGCTCTCTCGTAGCCAGTAACTATGCTAATTTCGTGACCGTTTCTCATGAGCTCATTAGACAGATAGTAAACGTAGGCACCGGTTCCTCCCGACAAAGGCAGGTATTCAGGTGATATGAAGCAGATTTTCATTTCTGACCACCTATAATAAATTTAGCTACAGTTATTGCTGCACCACATAGCCAAGCGCAAGCTCTAACAAAATAAAGAACCACTAACCGCATAGCCGTCTTATCTTTAAACATTTTAGAAATTTTCCCTGCAGAATAAATATAATAAATAAAAATTGCGCTAAAAAGCACTCCTGAAACATACCATAAAGGACGTAGAGCCTCTATAATTCCAAGAAGAAACAAACCAAAAACAGATAAGAGAAGAGCAGGCTGAATATTCATGCCGAAATCGGTGATTTCATCCCCTTTGGCTAAATGCAGATGCTTAAAGTACAGTTTTAGAGTATTTTTGCCGTACTGGAGCTGCTGATGCCAATATGCCTTCAAGGTTGCCCTGTTATAATGATAACATTTAGCAGTTGGCTCATATGCTATTTTATAACCTAAACTGCTCATTCTAAAACCAAAGTCAGTATCATACTGGCTCGGCAAATTTTCATCCCAGCCACCGACTTCATCTATAACGCTTTTTTTTAGCAATAAATTCATAGTTGCAATGCGCCCAGTGTACTTATCAATTCGTCTGTAACGGTTTTTAAGATCATACCCTATGCATTTTGCCCAAGGATTTTCCATATTCCAGGTTTCTATAGAACCACTAACACCCGCAACATTAGAATCAATAAGGTGAGTTACTAGTTTTTTTAACCAGTCTTTCTCCACTTTAGCATCAGAATCAACAAAGCCTAATACATCATAACTCGCAGTTTTTTGAGCATAATTATAGGCTGCAGCTGCATTAAGCGGTAAAGAAACAACCCGCGCAGGAAACCTTTTTGCAATCTCAACAGTAGCATCGGTTGAGCAGCCATCGATTACCTGAACCTCAAAAGCATCATTCGGATAATCCAAATCAAACAAAGCCTCAAGACACTCACCGATAGTTGCTTCGTTATTACGCGACGCAACAATTATAGATACTTTAGGAGTGGGTGCTTGTTCTGACATTTCTTTAATCAGCTCCTTAAGTAGGCAATAATTATTGAGCACAAAATTTTGAAGCCGTCTACAAGAGGATCAATTTGGGATTTCCCATAAGTACGTTGTTCAAAAGTTATGGGAACTTCGCGTATTCTATAACCCCTACGAACGGTTTTAACTAGCATCTCAGATTCAATCTCATATTCAGCGGATATTAAATTCATACTTTTTAGAACTTTGCTCGTCATTACACGATATCCAGATTGAGAATCGGACATAGAATTTCCTGTCAGCAAACGAATTATTTTATTGAATAGACGATTCCCCGCTTGATTTCTTCTGCTAGTCGCTGAAGTTGGAGTTGAAAATCTGGATCCGATAACAAGATCCGCTTCACCTTTCAATAAAGAATCTAGCAGAAGAGGTAACTCCTCAGGACAATGCGATCCATCTGAGTCAATAGTAGCAATGAAATCTCCTTTAGCCTTTGCAAAGCCAGCACGTAGAGCGTGACCTTTGCCCATATTCTGCTTAAAAGTAAAAAGTCTAACATCATATTTCTTAGCAACTTCAAGAGACCTATCTAAAGAACAATCATCAATAACGATTATTTCAAATTTAACGCCATTTTTTATTAGTGTTGATTGTATACGGCTGATAACGTTACCTATTGTTGGTTCCTCGTTGAACATGGGAACTACTACGGAAAGTAACTTGCCGTCGAGTTGCATCTTGGCTAGAAAAGCAAATGAAACAGTTTATAAAGTTTGGCTGTCTGTGTTATCAAACATCCGCCTAAAGTAGAGTTGAATTACAGAACGGAAATGAACATGCAGGCAAAAACAGATTCAGAAAAAATAACTTGGTTTTCTATGTGGTTTTTAGCTTCGATCGCTACATTTGGCATTGCTTTTTTCCCAATGTTTTACCGCTTAATTGACAGTAGGAATAAGCATATTCGGCGAGAAAAAGAATTGGAAAAAGAGATTACTCAATGGCTTAAAAAAAATGGAAAAGAGCCAACTCCGAACAAGTATTATCCTTCGGAAATGAATGCTAAAGCATGGGCAGCGGCGATTATTCTAATTATTCCTGCATTTATCATAATCTATTATTTGTCAAGAGATTTACTGCTTCATGAAGAGCACCAAGATGAATTTCTTGCTATTGCTTTTACTGAAAAAATGTTTATGCCGCAAACAATACCGATAAAAAAATATGTAATAATAACAATTGTTACTTTGGGCGTAGGCGGGATTTATTGGCTTTACAAGATAATAAATATGTATAACGCCCACTTCAAGGCACAGTGGAAAGTAGAAAAAGAAATTGCACGTTTGATGGAGGAAAAACAGATTGGCAAGTCCATGTAAACAAAAAAGATTTGTAAGCCACGGCGGCGACGTCTGGGGCTTTGCAAGAAAATTTAACCTTCCCCCCGAGAAAGTGCTCGAATTCAGCGGACCAATTAATCATCTTGGACCTGCTCCCAAGGCAGTAGAAGCCGTAAAACAAAATGCAGGACTAATTCGGTTTTATCCAGATCCGAATCCGGTAAACCTAAGAAATGAGCTTGCTCAGTATGTAGGACATAATGTAACGTCTGAAAATATAATTATAGGAAACGGATCCATCGAACTCATATATATGATTACGGAAGTCTTCCCTCAGCCATTCAAAGCAGTTATCCCAGTACCTTCGTTTACTGAATATGAAAAAGCGGTTTTAAGAGTTCATGGAGAGCCAATATTTGTTCAGCTGCCTTCTGACTTTTCATTAAACAACACTGATATCAGAAAAGCCATCACAGCAGATACCCGTATTGTTTCTCTGTGTAACCCACATAGTCCCTCAGGTACCCTTTATGACCGCGAAACTACTTTGGACCTTGTAGATTATTGTAATAAAAGAAACATTATAGTCAGCATAGATGAAAACTATATAGAATTTACAGATAAAGGGGAAGAGGCGACTTTAGTAGGCGATGCTAAAAAATACGAAAACCTCTTTGTCATCCGTTCAGTTACTAAGTTCTATGGTATGCCCGGAATTCGCTTTGGCTATGCTATTGCATCTGAAAGCCTGATTGATAAATTACAAACAGTCAGACAACCCTGGAGCATTAATGGTCTAGCAGAGTGCGCAACGTTAGCAGCAATTCATGACAAAGAATTTATTGAAAACACTAAACGTACCATAGCAAAAGAAAAAGCCCAATTCGCCGAAGCATTAAGTGAAATCAAGAATCTGAAAGTTTTTCCCTCTGAAACAAACTTTTTACTTGTTAAAATTCTCAACTCTAAAATTACATCTACAGCCTTACGAGAGGAACTTGGAAAAGAAGGATTCCTTATTCGTGATTGTAGCACATTTGTTGGCTTAGATAACAGCTATTTCAGAGTAACCGTACGTTCAACTGAAGATAACCTAAAACTGGTTGAAAAAATAAAAGAAAAAATGAAGGCAATTAAATAAGATCAATTTTAGTTAGCCATTCAGGCTATAATATTATAGTGGTTGGGGGACCTATCTAAGCTGGTTTACCAACTACTTCGGTCAAGGACTTTCGTATTAGCCTAACCTCCATACAAGATGTAAGAATTGGTGTTTTTGGAAGATGATTAAGTACTCAAGAGTAAAGTGACATAAATCAGATAAGGAATTCCATTACAGAGTTACCAAAGAGCAGCTTATTATCAGATGTAATAGTTGTTAAGATTGAATCTGGCAGGGATATAGACGCTCGCAGTGCTAACTTTGTTAGCCAATTAATCAGGTAAATTCCAACTCCTTTTTCTTTTTTAAACTAAATTAGAACAAAGAAACATGTTTATATTTTGGCTAACATGAATATCCCTATCTCTTAGATAATGGGGAACAATCTTACGGGGAGTAAACCACAATTTGATTTTATTGATGACCACTGCACCACCTGAAAATGGCCCATGGTATTTAGGCAGGAAGTTCCCCCCATTAGGTTTAACTTATATTGCAGCTGCCTTAGAGAATGCAGGCTTTCAGGTGCAAATATTCGATAATTATATGCTTAAAAAATCCATCGAAGAAGTTAAACAGTATATTAAGAGTCTTAATCCTGAGATTGTCGGAATTACATGTGGTTCTGCAACGTATCATAAATGCGTGGAAACAGCTATAGCGATAAAGGAAGTTTTGCCTTTATGTAAAATTGTAGTAGGTGGCTGGCACCCTTCTTATGTGCCCGATAGTATGCTTCAGCACCCCGAAATCGATTTTGTAGTAATGGGGGAGGGGGAACGCGCTATGACAGAACTTGCCGTTCACATTACTAAAGGCGAAAAGGTAAAGCCGTTATCTGAGGTTCCAGGAGTAGGATACAGACATAACGGCAAGATTGTTAAAAACGCCCCTAAGCTTATTCAAGATTTAGATGAAATTCCTTATCCCGCAAGAAATCTACTTC
>CAZQTZ010000090.1:7747-8102 GCA_964596465.1 uncultured Candidatus Bathyarchaeia archaeon | reverse complement strand
TCTTCGGCTTCCCAAGGCCAAATCTCCGGAATAGGGTTAGCACAAGCAAAAAGTATTGCATCATCAGCCATACTTTTTATCCATTCTTTTTTAATTGTGTCTGGACCTGATTTTGAGGCGGCAACAACCGCATCTACATTTTTGAATGCTTCGGAAACATCTCCTGTTCTGCCTTCTGAGTTAGTATTTTGGGCTAGGAACTTCCATGTGGCTTCTTCAAAAAGATCCTTTCTGTCGGGATTAATCATGCCGTTAATATCAGCCATTATTATATTACCAGGTTTTACGCCCCATTTCATAAGCACATATGCCGTTCGGGTGTTGGCCGCACCTGCACCTATAAGCGCAATTAAGC
>CAZQTZ010000090.1:0-7737 GCA_964596465.1 uncultured Candidatus Bathyarchaeia archaeon | reverse complement strand
ATTAAGCTGTCCTGAGGCTTTTTTCCTACTATTTTAAAGGCGTTTATTAATCCAGCCAAAATTACAGCTGCAGTTCCTTGTTGGTCATCATGCCAAACTGGAATGTTTAGTTCCTTGACTGCTTTTTCTAGAACGTAAAAGCATTTGGGAGATGCTATATCCTCTAGGTTAATTCCTCCGAATGAGGGCTCAAGTTGTTTGCAGGTTTTAACAAGTTCATCTGGATTTTTCGTATTTAGGCAAATAGGGAAAGCATCCACGCCGCCTAAGTGCTTAAACAGAAGGGATTTACCCTCCATAACAGGCATTGCTGCTTCGGGGCCGATATCACCTAAACCAAGCACTCGGGTTCCATCGCTGACTACTGCAACAGAATTCCAACGATTAGTTAATTCAAAAGATTTTTCTGGATTAGCTTGAATTTCCTTGCAGGCAGCAGCCACTCCTGGAGTATACCAAACAGAGAAGTCATCAGTACTAGTTATAGCGCATTTAGGCAAAACCTGCATCTTACCCTCATAGAATTTATGCAATCCAGGTGCTATCAAGGCGGGTTTTTTGGCTTTAGCTAATAATTCCTCTACGGTAGGCTTAACTTCTTTTTGTTTGGCGACCATTATTATCCCTTTATCCAGTGAAAACTCAAACTGAGGTTAAAAGCCTTCGCTTAACAAAAACTTGCTTAATTAATAGAAAAATAAAACAAAGTATGAAAAGGGGAGCATAATGTAATTATGCTCTTGTCATTTTAGTATCTACGGTCTCTAAATCCGCCGCCACCGCGTCGGTCTCTGCCACCGTAGCCGCCGCCACCGCCGCGTCTATCGCCGCCGTAGCCGCCGCCACCGCCGAAGCTTCTGCCGCCTCTGCCGCCTCTGAATGGTCTTCGTTCTTGCTCGTATGTTTTGCTTGATACGTTATTTTCTGTATTTACTTCGGCTGTTAGTGGTTCTTTAGCTGCTTCGAGTTTACCATATTTGCCTATATTTAGGCGAATGTTGCCTTTGAAGAGGGTGACATAGCCATTTTCAACGCGAATAGATTCTCCTTCATTGACTTTGGTTATGTTATCATCCCATAGTGTAAGATAGACTACGCCTGTTTCGTCTCCGACAAGAGCGTCGCAGACTTTATGGGCTGAGCCGTCTCTTCCCATTGGAATTTCTCTGATTTCACTTTTGGAAACTACTTTGGCTGTGACATTAACCGCTCGTGATTGAGGGGTCAATTCACCGACTTTCGCTTCAACTGGTTGCCT
This sequence comes from uncultured Candidatus Bathyarchaeia archaeon, assembly GCA_964596465.1. GTDB lineage: Archaea > Thermoproteota > Bathyarchaeia > Bathyarchaeales > Bathycorpusculaceae > JADGNF01. The sequence goes on along the minus strand of CAZQTZ010000090.1, from coordinate 6,479 downwards.
TTTGTTTTCGAAAAAACCTTCGACTGCCAAACTGATTCAACATCCTTGTGTAGTTTTTAGACAAGACAAGAGTAGAAAGGCGGGTACACTTAAGGTTTGCGGTAGCCATATTAGGCTACTTTCGGAAAAAGTCCAATTAGAGACATATTCCGCGACATTTTCAGTAAAAATCGATTGGAAGTTCTTCCGTTTCATCTATTAGTCGGAAATCACTAACAAGATTATTGATGAATAAACTCTTCAAAAGTATAATCTTACTTTTAATCGTGTTGATAATCCTTGGTGTGGTAGTATGGGGTACTATAAGCTATAATGGACCAGCTAGAGACTCTGATATTACTTATTATTCCTATAAGGTTGTTAATACGTTTCCTCATGATACAAACGCATTCACCGAAGGACTATTTTATGCAGATGGTTTCTTATTTGAAGGCACAGGCCTTAACGGTGCATCTTCAATTCGTCAAGTAAATCTAACATCAGGAAAGATTATTCTTGAGAAAAATTTATCTCAGGATTTCTTTGGCGAAGGCATAGCGTTAGTAGATGATTTAATTGTTCAGTTAACTTGGATATCTAAAATCGGTTTCTTGTATAATAAAACCTCTTTTACTTTGTTGGGAAATTTTACTTATCCTACTGAAGGATGGGGGCTTACTTTTGATGGGAATAATTTGATTATGAGTGATGGCTCAGATAGACTGTATTTCCTAGATAAAAAGACATTTCAGCAGGTTAAACAAATTAACGTTGTTAGCGGAAATACTTCGCTAATGAATCTTAATGAATTGGAATATATTAACGGAGAAATTTATGCTAATATTTGGCAGCAGCCAAAAATCGCCATAATTAATCCTGAAACGGGAAAAGTTAGAGCATATATTGATTTAACGATGCTACAAAATCCCCCGATATCTAATCCTGAAGCAGTATTAAATGGAATTGCGTATGATTTAGATAAGCAGCGGCTTTTTGTTACAGGAAAATTTTGGCCCAACATTTATGAAATTCAATTAATATCTCCAAAGTAATTTCTTTTTTATTTGTGTTGTTAAATAGACAAAAACAGAAAATGATTGCTAAGTTTCTATTGCTTTTTGTGAGGCGTCTACGAATGTTCGTGGAAATTTCTGCACTATGTCTTTTTGAGTGTATACTGATGTTGTTAATTTGAAGAAGTTGCTCATTCGTTTGGTTTCTACTCCGATTCCTATGACTATAACGTTCTTTTTGATTAAATCGTCGACTGTTTGTTGCAGGGCTATTGGCATGTTATTATATCCATAAGGCCAGCCGTCAGAGATAACAATTAGGGCTCGTTGTTCCTCAAATCTTTTAGCTAACATTTTACCCGCGATTTGTATTGCATCAGGAATATAAGTTAAGCCTTCAAATTTGAGTCCCCCAATTCGGGCTCGTACAATCTGCGAATAAGATTCATTACTAGCCTTAAGCACATATAATCTATCACTAAAACCAAAGAGGGTCCAAGAAGTAGGGTCGGTCATTAACTCTCTTGCCGCTTCAGCAACTGCAATACACAGTGCTCTACCATATTCACCTTTAACTTGCATGCTTGAGCTGGCATCAAAAACTATGGACCAGGCAAAACTTTGTTTGAGATATTCATCTAGACTAAAAACATCGGTTGCAGGCTTATGGGCAGCCATAGCTTGAATAACTGCACTTAAATCCAGTTGCCCCATTTCTTGGCGGGGATCTTCATCCAGCAGGTTAAGAGCCTCTCTTAAAGCATCTAATAACCGACGGCTAGCACCTGGAACAAGACTTTTAGCCCGTAAATATTGGGTATAGTCTTCATCTGGAAAGGATACGCCTCTAAGTCGAGTCCAGCCTATGAGCGGATCAATTTTGGCAAGTATTTTTTCTCGACGTTCTTTTTGTTGTTGATCAGAATTGAATGCCTGCATAGCCTCGGAATCCTGCTCTGGCCGCCAGCACATATCTAAATCGTCAACTGCAGGAACACTACCACCTAAAGTCTCTAAAGATTGCACAAATAAGCCTTCAAAATCTGCATCTCCTGACAGGTTTGATTCGGTGTAGATACTGCATTGTCCAACTTTTTCAGTATGACGAAAAGAAGGAGACTCTAAAAAAGGCCCAAAAGGTTCGAGCAAATTAATTATTGCCTTTGATTTTTGAATTAAGACCTCTTCTAGGTTAAGTGGTTCACCGGCAAATGAACCTAAAAAGGTCTCTCGAAGAGTCAGCAAATCCTGCGAAATAGTATTAACGACTTGCTCCTGATCTATCGAAAGAGAACCTTTGATTGCACCTAAGTTAATTTTAGTAAGGATTGCTGTCATCACTTTAGTTGAAGAAGCAAATATTCTTTCAGAAGACTTTGTTTTTTGAAAAGCCAACGCATTGGCGTAAGAAAGGTCAATTAATCGATCAGGATACCAAGCTTGAAGGTAAGCGTTGACATAGATATCTTTAATTAGAGATTTAGCAAACGCTTCAGTTATTCCATCAGAAGCAGAGGGAACAATTTTTTCCTTAGTTAAAGGCAGAAGGGTATGAGTTGTCATGTGTAAAACACAAGCTCGGAATAATCTCCCGATTTTTGCCTTCCCTTTTTGGGTAGCAGGAAACTTTTGACCTATAAAGAAAAAATCACCATCAGGCATAGTTTTAACTGTTGGAAGTTTAATAGTGAAGCCAAAATTATCGGTCTCTATTGTTGGTTGCTCCAAAGTAGCGTCAAGTAAAATTTTCACTTTTTGATTATCTTTTTGGAGAGAAACTGACCAGGCTAACTCAACAAAACCCATAGTTAATCCTTGCCACAGATTCTATTGCGGCTTGGCAAATATCGGTTCGAGGATTCGGCGAACATCAGCTTGAACTTCAGGACTATCGCTGGTTAAGCCAATGATAGTTTCTTCCGCCGCGCCCATTGGGGTGTATCCATCAAAGACCAATGTAGCCCAGTTGATTAAATCACCTAAAGATGGCCCATAAGGCAAATCGCCTGCTTTGTATTGTCTACGGAGTTCTGCTCCTGCTTGAATGATTTTATAGGCGACATCTTTGTCGATTTTTGTTCTTTTTTGAAGCATTTCAACTTCGTTTGGAGAAATCACATCGCCAACGCTTAGGAAGTCAAAGTTAATCCATACAGCCATTCGTCGTCTCATGGCAGCGTTTAATGGTTTGGTTCCTGAGAATTCAGCTGTTGCTGGGTTCATGCTGATAATCATGTAGCCATATTTGTGACGCTCTATTACTTCGCTGTCTTTTTCGTTTAGGACAAGGTGGCCTCGGGTGTCCAGAACAGGGTTTAGTCTTGTAGCCACGTCTTGTTTCATCATGTTGGCTTCGTCAAGATACATTATACCACCTTTACGGAGCCATTGAGTTAACAAACCATCTACCCAGTTTTCTTTACCTAATCCGATAAATCGCCCTATTAAGTCAAATGAAGATGTAGATAAACCACAGTTGACCTCCCATATTGGTAAGCCGGTTAATTCGGCGACTAAGTATACTATGTGAGTTTTTCCTGTACCTGAGGGTCCAATTAGGCTGCATTGTTTAAAGTAATAGAGAGCACGAACGATGCGTTCTACATAATGTTGTCCATGATCTAAGTATTCAGGTGTTCCTTTTGGAATCATTTCTGATAAATGGTCAAAGTTAAAATTAGGATGTAAATCGTATTTTTGGATATCATACTTGTAGTATAATGGTGATTGAGACATAGCACGTTCTTTATTCATTGCAACTGTAACTTTGAAATTGTCACGCTTAAGCGTGCTAACCTCTTCTACTCTGCTTGCTGGACCGTGTTCTCTTAAGCCTTGATGCCCATATACCAATTAGTGCCGCCTCTGAACGATTATTTGGTTTTCAGAATAACATATAAATATTATGTAGTAAGACTTGATATAGCCTATCAACTATTAGTAAATATCCATAAGCAAATATAGATAAGAACAACTAAAGATGCTGTGCGTATTTTATGAGACATGCAAGCTCTTTTCTTCGCGAAACGTGTTATTTGAGAGTTGATCTACATTGACTCAAGAAACAGCAACCAAACTCGGCGCGGAGGTATCATTACGTGAAGAAAGCAAACGGGTTGAAAAGAAACAAGTAACAGCCCAAGAGCTAATCGAATCCTTAAAAAGCACAGCCGATGACATTGGCCAAATCAGTGAGCTATCTTCCGAAGAAAAAATCCTTATTGCACAATTATTCGCATCTCTGCTCAAACTAATGCGCCCCCTAGCTTCATCGATAAATGTTTCTACATCTGCACTTCCAGTAAATCTCGGATTAGTCACCCAAGCCCATATTGACCCTACTGGACACATCGCGCTGTTATACGAGGACGGCCATTTGGAACTTGAGAATTTAAGTGAAGAAAAAAATCGTGATTTAATGATGAGCGTGGTTGGAGATATTGTCCCTAAATTTAAAAATTTGACTAGCGCTCAGAAGCGAAAGATTGAAAATAGAATTAAATTCCTCACTAGCATAACTAAGGAAATTCAAAAGAACTCAGACGCTCTTGCAGCAGTCATGTCAAATCCAAGTCAATAATACTAAATCCCTAATTTTTTAGAAGTTGTTTTTGGATAGGTATTGGGGATTAAGTCTTATTGTATTTAGTTGTTCTGTAGCCAGTAAATATTGTGTCTTAATACACAATACTTTTATATTTTCTCAGCTTCCAATAAACAATCATCAAAAAAGAGGAACACACTATGGGAACAGTCATGGTAGTAGATGACGCATCATTCATGAGAGCAGTACTTAAAAAAATAATTCTTCAATCAGGACATGAAGTTATTGCGGAAGCGGCCAACGGAGACGAAGCCATTAGCGTCTTTCAGAACTCCAAACCAGATCTTGTCCTAATGGACATCGTTATGCCACCAGGACCAAAAGCTAAAGATGGAATCGAAGCGCTCAAACAAATAGTCGCGGCAAACCCAACAGCAAAAATCGTCATGTGCAGCTCAATGGGTCAACAAGCACTTATCGCAGAAGCACTAAAATCAGGAGCTAAGGATTTCGTAGTTAAACCATTCCAGCCTCAAAAAGTCATGGAAGTCCTTTCCAAATATTGCTGAGGCAAAAACTTTGCAAAATATCCCTCCGCTACTAACTCCAACGCCCATGGGAAAAATTTCGCGTTAAAGGGGATTACTCATGTCCAATAACAATATCTTACAAACTCAAGCGATATCCCCGATTACAATAGAACTGCAAACACAAACAGAAACGGCACTGGAAGAGGTTCGAGTGAATATGGCAGAATTGAAAGCAGAAAATAAGCCAGTAGAATTAGTGACAAGCGTCGGTTCATGTATAGCGATATGCATACATGACGCGATGAAGAAGTGTGGGGGGTTGGCTCATATTATGCTTCCAGATTCGTCCATAGCACCACGAGAACCTCTTCCAGCGAAATTTGCGGATAGCGCGATTCCTGCGCTTATAAAAGAGATAAGAAATCGGGGTGGAAACGAAAAACACCTAAGTGCTAAGATAGCAGGAGGGGCTAACATGTTCCCTAATATGAATTGTTTGAACATTGGGGCTAAAAATATCGAAGCAACTAAAGCTATTCTCGCAGAACATAAAATAAAACTCCTGGCGGAAGACGTGGGGGGTCAAAATGGAAGGAGAATTACATTCAACATTCTAACAGGAGTTGTTACTGTTAAACGCTTTAATGGAGCGATTACTAAACTATGAAAAATCAAACTGAAAATTCGACAGAAATTACATGCAATTTAAACGATTTAGCAAGACAAACAAGTAATGCTAATGAAGAAGCTGATTTGGGAATTCTTCTCGAGTTAGGAAGCATAGGAGCAGGCCATGCGGCAACATCGCTATCAGATGTGCTTCAGCAACAAGTTCTAATTGAAGTGCCAAAAATTCATAAAATTCCGCCGATTACGCTTTATGAAAGATATAAAGATAAAGATCAAATGCCTACAACCGCCATATATATGAAATTGGCTGATTCCGAATGTGATATACTATTAATGTTTGAATTAAGTGAAGCAAAGAAGATTGCGGCAATAATGACTATGACTCCCTCGGTAGAAGAGCTTGATCCGGCCATGGAAGAATCCGCTATCCAGGAACTGGCAAACATTCTGATTGGCTCATTCCTTACAGCACTTTCAGATTTTACTGGACTACAGCTTATGCCTTCAACGCCTCTTCGGGTAGTAGACACTCTTGGAACGATAATGGACAATTTTATCGTAAAGCAATCCATGTTATCGGAACAGGCGCTAGTCTTTGATACTCATTTCAAGCGAAGCAACGATGATGCTAACTCGATGCTGATGTTATTCCCTAGTCCGCAATTATTAGAGGTACTCGTAAAGAAATCAAAAGAACAAATGGGTATCTAAAAATAAATAACGTTGGGATTAATCCGATGGAAAATCAGACTCTTCAGATGGAAGTAATTACCGATCAAGATG
>CAZQTZ010000089.1:0-8137 GCA_964596465.1 uncultured Candidatus Bathyarchaeia archaeon | reverse complement strand
TTAGGTTCACCAGTGTACTTTTCGATGATGACTCCAGAGTTAAAAGCGCTTATCGATCGCGCAGGTTATGTAGCTAGAGCTAATAATGACATGTTTAAGCGTAAAGTTGGCGTAGCAGTTGTTGCTGTTAGAAGAGCAGGAGCAATTCTTACTTTTGATGCAATTAACAATTTTTTCCTTATGAGCCAAATCATTGTTCCAGGTGCCTCATACTGGAACATTGGAATAGGCAGAAACAAAGGTGATGTTGAGAATGATTTGGAAGCGCTCCAAACAATGGATAATCTGGGCCAAAATATGGCATGGCTCATAAAGAAAATTAAGTCGTAGACTATGATTGCATAATCAGTTCTACACCAGGTATTTTCTTTTTCTCATAAATTATATCCATCATTTTAGAGAAACTTGTAATCCATATAAAGTAAATTATCGCAACAAAAATGTAAACAGGCAAAATTTCCATGTTGATAATCATTATTGATCGACCTGCACCTAGCAAATCTAGAAAACCTACGAATGATAATGTAGAGGTACTTTTTGTTAACGAGCAGAACTCATTAGTCCAAGAAGGAATAACTATTCTGTAAGCTTGAGGCAGAATCACATGGCGGAGTGTTTGAATTTTTGACATACCAACTGACATACCAGCCTGCATTTGATCATCCAATATAGTCTCCATTGCACCTTTTATGTAGCCCTTTTGATAACCTGCACTGTTTAATCCAAAAATTAGAAAGGCTAAAAATAGATGGTCTATTTTCAAATTTAATAATGCAGGTATTGTATAAACCGCTATTAATAGTTGAACAAATAGTGGACTTCCTCTGAAGAACTCTACATATACAGCAATTGCTGCTTTAATGGGTTTTTTCCCGTATATATCACCTATAGCGAGTAATGTCCCCAATCCCAAACCCAACAGCACACCAAATAAGGTGATTTGTATGGTAAGCGCTAATCCTTGAAGAACCATCGGATAAAATCTGGGATCGAAGATGAATTCAAACATCTATTATTCCCTTGTAGTTTTGTTTATGATCCTTGTCATGAATTTTTTAGCACGATCAGTATTAGGAGCATTAAAGAACAATGAAGGAGGCCCAGTTTCAACAATTGTACCTTCATCATAAAAAATCATTTCCTCAGCAACCTCACGTGCAAACGGCATTTCATGGCTCACTATAAGCATAGTTGTGCCTTGTTTGGCTAAGTCGCGCAGAGTATCTATAACCTCTCCAGTAAGCTCCGGATCTAACGCTGAAGTTGGTTCATCAAGCAAAATAATATCGGGGTCACGCGCTATAGCCCTAGCAATACCGACACGCTGAGCCTGGCCACCAGACATTTGAGAAGGAAATTTGTTGATACAGTCACTAATATTAACTTCTTTTAGTGCATCTAAAGCTCTTTTTCGAGCTTCTTCCTTAGGCAACTTTAGTACTTGTCTAAGTGCTAATTCTACATTACCCAAAGCCGTAAGATGACGGAAGAGATAAATATGCTGAAAAACGAAGCCGATTCTCGCGCGGGCCTTGTTTAAATCAACATTGGGAGCAGTTAGGCATTCATTTCCAAGATAAATTTCACCTTTGTCTGGAATATCTAACATAGCCATGCATCGTAAAAAAGTGCTTTTCCCAGAACCACTAGGCCCAAAAATGAGTTTAATGTCTCCTTTCCGGATTTGTAATGAAACATCTTTCACTGCTTCGACTTGATTTTTAAAACCATCACATGAAGATTCAGTTTCCTTGCTTTTCTTGGTAATGTATGTTTTGTATACGTGTCTTGCTTCCATCACGAATTCTACCATTTTTCTACAACCCTATTTTTTTCTTCCTTTTATTTCCCCATCGATCAAGCCAGAAGGCAATAGGGAATGTTAATGCAATATATAGAATAGCTGAAATAACAAATGGGGCAACAAAATCGCCCGGTGGGATGCTTTTTATTTGGATAGATCGAGTTGTTATCTCCGCCAATGAGATAACATAGACATATGCTGAGTCCTTTATTAGTAATGCATATTCACTGCCTAATCCTGCAGTGGAAAAATTGAAAACTTGGGGAACCATGATGTGCCAAATTGCTCTCCATTTGGATAAGCCAATTGACATTCCAGCTATCATTTGTTCATCCCCAACACCCCGAATCGCCCCTCGGTAAATTTGTGATTGGTTAGCTCCGCTTCTCAGCCCTAACACGAAGCATGCTACGAAGAAGGGGCTGCCAAATGGGAACTTGAAATAAGGTCCTAAACCGAAGTAGAAGAGTAAGAGTAAAACAATTTCTGGAATACCTCGGAATATTTTTTCATAACCGTCAACAACGAAGCTGATTTCTTTTTCATATGTTCTTATAAAAGCTAGCGGCAAACCCACTAGTATGCCAATTAAAAAAGAAATAAGAGAAATGGAAAGAGTAAGTGGTACTCCTCCCAAGAGGATAATTATTTGTTGCCAAATGTCCAATATTTATCACATTAGAGGTATTTGCCATTTAGTTTTTAAGTGGTCTACTGTGCCATCAAATATAAGTTCTGTTAGAGCACTGTTCATTTTTTCCAATAGAATGTAGGAGTCCTTGCCGACGAGAAATGATACGGGGTAATATGGATGTACGTAGACTACGCTAACTTCTTTGCCTTCTGCTGCGAATTGGTTAATCCAATTTGTAGTGATTGGTGTTTCAGCATACACTGCTTGTACACTTGGGTTTGAACTAACCATGTCTTGGAATGGCGAAGCTGAATCACTCCAAGTTCGGATGTCTACACCTGCGTCTTGAAGTTCTATTTGTTCAACGTTGCCAGATTGCACTCCGACAGTGATACCTAATGTTTTGAAGCCAGCAAGTGAGCTTACGTTTGCGGTTATCCCTTTAGCTTGCATAACGCTCTTTAGCATAACTACTTGTGCTTGTGTTGTGCTGTGAGGTAAGGTAAAGAGAACTTTCTCTAATCTATCCGGAGTTACTGAGAACCCGCTAACACCCATGTCAAGACTGCCTTGCTCTACTGAGAGGATGATGTTATCAAAACCCACATCATTCCATACAATTTCTAAACCTAGTTTTGCAGCACAAGCATTCGCTAAGTCTACTTCGAAACCTACGATTTCATTAGTAACATTGTCGCGAAGTTGATAAGGTGGCCATGTTGGGTCAGTGCCAACTTGAATCTTGCCGGTGCTTTGTATTTTTTGCCATACACTATCACTACTTGAAGAGTCTTGTGGCATAAGGAGCGGTCCAGAAACCAATCCTACGCCAAAACCTACGATAAGCATTATGATAACTAAAGCTATTGTTATGATTTTTGCCATTCTTTTCCTTCACCCTTGCCCATTTATTTAATTGTTTAGTATTTAAGCTTAAGTATAGTCTCCTTGAAGGGATGTTTTTACTTTTTTCGAGTAAAATGATTGTTATTTATTGATACAAATAATATAGCTACCATAATGAATAATGCACCAATGCTGGAAAACACCGTTACGGGTTCTTTGAGGAGGGTAATTGATGCAATTACAGCCACAACTATCTCGGAAAGAAGCAATATTGTCGAGGTAGAAGCGGAAAGATGCTTTAGACTCTCAAACCACAAACAATAAGGTATGATCCAACAAACAATTGCTGTCCAGATTATTGCAGCCCATTCCCAACCTGAGATGACGAAGAAGCTAGGTCCAGCCATAAGTCCGAAAGGCGCAATCGATAGAAAAGTAAATATTAGCACCCAAGTCATAGACTGAAAAGTTACTGAAGTAGAAGCCATAGTTAGTTTCTTGTTATATATCATAAATAGTGCCCAGATAATTCCTGAAATAATCAATAAAATGTCAGCTGCTAATTGGCCTTGAGTTAAAGTTGCTAAATCTAGATTAGTGCTAACAAATATGATTCCCATTAATCCAAAAAGGACTCCTGCTATCTTTTTGTTAGAAAAATATTCACCTAAAAGTTTTGGACTTAGAATTGCAACCCACATTGCACTTAGGTTTATGAAAAGTGCTGCTTTTGCCGCAGATGTAAAGGGCATACCTACGTATTGAAGTATGTAACCTGCAGCATTCGCAATACCTAACAGAATCACGAGTTTTTTGTTTTCTAATTTTAGAGAGAATCTTTTGAGAAGTACCATTATGATAATCAGTGTAAGACATGAAATAAAAAAACGCCAAAATACAAATGCGAAGGGATTAATTGTGTTTAGCCCGATTTTTATTATTGGAAATGATGTACCCCACAACGCACCAGCCAACAAAGTAAAAAAAACTGCTTTAGCCTTTTTGCTATTTAATGAATGAGGCAATGATGCGTCTCCTTTCTTTGTTTAGGCTTAATTTCATAAATAAAAGGGTTTTTCAGTAAAAAAGAAAGAAGGAAACAGTAAAAATAAAAAAACTAGAAAAAATAGAGAGGAACGTTTTAGCCTAATATTGCTTTGAGGTCTTCTTCGGCGGTTTTGATGGGCATTATATTGAAGTTGTCAACCAGAACTTTTAGCACATTTGGCGTGATGAAGGCGGGCAAGCTTGGTCCTAAGCGGATGTTTTTAACACCTAAGTAAAGCAGTGAGAGCAGGATTGAGCAGGCTTTTTGCTCGTACCAAGACAGGATCATAGAGAGCGGCAATTCGTTTAAGCCAACACCGAATGCTTTGGCTAGAGCTTGTGCTATTACTACTGCAGAGTAGGCATCGTTGCATTGCCCTATGTCTAAGAGACGTGGTATACCGCCTATATCACCTAAATCTTTGTCGAAGAATCGGAATTTGCCGCAAGCTAAAGTGAGTATGATCGTATTCTTTGGTGCTTTTTCGACGAATTCGGTATAGTAACTTCGTCCAGGTTTAGCTCCGTCACAACCACCGACAAGGAAGAAGTGTTTGATTTGCCCTTTCTTTACTGCGTCAATTACAGCTCCTGCTACCGATAGGACTGCGTTGCGCGCGAATCCGACCATGACAGTTTTGCCTTCTTTGTCTTCAGAATACCCAGGTAAAGCTAAAGCTTTGTTTATTACTGGCGTGAAGTCTTCGTCTGGAATATGGGTTACACCTGGCCATCCGACAGGCCCTGAAGTGAAAATATTGCCTTTATAGTTATCAGCTGGCTTTTGGATACAGTTTGTGGTCATGAGGATAGCGCCTGGAAAAGCAGCGAATTCTTTTAGCTGATTTTGCCATGCGGTTCCGTAGTGCCCATAGAAGTGCGGATATTGTTTTAATTTAGGATAGCCATGAGCGGGAAGCATTTCCCCATGAGTGTAGATTATTATGCCTTTGCCCTGAGTCTGCTTAAGAAGTTCCTCTAAATCTTTAAGATCATGCCCTGAAACGAGTATAGCTTTACCTTTCTTGAAGCCGAGGGGAACCTTAGTTGGAATTGGATGACCGTAAGCTTCTGTGTTACCTTCGTCTAGAAGTTCCATCGCGCGAATGTTGATTTCGCCGCATTTTAAGGCTAACCCAACAAAGTCGTTTACGCCTAAGGATTGATCAAGTGCAGCAGCTAACCCTTGTTCTATGTGTTCAAAGACTTTATCGTCCTTCTTGCCCAGACGATAGGCATGGTATGCATATGCCGCTACACCTTTTATGCCGTAGGTAACGAGCCAATGAAGCCCACGCACATCTTCATTTGGAGCAGGATCAGTAAGAATGCCGAACTGCTTTCCCTGCTGGACCATACCCTCTTGAGTTTGCTCTAAAACCAAGTTAGTTGCAGTTCCAAAATCAGTTTTTCCACCTGCAGCGGCAATCTTCTTCTTAAGTTCCTCACGTGTCGCTACAGTACATTTAATGTATTTGATAATATCTTCAGGGCTAAAGTTTACATTTGTTAAAGTCGCAAAGGCGGCTTCGCTTATGAATAGATCTGTTTTTTCATCTTTAATCCCAAGCTTTCGAGCTTCTAATACTAATTGAGAAAGACCTCGCAGGGTGTATATTAGTAGGTCTTGGAGATTAGCTACTTCTGGACTTTTACCGCAGACTCCAAAAGTTGAGCATCCTTGCCCTTTGGCAGTTTGTTCACACTGATAACAGAACATTTGAGTTTGACTCATAGTGTTGCACCTTCGTTATGCTTAGTTATGGGCGCACATAGCTGTTTCCCCGAATATTTAAGGGATTGAGAAGAACAGTAATTTAATAACAGCGGAGAGCTTGCCCAATAATAAAGAGTCAAAAAACAAATTTAACACTTTTGCTTCAGGATTAAATCAACCTAAAAGGGAAAAATAGATCTATCACGTTTCATTTTTAAAATAATTCTCAAGTAATCTACGCATGCCTCTACGAGTTATTTCTGATAATGTAGACGGGCTTATTCCGAGTTTAGCAGCAAGTTCAACAGTATCAATTTTTCTTGGATAGTCAAAAAATCCGCCTTTAAGAGCTAGCCAGAAGATGCGTTCTTGCTTTTCTGTTAGTACACCTGATTGAGGTTCGAATTTTCCCATTTTGAGCACATTCACTTTTAAACCGTTTTTTTCCATGATTGTGACAATTTGTTTGTATGCTTCAAAACTGGGTACCATAAAGCTATACATTATAGTATAATCCGCCATACTTTTTCCAGAAACAAGAAACGCATCACTTGATAGAATGGTGTTACAGATTTGGCATCCTTCACTTTCAAACCAAACCGATGCTTTTTCTTCTCCTTCATCCTTCAGCCCGATGGTTTTAAGCTCGGCAGGTTTGTTCTTCAATTTTCGGACTTCTTCAGGGTCAAGCTCTATGAGGTGCTTTACAATTTTACTATTTGAACTCCTGATATCTACAACTTTGAAATGCTTAAGCCCAAGACTAGATAAGCGTTTAAGTATGCTGCATTTTCGGTTTTCTACCTCTAAAACAACATGATATGGTTTTCGCCACAAATCCACCATCTAATCAACCATCCCAACTCACTTAGCGTATTTGCTATTCCGCCTATTCGCCTATTAACTTAAACAGCTTTTACCTTAAAAAATACGCATTTTTAAGCAGAAAAGGTAGATTATAGTCATCGCTTCCATTAAGGCTAAATAGTTCTAACCTATCTTCGGTTGATAACTGTTAAAGGGGGACTATTTGGAATGGAAGATTATGCGGACATATTTTTCAAACTAACCCAAGCTACTTGTAACCATGAACAGTACCGTAGCCTTGAATGCATAAACATGATTGCCAGCGAGGGCATCAAATCACCCGCAGTTAAGCAGATGCAAGATTTTGCCTCTGATCTTGAGGGCAGATATGCAGAAGGCGAAAATGACCTCCAAGGTCATGTTAAGAAACGATACTATCAAGGCCAAAAATTCATGTCCCAAATCGAAAACTACGCTACGGACCTGATGAAAGATCTATTCAAATGCAATTGGGCTGATGTTCGCTTAGTCTCAGGAACCCATGCGAACCTAGCTACCTTTAAAGGTTTGGCTATGGCGACAGGCAACCGTAAAATGGTCGTAACCCCACTAAGCTGCGGGGCACATATATCACACGATTATACGGGTTTAGCCGGCTCAATTTTAGGGTTAGATGATATAAATCACGTTTACAACATTGACGAATTCAATATTGACCCTGACCGATCAAGAGATGTTATCCGCGCTGCTAAACCAGGTATAGTAACCTTTGGCGGTAGCCTTTTTTTGTTCCCCCATCCAATAAGAGAACTCAAAGAAGTCTGCGATGAGGTAGGCGCATATGTTGCTTATGACTCCTCTCATGTTTTGGGCTTAGTCGCAGGCGGAGTCTTCCAAGATCCCCTTCGCGAAGGTGCAGACTTCATAACATCTTCAACTCACAAAACCTTCCCAGGACCTCAGGGTGGAGTCATATTGGGTAATGCCTCAACACCGAAGCAGGAAAGAGCAATTAAGAAAATTCAGTATGCTGTATTTCCACTTACTGCTTCAAGCACTCATCTAGGTAGATTACCTGCCTTGGGCATAGCGGCACTTGAAATGAAACTCTTTGGCTCAGAATTGGCAAAACAAATAGTAAAGAACGCTCAAACCGCTGGACAATACCTTTACGAGAACGGAGTTAAAGTTTTAGCAGAGAAAAAAGGCTTCACACGTTCCCACCAAATAGCAGTCGACATCCGCAGCTTTGGAGGCGGTAATAAAATCGCCCAAGACCTTG
>CAZQTZ010000088.1:7726-8141 GCA_964596465.1 uncultured Candidatus Bathyarchaeia archaeon | reverse complement strand
TATCGGTGGATGCTTCGGCGTATTGCTAGTACACTTACCAAAATCTGCAGATATACCCCGCTAGCAACAGACGGTGCCATAAGGTCATATGCAGAATGGCTGAACATAGTATTTGATTTAGATGCTCTACCTTGAATTTATCACGGCCATCGGTGTATACGTGTACTCTTAAGCGTTTTTGCAGAATCCTGTACTGTAGTAAATGGCGTAAGTAAGGTACAGTATGAAAATCAGACTAACAAACTGCTCACAAATAATACTAACAGAGCCTTATATCAAAAAAAGAGGCAGGATTAATGATAGAAAAAGGATTGCCGGGAGAAAAAGCAAAATTAACTCTGAACAGTAACAGAGATTTCATTAGCAGTTTTGAATCCAAATTCAAAGAAAAAGTCCAGATTCTAAAAGGTCAACT
>CAZQTZ010000088.1:277-7716 GCA_964596465.1 uncultured Candidatus Bathyarchaeia archaeon | reverse complement strand
CTACAATAATCACTAGTAATGACCTACACAGAGACCTCTTAAAAACGATGGTAGAAGTTGATGAAAAAACTGCTATTTCAGCCATCACGGGCATTGATTTGGATGCAACTATAGGTGTTTATTATCATGTACGCACGTCAAATGCGCTTTTAACAATTAAAACCGAAGTTTCTAAAGAAAATCCGAAAATCCCGACAATTACTGATATAATTCCAGGAGCAGTATTTCATGAAATGGAGGTTACAGACCTTTTAGGCGTAATTTTTGAAGGGCATCCAAGTCCAGGACGCCTTGTTTTACCAGAGAATTGGCCTGAAGGAGTCTTTCCGCTTAGAAAGAATACAAAAATGAATGAGGTTAAACTGAATTCTCTAAAAGAAGAAGCTAAACCTTCCGAAACGGGAAGACTGGTAAGAATTGTAATCGGCCCTCAGCATCCTGCTTTGTTAGAACCAGAAAAATTTGCCGTGACCGTTGATGGTGAAACAGTAACCAAAGTTGAGCCCCGAATCGGATATGTTCATAGAGGGGTAGAAAAAGCTGCTGAATCTAGAACTTATCAGCAGGATGTTTACTTGTGCGAGCGTATATGTGGCATATGCAACAGCATCCATGCTTGTTGCTTTTCTGAAGCAGTCGAAAAGTTATTAAAAATAGAAATTCCGCCAAGAGCAAAGTATCTTAGAGTCATAACTTTAGAGCTTAACAGGATAACGAGCCATTTACTAACACTTGGTCACGCAGGAATGGAAATCGGCTACGAAACTCTGTTCCAGTATATCTGGCGAGATCGAGAACCGATAATGGATTTAATTGAATTACTTAGTGGAAACCGTGTTTATTCATCATTAATAACTATAGGCGGTATAAAACGAGACCTAAAAGAAGGTGATATTCCAAGAATTAAAAAAAATCTGAAAGATTTGAGAGAAAAGCTACCATTCTACAGACAAATCTACGAAAAGGAACCCTCAATCAGGATGCGTATGCAGGGTGTTGGTGTTCTTTCTAGGGCGGATGCTTTGAGGTTGTGTGTGGTTGGTCCGGTGGCTCGGGGTTCGGGTGTGGATATTGATGTTCGTAAGGATGAGCCTTATGAGGCGTATGGTGAGATTCCGTTTCGGGAGATTGTTTACAAGGAGGGCGATACTTGGGCGCGTATGAATGTGCGCATGGACGAGGTCGAAGAAAGCATAAACATAATTGAATATGCCATAGACCATCTACCAGCTGGGATTTTTAGGTTAAAAGCTCCAGGGGTTGTGCCTCTAAACGAGGCAGTAAATCGTGTTGAAGCCCCTCGAGGAGAATTATTTTATTATATTAAAAGTAATGGAAGCATTTTCCCTGAACGTGTTAAAGTACGCACTCCAACATTCTCGAATATTCCAGCATTTCTGAAAACAGCGATAGGTGAAAACATTGCTGATGTTCCTTCGAACTTTGTAAGTTTGGACCCATGTTTTTCATGTACGGACAGATGACAACTAATGATTGAATTAGAGTTAATCTTTAGAATACTAGTCTTTCCAGGTTTTACCTTCATATTATTTCTGACCTTGTTCTGCGATTGGGTGGAACGTAAACTTGAAGCACGTATACAAAATCGTGTTGGGCCTTTAATAGCAGGACCAGCGGGTATTCTTCAGCCGTTGGCTGATTTTATTAAGCTTTTAACGAAGGAAAATATTGAACCGAGAAATGTTAAGAAAATAGTTTTTAAGTTTACTCCTCTTTTAGCTTTTACTTTTATGGTTTTTGGAATTTGTTTTCTACCGATTGATGGTGCAAGTGTACTTTCAACAACTGGCTTTAATGGGGATTTAATTGTTATTTTAACGATTCCTACAATCACTAGTTTTTTATTGTTTCTTTCGGGGTGGGCTTCAAATAATCCTTATGGTACTATCGGTTCCGCTAGAGTCTTAACTCAATTCTTAGGTTATGATATACCGATTTTCCTGCTTGCGTTAATACCGGCATTTATCGCTGGAAGCTTAAACATATTTACAATAGCTTCAAACCAGACTATTCCTTACATTTTTTTGGCACCGTGGGCTTTTATTCTTTTTATAATAGCTATGCAAGCGGAATTAGAAAAAGATCCTTTCGATGTTCCTCATGCAGAAACCGAATTAGTGGGTGGATTGGAAACTGAGTATACAGGAGCAAAACTAGCTTTCCTTCATTTAACACGTGATACGCAAATTATTTTCGGAGCTGCTCTGATTGTTGAATTATTCCTTGGTGGGCCATATGGACCAGTTTTTTTTGGATGCCCTGCCTTCTGGTATACATTATGGTTTGTACTTAAACTATTAGCTGTCATAGTGTTAACCGAATACATAACTACTCTTTTTGCGAGATTACGTATAGATCAAGTTCTATCAGCCAATTGGAACAGAATCCTGCCCGCATCGATATTATCGCTAATGCTGACGGTGGCTTTGGTAAAATGGGTTTATCCGTTGGTGTAAAAATGAAAAAAGAAAAGAAATCCCGAATATCTCCAATGTGGAAGAGGACCCTCTGGCACATTTTTACTAAACCAGCTACAACAAAATATCCGTTCGTTAAACCCAAGCTTCCTGAAGACTATAGGGGAAAACAGGAATTTGATATTAATTTATGCATCAGTTGTGGATTATGTAGCAGAGTCTGTCCGGCGAAAGCAATTGAAATGGTAGAAATCAACGGAAAAAAGTACCCTCAATTCGACCTAAACAAATGTATATTTTGCTATCAATGCGCCGAAAGTTGCCCTAAAAACGCGATTAAGAGCTCAGACTTCTTTGAATTGGCTACGACGGATAAGGCATCATTAGTTATGAATCCTGATTTGAAGGCTTTAAAAGGTGATAAGCAATGATTCTTGAAATACTCTCAATATGCTTGATTATTTCTGCTTGTCTAGCACTGTTTCTGGATGAAATTATGTATTCAATTGCGGCTTTGGCTGGAACTTTTCTGTTCACAGCTCTACTCTATTATGTTAATGGTGCGATTTTTGCAGCTATTTTTCAGTTTGCTATCAGCATCGGTACATTAGCTGTTCTATTTTTGTCAGGAGAAATACTAAGTGAAAAATCTACAAAGAAAACTTCTCCGAAAAAACTTGTAGTTCTGAACGGCATAGGCTTTGTTTTATCGTTACCCGCAATTCTTCTTTCAGCTTCTAATCCTACAGGAGAATACTCCGAGGCTTCTTTTGGTACTGCGTTATGGGATTTAAGTAGCATAGATGTCATCTTGCAAGCTCTTGTCATTTTGGTAGTAGCACTGGGAATCACCATTATTTTGTATGAAAAGGGAAAGGGCGAGAAAAAATGAATTTTATCATTTTATCTTTTATAATTATGGCGATTGGCGTCTATGGTTTGCTGACTAATAGACAACTTCTAAGGATTTTCATTTCAATAGAGCTGATTGCTACAGCTGCGACATTGAATTTTGTTATGCTTGCTTCCTCCGCTAGTCAAGGTTTAGGTCAAGCTTTTCTAATATTGGCGTTCTGTACAGATACCACCATAAGCGGGGTAGTTTTAGCTTTGTTAGTTATTGTAACGAAAAAGTATGGAACAAGTAACATCAACGAAATAATAAAAATGCATGAGAAAAAGGACGAGGCTGAATCATAGTGGGATTTGAGGAAATTTATGCTTGGCTTGTTTGGGTTCTTCCACTTGTTGCAAGTGTATTTGTTCCTCTTATTGCAAAAAAAGGCGAAAAAGTCCGCAACTACTTTGTTGTGATGGTCGCATTAGCTACAGCAGCTTTTTCTATTTTGCTTGCGCTGAATGTATTTTTTAGCGATGGCCAACCAATCGACTCCACAATTACGTGGTTTCGAGGAGTCAATGCAGGAGTAACCATTGATCCATTATCGGTGTTGTTTGCTGGTCTTGTTGCTTTCTTTGGATTAATCATCGTCATCTATTCTTTAGGTTACATGAAAGGTGAAGAAGGATTAACCCGATACTATTTCCTAATTTTACTTTTCATTGGTTCAATGATAGGTCTTGTAATTTCAGATAATATGCTCCAGATGTTTATTTTCTGGGAGATGGTGGGTCTTTGTTCTTATGCGTTGATTTCATTCTGGTACAAGCGCCCCGAATCAATCAACGCAGGTATTAAAGTTTTCATAATGACCCGTATTGGTGACATATCACTGCTTGCAGCCATAGGCATCCTTTTCACAACTTTTGGTACATTCAGTTTTCATGAAACGATTATTGGAATAGAATCAGCGGCAAATACAGGGATGCTCAATACGGACCTGATGGTTATTGTTGCATTCTTGGTTTTAGGTGGAGCAATTGCAAAATCTGCTCAACTTCCGTTATTCACTTGGCTTTATAGCGCAATGGAAGCCCCAACCTCAGTAAGCGCACTCCTGCATGCTGCTACGATGGTTAAAGCAGGTGTTTATCTTCTTTCAAGATTTATACTTATTTTTGCAGCTATTCCTACTCTAATCATTGTGCTTCAAGCACTTTGGTTCCCAGTAGTCACCTGGATAGGTATATTAACCGCTCTTGTTGGAGCAACATTAGCGCTCACAACAACCGACATTAAAGGTGTATTAGCTTACTCAACTATTAGCCAAATTGGATTTATGATGGCAGCTTTAGGCTCAGCTTTTGCTGAAACCGAGTCTTTATCCATATTAACATCAATTGGCTGGTTTGCCAGTTTGTTTCATATGGTAAGCCATGCTTTCTTCGAAGGGCTAGGATTTCTCCTTGCCGGAGGAATTATTCATGCGCTTAAAACTAGAGATATGCGTTTGATGAGTGGCTTAAGGAAAGTTATGCCGATAACCTTCGCATTAGCCGTAATAATGGTAATAACTACAAGCGGATTACCGCCTTTTGCCGCGTTCTTTAGTAAGGGACTAGTCATTACTAGCGTCACAGAGGCAGGTTCCTTAGTAGGGGCGGCTTTTCTTTATTTTACAGCAGCCATCACTTTTGCCTATTGTCTGCGATTTTTAACTTTAGTTTTCATGCGTAAAGAATCAGAGTATTTACTAAAAGAGCATCCGCATGAAGCCCCAAGAATCATGTTGTTCCCAGCTGCTATACTTGCAGGGTTATGCATAGTCTGGGGATTAGCTCAACCGGTAATTGTTAATTTTATGCATATGCATCTTGAAATAACGTTACTTGGCTCATTCATCAGCTCAGAAACTGCAATTTTCTTATTGTTACTATTACCAACTGGATTACTGGTTTATTTGATGTACTACAAGAACTCGCAATTCATCAAAAGAATTGTTGACCAATCCAATCCTTTAACTATTATATTAAAGCGCGCTTATTTTTTTGATGACTTTTACTATCTTATAGTCGCAGGAATAAGAAAACTTTCAGATAACCTTATACATTTTGATAATTCAGCGAATCTAAAGCATTTTGATGCCGCCAAAGGAATTAAGAGATTTTCCGAGGGGCTTATGCATATTGATGATTCTGCGAATTTATTATTAGCTTCCTTTGCAACATGGTTTATGCAGACTTCTTCTAAGTTGAAGAAGGTGCCATCTACAACGGTTCAAAATTATATTGTTGCAGGGATTATTGGTTTCATACTAATTGTGGTGTTGATAATTTTGACAATTGGAGGAATATTATAAAATGTCGTTTTTTCTTTTGGCAGTATTTGTGATTCCAACATTAAGTATACCATTCGTGTATTTAGCAGGTAAAAAATCGCCTAAAATCGCTGCACTTTTCGTCGCTTTAATCGCCTTAGTCAATATTTTATTACTTTTATTGACCGTCCCCACAATTCTCAATGATCCAAGCCACCGATATGAGGAACCGTATAACTGGATTCCGCTTTTTAAAACGTCGTTTTCACTTTTCGCTGATGGTATCAGTGTTTCAATAGCTATAGTCAGTCTTGTTCTCATTCTTGTTGCGGCTTTATTCTCGATAAACTATATGCACGGAAAAAAGCATCTGCCAGCGTATTATGCCTTATTATGTATGCTTTCTGTAGGGTTAGTAGGAGTTTTCTTAACATCTAATCTTATTCTATTCTATTTCTGCTGGGAATTAATGCTTGTTCCAGCATACTTCATTATCGGAGAATGGGGGTACAAAGACTCATACAAGCAGGCATTCAAACTTTTCATATATACTCATGCAGGCGCAGTATTTGTCCTGTTAGGCATAGGCGCAACCTATATGGCAACAGGAACTACTGAGATTTTCGAAGCCCAAAGCATCCTAACTACTACTATGCCTGATATTACAA
Organism: uncultured Candidatus Bathyarchaeia archaeon; assembly: GCA_964596465.1. Taxonomy (GTDB): domain Archaea; phylum Thermoproteota; class Bathyarchaeia; order Bathyarchaeales; family Bathycorpusculaceae; genus JADGNF01. Next base: position 1,452 of record CAZQTZ010000088.1, on the reverse strand, counting down.
AGTGGATTTTAATTGCGCTAACTGCAGGATTCGCTGTCAAAATGGCTGTTGTGCCGGTTCATATGTGGTTACCCGATGCTCATGCTGAAGCCCCAGCACCAATGTCGGCGCTGTTAAGCGGGGTAATAATTAGTGCAGGAGCTTACGCAATTCTTCGCCTTTCACTTGGAATGGTCCTCCCAGCGGTGGGATTAACATTCGGAACAGATTTTCTACATGCATTATCAATTGTTGGCGTAATTTCTGCCTTTTTTGGGTCACTAATAGCGTTAGCTTCAACGGACATTAAACGCTTGGTGGCATACTCAAGCATCGCTCATATGGGTTATGTTATGTTTGGACTTTCGCTAATGCCCGCAAACGCTGCCGCCGGAATAGTAGTGCTCTTATCTTCAGCCACTGCGATAACCGGGACTGTACTTCATATTATTAGTCATGCTCTAAGCAAAGGTCTGCTCTTCCTTACTGCAGGAGGAATAATGCATCAAACAGAAAAAAGAGATATCCGCAAGATGGGAGGATTAGCGGGAAAAATGCCTTTTACAGCGGTATCCTCAACAATAGCGGCTCTCAGTATAGGTGGAGTGCCACCGTTCGCATGCTTTATCAGCGAGGTTCTAATATTTGTTGGCGCATTCGAAATAATCAGCGTTGATTCATTTTACATTATACCCACTGCTCTTATGCTCATAGCAGCAGTAATTTCACTTGCCTACATGTTAAGATTTACCACAAATATTTTCCTCGGTCAAACAAAAAACGAAAACACTCAAGTAAGCGAAACTGACGAGCCGGAAAAAAGGGTAATCGATGTATCAAACTCTATGAAAATCTCTTTTGTGATCTTAGTGATACTAATCATAATCGTAGGAATTTATCCTACACTTTTCCTAGATTTAATTCAAACTGGGAGAATCGGCTAATTAAAGGTAAATTCTAATGATTGAAATAACATATGTGATATTGCCCATATCAACTCTGATAATCTTTGCACTGCTAACTATCCCTGTCTATAACCTGATAAGAAAAAGCAATCATAAGATGGAGTTCACTCTGGGTTGGTTTATTGCAATATTTGTCATTACTGGAGTAATGGTAGCTAATTTAGCTATTAGCTATTATAGTACATCTTCGCCTGGTATTATCAGCTTGGGTTTAAACGCCGGCGAGTCATC
>CAZQTZ010000088.1:0-267 GCA_964596465.1 uncultured Candidatus Bathyarchaeia archaeon | reverse complement strand
GCAGTAGTTCTAATATATGGAATTTTTTATATCGATTCAAGTGAAAAACCCGTAGAGAGATATTTTGCTATTATGCTAATGACCACTGCGGGCATATTCGGCGCTGCCTTTGCAGGTGACCTATTGACTCTCTTCATATTTTGGGAAATCGCAACAGCTGGCACAACAGTGCTGATGCTTTTTAAAAAAAACATATTCTCGATTAATGCTACTCTAAAATACCTTATCATGATAGTTATCGCATCAGCATTCGTAGTTTTCGGAATG
>CAZQTZ010000087.1:0-8150 GCA_964596465.1 uncultured Candidatus Bathyarchaeia archaeon | reverse complement strand
GCGAAGGTGTCGGCGAAGGTGTCGGCGAAGGTGTCGGCGAAGGTGTCGGCGAAGGTGTCGGCGAAGGAACTAGTCTTATTGCATCTGCTATAAGGACACCATTAGCACTGTCTGATAAAGATATGCTGTAAGTGCCTATATTAAATGAATAAATACCTATGCTCTGCCATGATCCACCATTAATTGCTTGATTTAATTGTACAATCGTTGATCCTCTTGCATGATTTATCGTATATTTAGCATCTGTTGCACGATTAGAGTAGCTTGTCCATCTCGCAAATACCTGCCAATATCCAGTAAGAGGAATATTAACAGACCAAGTAGCAGTATTAGTACCTGTTCCACCTGTATGATAGCGATATTCAACTCCATAGTAGCCACTAATTGATTTTGAAGAAGGCCAAGTACCTACAAACGCTGCGTTGACATTGTCAATAATAATTTCTTTTAGAGGTATAAAATTCGCAATAATGCTTTTGTCACTATTTATTGTGATGGAAGTTGGATTATTATTACCAGTTAATGCTCCACCCCAGCTATCAAATACATAACCCATAGCTGGATCAGCAGTTAACGTAACTGTTGAGCCAGAAACATAGGATGCTTGATTGGGATTCTTTGATACTGATCCAAAGCCGTTAGGAGATACAGTTATTGTCAAAGAATATTCGGGCAATGGCGAATTATTGAATGCCTTCAAGGCATAGAAGGATGGTTTACGAGTACCATCTTCTCTCAAGAGTCCAAAGTAATCCCCGCCTCCATCTTGCCACTGATAAATCATGAAAGTTGCTAGCCAACTCCAATTAGTTTTGGCATAAGTCAAAGCATCCTTGATATACTGGGCTTGATCAGATTCCGTAACGACTATTTGTCCGCCGGTTCCTTTAGTTCTCCATCCAACTTCAGTAAACCACATTGGTTTGTTACTATACCCCTTTTGAACCATAATATTACGAGCATCTTGGGCTCTCCAGAATGCTTTACCCCAAGATGAAGTGTAAGGTGGTAATGGGCCATCGTTGTCGTATGGGTGGACCGACAACGCATCCATATATGGTCCTGCTCCAAGGTCATACATTTTACTTATCCAACTAAGAGTATTATCTTGGCAAACTGAAATACTTCCACCAAGAACTGTACAAGTAGGATCAGCAATTTTTATTTTAGAATAAGCTACCTTCAACCATTGAACATATTTAGTAACGTCTCCAGCTTTACCATCAGGACCAAAACCGGTGTTCCAATCAGGTTCATTCCATACTTCCCAAACCTTTACGTAGTTCTTATAGGCAGAAACTGTTTTATAGACATAATCTCCCCATCCGTCTATGTTGTTAGCGACACATAATTCTTCATTGTATAAAACACCGAGAATTGAAAATTCTTCATTAAAGACAGCGGGAATCAGTTTAGGCACATATGTACTTAAAGAATAGGGTGAAAACATTATTCTGAGAGAAGTGATTCCTGCTTCGCGTAATAATGTAACATCTCTGGAAAGAAAAGCTGAAGCTATGTTGCAATAATTAACTCCAATCTTCATGTTTGATTCCGTTGATCCACTGACTGTATCAAGAGAAGCAACAATCGCCAAAGAACTAACAAAAATTAGAAAAATAAAAAAGATACCAAGTATTGGTTTGTAAATTTTAGAAAACCCCATTTTAATCATCCGTAAAATAACCAAGCGATTTTTTAAGGAGAATGAGACGGTTAACATAGTCAACGAATCCTGTTTTATTTAACCCTTTATTGTCAGCACATTCTTTTTAAGGATTCTTGAGAATTACGTCTGGAGTATTTGTCAAATTGCAAATATAAGTTTGTGAAACAAAATTTGCAAAATTGGATTTATATAAGTACTCAACGGAAAATACTATTCTTATCACAAAAAGATAGGAGAAATGATAATATCATTATGCCTTGCGTTTGTATGCATAGAGTCCAAACGCAATTAATGAAGAGCCCGCTAAGATTATTGTGGCAGTTTCTGGAACTACGAAAGTTGCATCATGAGAGTAGGGGTTATGGTTTAGTTTTCCATCATCCATATATCCATAAGCGTCGAAATGTACTTTTGCATCATTTATATCAACGCCTTCTTTAAAGATGATTTCAATTGTAATCTGGGTTACGTACCGAGTATCTGGTGGCGAATAGATATCTCCAATGCTAACTTCATTATATCCATGAGCATTTTTGAAAACTCCATGATTCGCTAATGCTGAGGGCATTCCACTTGTCCATCCTTCGACTGCAATTCCATTGATTTTGATTGTGTCAATGGCAGCGAATGCAGCCTCGTTAATTGTTACAACAAGTTTTGTATCCAGTGATTCTTCCTTGACACATCCTAACCAGAGTGAGAAAGATGATGACGAAATAACTATACTTTCGGTTAACCATGGATCTTCATTAGTGTCAATCCAATTAGAGTCATATTCTTCAGGATCAGGAAGTGGTTGAGGACCCAGCAGAGTACTTGGGTCTTGCGAATAGAACCAAAGATGCGCTTGACCAGGTTCAGCAGCTAAGACTGGGGCTGCAAGCAGAGTAAAGATTAAAAAAATAGTTATTAATGCGGATATCCTTAATAGTAATTTATTAGGCAAACTTACCTTCTCCCAGCTTTTATAGTAGGCGTTATTTTTAAAGATTATTAGAAAGGTTAGAAACATTATCTAGAATACAAGTATAATTTTTCCATTGTTTAAGAATCTTTGTTAACCCCAAAAACTATACGGTAAAGCCAAAATGGCAATGGTGAATGAAGTTTAATTGGAGATAAATTTTAAGTATAGTCAGGTTTCCCATGTTTGTATGGGTTCGTCTCGTATACTTATTATAGCGTTCTTGATTAGACCAATATTTTCTAGCTCAGTAATTTCATAAAACAATTCAGTCTTGTCTTTAAACTGTCCTGTAATTTTGTAATAAGTATCGGCTATATTTTCAAGTGTTAAGATGTTCTTCTTTGCTGTTAGTCGGATTGTATCAATCAATAGTCTATTTGCGGGGGATAATTTCAAATAAACGATTTTATTTAATTGCTTCTGTTTCCGCACTTCTATTCTATAGAAAGCAAGCGTAATTAGAAGCGAAATGATTGTTATCACCGTGAGTTGACCACCATTTTGGGATAATACCAAAGCTAAGGGAGACCACACCTGAATGGGTTGCCAATACGTTAAAATAGAGTTAGCCATTTGCAATGATTGATCTTGATTTTGCGATTTTTCTTCGATATTATTGGGGTACATTATAAGACTTATTTTAAAATATTTTTGTTGAATAGTTGAGTTAACATTAAATGAAGCGGATTCATACCAATAAAGTACTGTCTGTAGTTTGCCTGTTTGTGTATTTTGAAAGGCAAAGAAGCGGCTTAAAATCAGAGGATTTTCTGAAAGCGTAATGTCATGTAAATCTATTTGAGTTACTTTTGGCTTACTCCCTTGTTGCATGGGGTAATTGATTAGACAGGATTCCCATCTATGGAGCATCGAACGTACAGAACTAATTTCGATTGCTACCCAGATCGGTTTTTGAGTATGATTTAATGGGACATAAAGATATACGATTGCCGCGTCAATTTTTGCGAGTTTTTCGAAATCGGTGTCTCTATACTCGAATTGCAGTACATACCCGGGTATACTTGGAAGGACTTCTGTTGAAATTTGCTGACCTGCTGGAGTAGTTACTAGCACCTCTACTGGCTTTTGGGTTAAGGCAAAAACAGGTGCTTGAATAGATACCATAAGAACAACGGTAAATATTAAAACTATGATTTTAAATATGTCTGTTTTATTGATTTTAACGACTTTATGTGTTAGTATTCTATTGCATGCAAAACAGAAAATCTGAGTCGTTTGAGGCTTTAAGAGACATTGTGGGCATTTTTTTATTTTGGAGAATATTTGTGTTCTAAATACTTTTTCTGAGATAAAGAGCAATAGCAGGGTCCCCATAGGCATGAGTATCCAGGAGCCAATCAAATGAAAAACTTCAAGAGCTATGGTGTCTCCGTAATTATAACCTATAATAAGTATTAATGTTATACGGAAAACATTGAAAAGATAAATTATTGGAATCCCAGTTAAGATAAGAACGATTTTTTTCCAGAGTTTATCCCGAATTATATAGGCCAGTAGAGTAACAATGATGAGGAAGCCAATAAGACTATAGATGCCTGAGCATGCAATGTCAACGGTAAAGTTAAGCAAGGTTCCGTTAGGTCGAGTAATTTGTATCATAGGATTTCCATATTCACTGATTAAAACCGATGGTATTCCAAACACGTTTGATATTGAAGTTGAGATCAAGGCGCTTAAAGTAGAGAGCGTAGCACCTACACTGAACAAGAATTCGGAAGGGGGCGGAACCAAGAAAAAGAGAAAAAGTAAAGGAAAAACTAGTTGGCGAAGAGTCTGAAAATTAAAAAGCAGCAATAAGGAGCCTGATACAAAAATGGGGAGGGCAAAGAGGTGGTATTCAAGTGGAGTAAAGGTGAAAGACCCATACCAGTAGAGTAAAATAGCTATCGCAACTAGCAGTATTGCCACTATTGTTGGACCATATCTAATCCAGCTCTGTTTTTCATTATTTTGCAGAGGAAGTACAGCACGTAACATGTTTCGCTTCCGATAGATTAAGTAAACAAAGATTAATGGAACTAGAAGGATGTGGCTTGTTACTTCACTTTGCCAAGCGTCAGAGAAGACTGCGAACAAATCTTTATAAAAAAGCGCCGAAGTACCAAGAATTGTAACTACAATTTTAAGAATTTGAAATAAATTACTTAATTTCCTAATAGAAGATACTTCAGTTTTAAGCTTAGAGAGCATCACACCATTTTTCTTCCATATGGTAAGATATAATTGTTGTTTCCAATCGAGTGCTTATTGCAAAAGCATTGATTTCTGACTTAAGGCCTCACTTATGCTTCTGTTTTTTAGAGAAAGTAAAAGATATTAGGAAAAAAACCAAGTTCTTGAAAGTGTAATTTTGAGATAAAGAAGGTGAAAACATCGCAAGTATCATATCGACATTTATTTCTCCCCAAACAGAAATGTTTATTATATCGTAACACTTAATACATACTGTTATGATGGGGCTTCACCGTGAAATCAGCCTTACTTAAAACCGTAGTGCTAATCATAATAATACTTAATTCAAGTATTTGCATTACATCAATTTCTAGTGCGGACGCATCATTAAACCATTCCGCAAATTTACAACTAATCGGTTCAATTACACAACAACCCAATTCAAAGATGATAGTAGGAGTAAACATGTGGAGCGGAACCCCAATCGCCCAACTGCAAGCAAGAGATATACCATTGCTCAACCAAGCTGGAATTAAACACCTTAGAATTGGCACTGGAGTCAGCGATACTTTTGTCAACGCCGCAATCGCAGCGGGTATAGATGTCATCGGCACTTTTGGCACAAACGGATTGCCTGATTTACAGACATTTGGTGATTATGTTTACAATAGAGTATTAAACTTCAAGGGGAGAGTAAACGCATGGGTAGTCTTCAATGAGGCGAACTTTGATAGTTTTAAGGACAACCCCCAAGGGTATACAGAAGCGTTACAGGTTGCCTATGTTAGAGCAAAACAAGCCGATCCAAACGTAAAGATTATCACGACTAACTTTCTTTCCACAGAGGGAGGATTAAGCTTTCTACAATCCATGTATAATGCAGGAGCGCAAGGCTTTTTTGATATTCTGGGAGTTGACCCTTACTGTAATCCTGCTTCCCCTGCAGAACCTAATGAAGATGTTTGGGGACATACTTTCTGGAGGATACCAGAACTTCATAACATGATGACCCAAAATGGCGATGGAGATAAACCCATTTGGATTATAGAGTTTGGCTACCGAACACCCAGCAGTAAATATCCTTTAGGACATTCAACAGTTGTTAGTGAGACAGCCCAAGCAGAATTAATTGTTGAAGCGCTAGAGTTGGCACAAACATGGACATGGCTAGAAAGGTTCTATATCTATGACTGGATGGATTCCGCAGATGTCGATCTCGGATATTGGGGCCTTATCAAAGAAAAATATAGTGCACCCTATACAGTGAAACCAGCCTATGACGCAATAAAACAATTTATTGAAACCCAAAATACTAACTAAGAGAACCTACCAATACAAAAAACCATAGAGCTTAGTTTCAATGATTATACAACCGAACATCTACAATCTTTTTTGAGCCGTAAATAGGTTTCAATTTTAAAGAAACAAATACTAAAAATTATAAAAAGATTATTAAAAAGCAAATCAAGATGAAACTTATAAGAACTTAAATTTAGTAATCAAAAAGTATGGAGTTTCAAATTTAAGGGCTTCTGCTAGCTCAAAAAAAAATTGTGCAAAAAGAAAAAAAATAATGAGTTTTTGAGAGCTTTGATAATTCAATACTGAAAAAAATAAGAAAATAATTATCTGGAAAGGCGCTCTTTCCGTTTATTTTGTAGTAGGTCATTAATTAATTGAGTTATTTTGGTTAATTCTTCAATTGAGACAATAGGCACGCCATAATTTTCACAAAATGAAATAGTTTTTTCAAAAATACCAATTCCTATGGCAGGTACCTTCATTTTTGTAGCAAAAATTAAAGGATGCAAACGAGTTGATAATAAACCATCCATTAACCCCATTATTCCCATCAATTGGGCGGGCTTATAATTATGCCTCAATAGTTTAAATTGATTATTTCCCAATTGTTTTTCTAACCATGCACCATATATAATATCGCTGTCAAATAAATTATCTATATGTTTAAGGAAGGGGATAAAAATAACTTGCAAATCTGGATTATTAGATAAAAGATCTTTTAAAAAATGTAATAGGAAAAGGTGAACCTTAACACCTAATTCTTTATCCTTAAAATATTGAGAAACTAAAGCAATTTGAATTTTGTTTTTATCAATCGAGATGCCTTCAGTGTCTAACAATGACCGGGATTCTTCTTCAGCTATAGCTTTTATACTAAAAGAAGGGTCAGGAACTACATGAATTGACTTTTTTACACCTAAATCTACAAGACGTTTTTTACTTTTTTGATCTCTTACTGAAATAGAATCAGCAAGATTCAAACTCAGCCAAGCAAGAACTTCACCAATTTGACCAAGATTTGATGACACTCCAACAGCATGAAAGTTCACACGCTTTCCAAGAATTTTGCTGATCAAACCTAACAATGAATATTTAATAACCATATTGCCCCAATTTTGGAACAACTCGCCTCCGCCAATTATAACCTCAGTGGATTGTAACAAGTCGAAGATATTCCTACGTTTTGCTTTAATTTCATGAATTGCAATTGTCTCAACGGGATTACGAGAAAAAACTAATAGTATATTATTGTCGAAATTCGCTTTAGATCTTAATAGATTCAGAGTACCTGCTAAAATAGCTTCATCCCCAAAGTTTCCTACGCCATAGGCTCCAGCTATCACTATTTTCCTTTTAATCATAGATAAACCAACATTCTCAAATATTATTACTTCTTCCCAAAAATCTTAATCAATAACTTTCTCAAATACCAATTTACTTAAAACATTTTTAGAGTAATATTTTAAAATCAAAAAACATAAAATCAATTTGAAGAATCGTTTATATCTAATAGTTTCAACACTCGATAAAATTGTCCAAAAAGCAAAAAAAACGGCTTCCATTATAAAAAACAGATACTTTAATATAGTTAATCTTTTAGATCAGATTTCCCTTTGTAAGGATTTAATATGTGAAAATCGATAATTATTGACTTCTTCTATTAGAAAAGAAAAAATTAAAACTCCATCTGAGCTTATTTTGTATGGATTTAGGAAGAAAAATACTTAATGGCGCAAATATATCAAAAAAGGAATATAATAATAAGCTCGGCATATTTTTTAAAGTAATTTTATTCGCTCTATGTTTTATGTCAAAATTCTTAAACCATTTAAAAAAATCTTTAGATAGATACACATCATCAATAAAATCCGAAGATATGGCGTGTTGAATGTCTTCCCATTCAAAAATAGGATAGAGCCTATTTATCAATTTAACTGGTCGTTCAATAAGACCATGTCTATTGAAAAATTTTCCTCTCTCAAGTGAATCCTTAATGTAATTAAGGGTTTGCGGATTTAT
>CAZQTZ010000086.1:0-8267 GCA_964596465.1 uncultured Candidatus Bathyarchaeia archaeon | reverse complement strand
ATGCTTAATAACTTCATTTTTGAAATCTGCGAATGCAATGCAAATTGGAAAATGGAAGATTTAATACAAAAAATGATAAGGGAAATAAAGTCGGAAGTAGGCGGTGCGAAAGCCATAATAGGCCTTAGCGGAGGCATAGACTCCAGCGTTGCTACTGCTCTGGCAGCACAAGCTTTAGGCAATAAGTTGACCGCGGTTTTTGTGGATCATGGGTTTATGAGACAAGGTGAACCTGAGGCAATTGAAGAGACATTTAAGAAATTCGACATTAATTTTGTGATAGCCAACGCTCAAAAACGGTTTATTAAGAAACTTAAAGGCGTAGTTGACCCCGAAAAGAAAAGAAAAGTAATCGGAGAAGAATTTATCCGAGTTTTTGAGGAAATAGCTGAAACCTCAGATGCGGAATATTTGCTACAAGGAACAATTTACCCCGACAGAATTGAATCTGGTTTTAAGAAAAACTCTGATGTAATAAAATCACACCATAATGTGGCAGGATTACCATCTAATATAAAATTTAAGAAAATTGTTGAGCCTCTACGCGATCTGTACAAAGACGAAGTGCGTAAAGTAGCTAAAATGTTGAATTTACCTGCAGAGATAGTAAACAGACAACCATTCCCAGGACCCGGATTGGCAGTTAGAATAATCGGTGAATTAACAGAGGAAAAAGTTGAAATTACAAAGAAAGCCGATGCTGTTGTACGTGAGGAGATTGAAAAAGCAGGGTTACAGGAAAAGGTTTGGCAATACTTTGCGGTCTTAACAGACATTAAAGCCACTGGAGTAAAAGGCGACGCACGCGCTTACGGCTATGTTGTAGCCGTTAGAGTAGCTGAAAGCCAAGAAGCTATGACTGCCAACTTTGCACAGATTCCATATCCAGTACTAGAACGAATCTCAACAAAAATAACCAACGAGATTCCTCAAGTTACCCGCGTTGTTTATGATATAACGCATAAACCACCTGCAACTATTGAATGGGAATAAGTACTCAGAGCTCAAATGCTTTATATCCAAATAAGGGGATAATTACGCTACTATCCTCGGACGTGACAACAGCTGAAAGCATTAATCCTCATAGGCGGATTCGGCACCCGACTTAGACCATTAAGTTGTACTAGACCAAAAGCAATGTTCCCAATATTGAATAAGCCCTTACTTCAATGGACTTTTGAAAGACTTGCGCAAAACGGTATTGATGAAGCAATATTAGCGGTAAATAGACAAACTGAATTTTACCTTAAGCAGCATCGGATATCAAAATGTGGCTTAACTATAAAATATTCTCATGACCCTCCAAAGATGCCTCTTGGAACCGCAGGACCCATAAAAAAAGCTGAGAAATTAATTGGAAACAAAGAGCCTTTTCTAGCTTTAAACGGCGATATATTTGCCGATCTAAATTATAAAAAAATAATTGAAAATCACATAGAAGGAAACGCTATAGCTACAATAGCACTTCATGAAGTAGAAGACCCTAGTAGATATGGTGTAGCAGAATTAGAGAATGGTAATCGTATAAAAAAATTCATTGAAAAACCACCCAAAGGGAAATCACCTGGCAACCTCATAAACGCTGGTGCATATGTTCTAAGTCCAAAAATCTTTGAGTATATTCCAACTGGAAGAGCAGTATCTCTCGAGAGAGAAGTTTTCCCAATACTTGCAGAAAAAAAATCCTTGTTCGGACATAAAATTGATGGATTATGGATAGATATTGGCAAACCTGAAGAATTTCTGCAGACCAATAAAATCCTTCTCGGTTTGATTCCTATTAAAAAAGCGAAACAGAATGTGTGTTTTGATTTAAAGAAACCAGTCATGTTAGATAAGGGTATTACTATAGGTAAGGCTTCAGTTATTGGACCTCATGTTGTTTTAGGCAATAACATTTCGATAGGCAAAAACGTGCGAATTAAAAATTCCGTGGTTTTTGCAGATGTTACAATTGGTGATAACACAGTCATAGATGGTGCATTGATTGGTGAATGTGCCTCTATAGGCAGCGGAGTTAGGATTACTGAGGGCTGTGTTATAGGAGACCAAGCGAAAATTAGGGATAACATATCATTTTTAGAGAAGGTTTCCGTATGTCCTGCAAAGGAAGTTTCTGAAAATATATTAAATTCCAAGAACATCTGTTAACCTGCTCGATTAGGAGAGCACTAAATATGACTCAAACGAAGCTTTTCGGAACAAATGGCATAAGAGGAATAGTGAATAAAGAACTTACGCCTGAGATGGCAGTGAAGATAGGTACTGCAATAGGCACATTTTTTGGAAAAAAGAACCTGCTAGTTGGTCATGACGCTCGAACTAGCGGAGTAATGTTTTCTAAAGCGGTTATTTCTGGATTGACAGCTACAGGATGTAACGTATTTTTTGCGGGCATGGCGCCTACCCCTGCACTTCAATTTGCAGTTAAAAACCATAAAATGGATGGCGGAGTAATTATTACTGCTTCTCATAACCCGCCAGAATATAACGGTATTAAAGTCATCTGGCAAGATGGTATAGAAATTAGTCATGAACAAGAAACAGAAATTGAGAGAATGTATTTTGAAGACAAAATTCAATTCTCAGAGTGGAATAAACTAGGAGTCACAGAAGAGTTAACCAGCATTAATGAGGAATATGTCGAAGCAATTAAGAAGCACGTGGATATTCCAAAGATTGCTAAAAGACGTTTTCATGTTATTATCGATGCCGCGAACAGCGTTGGTGGTTTAACAGCACCTGTTCTTATGCGCGAATTAGGCTGCAAAATCACCAGTTTAAACGCTAACATCGATGGAACTTTTCCAGGGAGAATGCCTGAGCCTCGCCCAGAGAATTTAGCAGAACTCTCTAAAACCGTAAAAGCATTGGGAGCAGACTTAGGCGTAGCCTTCGATGGAGATGCAGACCGGTCAATTTTTGTTGATGAAACTGGACAGATTAACATGGGTGACAAAACTTTTGCGGTAGTTGTAAAGCAGTTTCTAAACGAAAATCCTAATTCACTTATAGTTACGCCTGTGAGCTCTTCTACACTTATAAAAGATACTGTAGACTCCTGCAACGGGAAATTGATATGGACTAAAGTTGGAAGTGTTACTGTCTCACAGAAAATGAAGGAAACTGGCTCCAAATTAGGCGGAGAAGAAAACGGCGGAGTATTTTATGGTCCGCATCAAGCGGTTCGTGATGGAGCAATGACAACTGCATTACTTTTGGATATAATGGCAAATACAGGAAAACCACTTTCAAAACTTATTGCCGAACAGCCACAATATTTTATTGAAAAAGGAAAAGTTGAATGCCCAGAAGCAAAGAAACAGAAATTACTAGACAAACTCCTTAATCACCTTAAAGGCATGAATACTAATACTCTCGACGGAGTAAAAATTTGGTTTGAGGATAAAAGCGCCATTTTACTAAGACCTAGCGGAACTGAACCTACATTTCGAATGTACGCAGAAGCAAAAACGCAGGAGAAAGCCGTCAAATTAATTGATGAATACACACAGATGCTCGAAAAAATACTCGAAACAATTTAAGAAAGCTATATGTTTGTGTCAGTGGCGAATACTTTGCCTATAACGCTACCATTAAAATCTGAAGATTTAGATACTCTGGAAAAGCGCGCAAAATATACGGTATGCATAATAGGATGCTCTCTAAAAGGCCTATTTTTTGCAACCATATTTGCAGAAACAGGATTTAAGGTGATTTGTGTCGATGCTGACCAGAGTACGATTAAGAAAATATCAAAAGGAAACACTCCAGTAGCAGGCTATGGATTAGAAAAAAAATTAAAAAGGTTAATGAAAACAGAAAAACTTGTCGCTACAAGTGATTTAAAAAATGCAGTATCTAAAAGTGATATTATATTAATTACTACTAACACAAAAGTCGACTCTAAAAAAAACTCGGATTACACACAAGCAACCAGTTGTTTTAAGCAAGTTGGAGCGGCACTTCAGAGAGGAAAAATAGTTTTATACACAGGAATTGCCAGCGTTGGATTAATAGAAGGTGTATTTAAAGAAATTCTCGAAAATACATCAGGACTTAAAGTAGGAGAAGATTTCGGATTAGCCTATACACCATTCCAAAATGCAGCAACACTAAATAGAAAAGAGGATGATACACAAGAATTCATAATCGCAGGAATAGAAAAAACCAGTCTAAACTCGGCAACTGCAATTCTTAAGGTAATAACAAAAAGAGAACCAAAACTAACCTCAAACATAAAAACTGCAGAATTAGCAACATTATTTGAAGCTATTAGATATGATTTGAATGTTGCTTTAACAAATGAGCTAGCTGTTCTTTGTGAGAGTTTAGGAGTAGACTATATTGAAACTTTAGGACTAATAACTAATAACTATGAAATTTGCTCAACTACTCCTACAATTGCTGAAAATAATAAAGAGGAGTCATACTTACTTCTGGAAAGCGCTGAGAACCTAAACATAAAACTCCGATTGCCTGCGTTATCAAGACAGATAAATGAGGAAATAATTAAACATGCAGTAAACTTAACACAGGAAGCCCTACGTTGCGGTGGAAAAACACTGCGAAGAGCAAAAATTGCGGTACTTGGAGCAACTAATTCTAGAACAGCTAACAAAGCGTTCTTTGAATTGCTAGAATCAAAGGGAACAAAAATCATACGCTATGACCCGCAAGTAAACGAAAGTCAATTACCAGAAAGCGGAAAAATATTTAAGAAAACAATAAACGAAACCGTTGAAGGTACAGATTGCATAATTATTCTTTCTGAACAGGAGCAACTTAAACGGTTAAACCTTAAGAAGTTAAAAGCTATAATGAAATCACCAGCAGCAATTATAGACCTGACAGCAACAGTAGAACCACGTAAAGCTTTAGAAGAAGGCTTTACTTATCGAGGGTTAGGAAGAGGGGGTTGGAAAAACTGAAGAAACTTGGGGTAGCAGTTATTGGAACAGGATTTTGGGGAAAAAATCACGCACGAGTATACAAAGAATTATCAAATACTAATTTGATAGCAATTTGTGATGTTAATTCTGAAAGGGCGAAATCTATTGCTGACCAGTTTGGCGTTGAATTTTACACCGATAGCACTCAAATGCTAAAAAATAAAGAAATCGAGGCAGTTAGCGTATGCACTTGGTCAACTATGCTCGCAAAGGAGGCTCTTAAGGCACTTAATTCGGAAAAGCATGTTCTAGTAGAAAAACCTATGGCTACTAACACTAAACAAGCGCAAACACTTCTTGATACAGCTCAAGAAAACGGGTTGCATTTGACTGTGGGTTTTCTTATGCGGTTTATACCTGGAATCCAGCAGATAAGAGAAGCAGTAGAGAATAAAAAAATCGGGGATTTGGTATCAGCTGTTGCCAAGAGAGTTTCTCAATGGCCTGAGAGGATAGGTGACGTTGGAGTAGTAAAAGACACAGCCATACATGACATTGACATTATGCGGTATATTTCAAAGGAAGATCCTGTAAGCGTATATGCAAAAACTGGAAACATGAGACATAGACAATTTGAAGATTATGCTCAGATAATGCTTACATATGAAAGCGGAAAAAGCGCGTTTATAGAATCTAACTGGCTTACACCCTATAAAACAAGAACACTTAATGTTACGGGAAGCGACGCCATAATGAGACTAGACTATATCACGCAGGATCTCTGGATTGAAAACGCAAAAGAAACCTTACAACCTAGATTACCGTTTGCTGAGCCCCTAAAGATGGAACTTCAACACTTCTCAGACTGTATATTAGAAAAAAAGAAGCCCATCATAACTGGTCAGGATGGGATTAAAGCGCTTCAAATAGCAATAGCAGCACTTCGGTCTTCAGCTAAAAATACAGTTATAAAACTGCAATAAAAAACGTAGATACGCCTTTTAACCC
Source organism: uncultured Candidatus Bathyarchaeia archaeon (assembly GCA_964596465.1). GTDB lineage: Archaea > Thermoproteota > Bathyarchaeia > Bathyarchaeales > Bathycorpusculaceae > JADGNF01. The sequence goes on along the minus strand of CAZQTZ010000086.1, from coordinate 2,367 downwards.
TTCAAATTAAAAGGCTTACCTTCCATTACTACTTTATTAGGAGTTTTTTCCTTCCATTTTTTTAAGAAGGGCAAATCTTCATTTTGCCTCCTTAATTCATCAGGCAATAATTCAGGGATTTCTTCCCTTATAGGATACCAACGGAGGCATTTCGGACACACTATTAAGCCCTCAATAATTTCGTCCTTTTCCTCAAAAACATAAAGCTCAAGCGGATGATGCTTATCAATTGGGCATGCAAGTAAATCCATCAATTTCCGGTTCATATAGTCCACTCGGTCAGATTATCATATCAACAGATTATTAAAACTTATCAAAGGGTCTAACAATAACATCCGCTACGATTTGGTGCCAGTTAGGTCCTACTTTTCGGATTTCACGTAATAACTTAATTTCAAAGTTTACATTTAAACTGGATAGCTGTTTTTCTATTTTGATTTTAGCAGTTTCTAAAGGATTTTCGTTTTTATTCGAGTGCTCAAAACTTTGATAATGTATCCACCCCCCAGCTGGTTTGAGAGCAGATATGGCAGAGGACAAATACTCAGATGCTTTTTCCGGTAAAGGCATAATTACGCGATCAGCAAGTCCTTGAAGGTTCTCATAAATTATTGTTTTTGCATCCCCAAACAGTGGAAGAACCCTATTAAAAACGCGGTTAAGTCGTATGTTCTCTTCCATATATTGAATTGCTACAGGATTAATGTCTATTGAAAAAATTTTTGCAGAGGGCACCTTTCTTGCAATTATGATCGAGAAACAACCAACACCAGCAAACATGTTTATAATTACTTCATTTGGATCTATGAGCTGTGCAATCCGCTTTCTTTCCCCAGACAAACGGGGGGAAAAATAGCATTTTTCCAAGTCAACTGAAAAAAGACAACCGGATTCCTTGTAAACTGTGCTGGTTGTGTTTTCTCCAGCCAAATAAATAAGTCTACGCGTTCTGTAATCTCCAGCAACGGGACTTGACTGCGCTAGCACAGTAGTTATACTCTTATGATGATTCATTATCTCGGCTGCAATAATTGACAGGGTCTTAATTGATGGTTCAATCAACTTTATAATCGCTATTTTTCCAACAATATCAAACGAATTGTAAACTCCAGACGCCTCGTCAGATGCGAGAATATTTGATAGACGACTTCTCAATCTCTTTCTCAAGCTTTGCCCTTCATTAATTAATACTGCACTGGAAATGTTTAAAAGCAAAAAACTTTTCCTTTGTACGAGAGGAAGCTTTCATGGAAAGATCAGGAATTGTTTATGAATGTATGCGGTGCGGTGCTAGAGTTCCAGCTGAAGAGCTTGAACTCCGAGGCGGCGAAACAAAATGCATAATATGTGGCTACAGGATTTTAAAGAAGGTTAAACCACCAGTAGTTAAACGTATACAAGCCAAATAAAAATTAGAGGCGCGCCAAAAAAGGCGCGATGTATGTTTTTTTATATATTTTAAGGGTTTAGTAGAGTTCTTTGTCTCCGAACTTGCGAAGAGCTTTGCCTTTAAGCCTGACTGGAGTATCGTCGATGTCTTCAAAATCTCTTTCTACTGTTTGCCGCTTTACTGTTTCTCCGCAGATGCCTCCGGGCAGTAAACGTCTTTTTACGCATAATGAGTAAGTACAGTTTGCTACGTTGCATTGCTCTTCGGTCCATCTACACCAGACTGCGTCATGTCGATAGAAGGCAGAATTCTTGGCGCATTTAAAGGCTGAACAGGTTGGAGAACAAGCTTTTTTTGCTTGGGCCAATAGACATAACCTCGTTTTAATCAAATAGAATTTAACGTTGCATAGTTTTGGTAGGATAATTGGAAAATTGAATATAAACTTTTTTCCAATATGCTCCCATCCACTTAACTATTTCCATTTTCTTATTTTGTTTTATGTCTCCTTCTTCGGTAAATCAATATGACTGCAAGGACTATAATTGCAAGTAATACTATAATCAGAGTTGCTAGCATGCTTGTACCAATAAGTAAGCCTCCTATGAGCACGTAGTTTGCCATCGACATTTGTACAATAGTGGGTGAATCAACTTTGATATTCTTCGCTATGTATGAATTTTCATTTCCAGATATGTATGCAGTTATTATGAGGTCCCCGCCAACGGCATTTTCAAATGTAGCTGTTCCATCACTTTGGGTAGTTGCTAATCGTTCCGCCATACCTGAACTGCCAATTTTTACATTAACGTTAGGTACTGGAGCTCCAAAATAATCAACAATTTTCACCGTTATTCTTAGATTGTAAAGACCACATACGATTTGGCTTTCGGTTACATCTAGAACCTTTATGGTTGTTTCATTGAGTAAGATATTATCTGTTGTGTAGACTTTAACTTGATACTGCCCAAGTGTTA
>CAZQTZ010000085.1:0-8270 GCA_964596465.1 uncultured Candidatus Bathyarchaeia archaeon | reverse complement strand
CACAACAAAAAGGCCTCTCTCGTCTGGTTTATTCTTAATATTTCACTCTTTTTGCCCTTCATATTTGTAGGACTGCTTATACGCGTCCCCCCATTAGTATTTGGGTCTTCAATAGCCTGGTGGTTACTTGCCACTGCAGTAATAGGCTATTATATGCTTTGTAAAACGAGTTTAGTCCCAGACTTCAATAAAAAATCTCTGACTCGAAAAATTAAGGAAAGCCTTTTGATAAAAAACATTGTAATCGGAGCAATCCTCTTCCTAATAGCATTGACTGTTACAACTGGATTACAAACGTTTGGTATCAACTTAAAATTAGTAGCACCTATCTTTCAACAATTTGTCTCAATGAGACGGATATTGGTTTTCTTTGCATTCTTACCTTTCTTCTTGCCTTATTTCTTTATACTACATCATTACCTGATAAATGGCATCTCAAAAGCAAAAGAACAATACTTTAAGCTAATTTTTGTAAATGTTAGTCCTTTTCTTCTACTTTTAGGGATAAATTTCCTACCAAAAATATTGTTTAACTTATGGCTTATTCCAAGCTTTGTAGGATTCGTAATTGAATTTCTATGGCTTTTAACTCCGATATTTGTGATAACAATTTTTTGCGCATTATATTTTTATCGAAGAACAGGAAATTTGGTTACGGGAATGATGTTTAACACTTTAATATTCGCTTGGATAGCCGCAACGGTTTTCCCTTTTTAAGGGAAAACTAGTATTTAATTATAATAAATGATTTTTACTTAATAAATAGGAATTATTTAATCAATAATACCACACACTATATTACATAAAAAACCTATGGTATCATATCGCAACAGCTTCTATTGGTGACGTCACCATCCCTATGCGCAACAACTTCCTTTTTCTTGTTTCAATTACTTCAAGGCTAAATTTTTATAAATAGAAGCGTTTCAATCTTAACAAGAACCATGAAGCAAGAGACCAATTTTCATGGTTAAAATTAAGCTCAAAGGGTACGACAATCATAAAGCTTATTAATTGATTCTTAACATATCTGATTTTCAGGTCGAATTTTTAGGGAGTATAAGCATGATTGTAAAAAAACCATTTTACACAATATTTTTAGTCTTAATGCTGGTTGTTGGTGCAATCGGCATAAGTATACCCATCACTGATGCAAAGACTACAATCACTCTATCAATAGTGGTCCAAAATCAACTAGGGGTTAACTCCGCTGCGGAGATAAGTGTCCTACCCCAACCTGCAGCCTCAAACCCCTTGCTATCTTCCCCCGAGTACAAAGGAAAGACTTCTGTATGGCCCAATGCAGTAGCTACTTTCATAAGACCCGACGGAACAAAAGATGTTGTACAAGGACCCTTCAAGACAAGACCAGCCCTTCTAGTAGGGCGTCAACCGGATATAGAAATAATCTATACTCCGAACATGATGGGCAACTGGAGCATTAACTTCTATTGGCCTGGAGACGACAACTATGAGGCTGTTAACACAACGGTCCCATTCCCATATCCTGTCGGAGAGCATTTTCCGAAACGAGAGACCTGGGCATTCCTTTCACTCCGACCCTACCCTGCTGTTGGCCTCGGACAACAATTATTGGTTAATGCTTGGGTTTCACCTCCACCGACCAATGCACGCGATTATTTCGAAGGCTATTTGTTTACCTTCACGAGCCCCAGTGGGACAAGCTTTACCGTTGGTCCCATGGATTCAGAAGGACCAGCAACTGTTTGGTTTGACCTACCGCTCACTGAACTGGGCAATTGGAACATCAAATTCGAATGGCCTGGAGATCACCAAAGTCTACCTTGTAGCGTAACACGATCAATACTTGTACAACAGAACTGGATTCCTACCTACGAAGACACTCCACTGCCCACTGAAGAATGGACCTTTCCCATAAACGTTGAGAACAGAGAATGGCGCAATATTGCAGGCCCCTGGTACCAAAGCTATTATAATGCCTCTGCCGGATCCTGGAATCCATACACTGAAGCTCCAACGACTGCCCATGTACTTTGGAAACTAGACTCAACAGGTCAAATAGGAGGATTCATGGGTTTGCCACATAGTATACAAACTGGAGGCGGGGTGGAAGCATATGGCGCGGGAGATGCAGGCATATTCACCAGTAACCCACCAAACATTAGAACAGTTATGGCTGGGAGAGGATACTACACAGCTGCTGGAAACATTATTTGCGTGGATATGCGAACAGGAGAGACGCTATGGAGCACACCCGGAAGTTTCAATGTTGGCGCACGTGAAGGCAGAACTGCTTATCTGTACAGTTTTGGCACAAGATTCATAAAATATGACGCAATTACGGGGGCAATAGCCCTTAACGTTACAGGGCTATCAAGTGCAATGTATGTTCATCCACATGTTTATAGTGTAAGTGGGGACCGCATCATAAAGTGGAGCGTAGAAGGGACTTCAACTAATTTCGATTCAAGAATAGTCTGGAACATAACCAATCTTATGCCTACAACATCAAGCAGCTACTCTGTGATTTCAAGTGATGACATGTGGGTTGCTCGTTACACAACCCCGTACTCTGCTGCAACTGCATTAACCAACATTGTCATGGGTCTTAACTTAACGTCGGGAACATACCAATACGCCCACAACCCCCCCTACACGTCATCAGATCCAGATTCATGGATATACCGCCAAGGACCAGCTATAGGTGCTGGATACGGATTAGTTTACTTCGCCGCAATTCCTTATGAAACCCAAGGTCTAGGATACCAAGCCATCAACGCTTCAACAGGGAGACTGGCGTGGACAAGTGAATCGGCAGATTACCCATGGGGTAATTTCTGGGCTTACATGCCTCAAGCATCCGCATACGGTATGAATTTCGGTCTAAGTTACTCTGGAGTATACGCTTTCAATATAACTAATGGTGAAAGAATCTGGCATTATGTTGCAACAGACACTTACCATGAAGAGCCGTATTCGTCGAATATAGATGAAGTAACAGGTGAAACTTATGCCTCATACTCATTTGGCTCCACTGGGCCCGTTGTTGGTGGCGGCATCGTGTTTGCGCCAAATACTGAACATAGTCCAACATTCATCTACAGAGGTCAGCAATTACACGCAATCGATGCTTTCACAGGAAACAAAGTATGGAGTATATTAGGTGTTTATACACCAACTGCTATTGCATATGGTACATTGCTAGCTTCGGATAGCTATAATGGATATACATACGCTTTTGGCAAAGGTTCAACTGAAACCACAGTCTCTGTATCATCGCCAGTAATAACAAAAGGCTCAAGCATATTATTGGAAGGAACTGTCCTTGATGTTTCTCCAGCTCAGAAGGACACAGCCGCTGTCTCCGACGATAGCCAGACCGCATGGATGGAATATTTACATATGCAACAGCCTAAGCCAACAAATGCGACAGGAGTTTCTGTGAAGCTTTCAGCTATTGATCCTAACGGGAATCTACAAAATATCGGCACAACGGTTACTGATTTAACTGGCAAATATGCAATTGAATGGACTCCACCTACTACAGGCAAATATCATGTTACTGCGACATTTGAGGGAAGCAACTCTTACTATGGCTCATCAGAAACAACATACTTTGCAGTTGGTTCAGAGACAATCTCTCCAAAACCAACTACAACACCGATAATTCAGCCAACCATTGCTCCAACGGTCACTCCATCCGCTTCTCCAACTGTTGCTCCACCACCAGAAGCACAACCTTCGACTGAAGTCTATATAATCGCAGCTGTAACAGCCGTAATGATAGTCGTTTTCACAATGGCAGCAATACTACTACGCAAACGCAAGTAAATACACACCTTCCTCTTCCTTTTTTGGAGGAAATATTTAGTTAAAAAATGGGTGCTGAGAGGGCTTTGGTGGCTTTAACTCTTAAAGGGATAGCAGCTTAAGGGTTCTTCATTCTTCTCTCCTAACGTGTTCGTCCGACCAGAGCTCCAGCAAACTCATATTGTGAGTATTTTTCTAAAATTGGATCTCAGAGTTTAACTCTGAAATCGAAGGAAACAGAAAATTTAGAAAAATAATAAATCAATGAACTATACTAAAACTCAGGGTATTATCTCGCATCCGTTATATTTGAGATATTTAAAGTCATCCAGTTTTATTTTTCCTTGATTGATTAGTTGTTTTATACGTGGAATCTGGGTTTCTACGGATTTGATTAGGCTTTTTACTGTATCGCAGACATTCTCATAGGCTTCGTTGCTCCAGCGTTTGGTTATGTTTGCGTATAGGCAACGTCCTCCGCATTTATCTAGAATCTCGCATTTGCTACAAGGGGCATCATTAACTAAGATCTTTCCAAGTTGATTGGGATCTGCATCTCGTATGTGTCCAAGATAATATTTTTTCATGCCCCACATTGTTGGACAAGGGATGATGTAGCCATCGGTTTGTATTGCATAGTTTATCCATCCGCCTCCGCATCGTAGTAAACTGGGTTCTTTATCAAATAGGAATGAATTCGCTATGCCAAGAATCGGATAAAGTCTTAAAACAGCACCTTTCTCTTGCATCTGGTCGACCCAAAATATTGTGAGTTTTTCAATACCTGGCATATAATTTTTTATGCTCCAGTTCTTGAAGTCTCGTCTCTGGTAGTCATTTCCCCAAAAACCCGCATTCAATTGCCAGTGTATGCTTGAAAAAGAGAAATTATCATTGTTAAGTAGCCATTGTACTTGTTTGTAAATGTCTGTTTGCTCCATAACTGTGACGCGCGCAATCAGTTCACCTGAGAAACCGTTTTTCTTGACATACTTAATATTATCAATTGCTTTCCTAAAAGTACCCTTACCTCGATAATAATCAGTTAAAGCTTCTTCTCCATCGACTGAAACAAGTATAGTATGAAAACGATTAACATACTTTGATTCTAACTGGTCTAGCATCAAACCGTTAGTTTGAATCATAAAGTACTTAGCTGGAACAGTATCCATTATCGTCCTAACAGCATCAATATTAAGCAAGGGTTCACCGCCATAGAAGGTCACAACGCAATCTTTATCCTTCCTGCAGAAATCCGCTAATTCCTTAAAATCGTAACTTGACTTTTTTGGCAAAGCATAATCTAACTCAAATTCACCAAAATCTTCATCAAAATCATCCAGAGTCTCTCCAAAACAGTATCTGCATTGCAAATTGCAATCAGTTGTGAGAATTACATGAAAGAACATTAAGGCTACTCCAAGTTGTCAGATTTTAATTTCAATTTTATGTTTTACTGTTTTTTGAGAGAAATTAAGCTTTCCATTCTCCCTATACGAATGGAAGATGATTAACTAACTTCATATACATACAATAAAATTCCATGATGGGACGTTTATAAATCAGTTTACTTGTTTGCGTCTTGAAAGAAAGGTCTCTACCGTAATTCTTAATCCAATGTTTATAATATCTGCTGAAATCACCACTATGTATAGCTTGGGCAACCAACTCACCGTCTAACATGGCAAAGCCTATTCCACTGCCAGTAATTGGATCTACATGACCAGCAGCATCACCTATTAGAAAACAATTAGGCCCCGCCATTGACGAAAGAGTATTTGGATTCTTTATGTTGGGTATCAAAGCAGCCCATTCTGAAATCTTTTTAACTTCAGGGTAACAAGAATCGATAAATCTATTTACCATATTTTTAAGCGGAGGAAAACGGTTTAGGTCAGCAGTGCCACCGCCAATGTTAGTATGGTCACCGCGAGGAACTACCCAAAGGTATCCTGCTGATTCAGGTAAAAACTTCAGTATGAGACTGTCTGTTTGGATACCTTGCAGGTTATATCCATAACACGCCCCTAAATCGCGCTTATTTAATGCGCCTAATAGTTTTTTCCTAACCAGACTATTTACTCCATCAGCACCTACAACGATTTTAGCCTCGTAAGAATGATTTTGAGTTAAAATTCGCCAAGAGGAAACACTCCGTTCTAAACCAAGAACTCTATCGGGTATCAAAATTGTTCCTTCATCAACCGCTTTTTTTAATAAATATTGATCTAGCCGCAATCTGGAAAAACCTAAAAACTTGTTTTTGCTGATATCGATGTTCCATTTTACTTGCCCAGGAGAAATTAACTGCATTGACCTCATTTCACTGTGTAAAATAGGACATTTATCTAAGATAGAAAAATAATCCTTCACAGAGCTTCTGAGCATTCCGCCACATGGTTTTTCGCGAGGGTGAGAGGAATCAAATAAGCTTGCACTTATACCTTTTTGGGAAAGATTATATGCACAATTGGATCCTGCTGGTCCAGCCCCTATAATTGCGACATCGATCATCCATTTTCGCTATCAAGCTTAATAATTATTAAGTTATTAGCTTTTTCATCTAAAGATTCTTCTGAAAATTTCAAATTGAGATTATTTCGTTTTTACGCGAAACAATTAACTAATAATTCCGGAAGAATTGTCGACTCTATTTAGTAATATTTTTCAGCTAATTTTTTTGCCTCTTCGAATTCAGAATCCTGACTCTCCTTTGAGGATTCATCCTCTTGAATGGGTGCGGATTTCTGAGTCTTAGCTGACTCTTTTTTGACTATCTCAAGAGCTTTATTTACATAATTATTTAGTTCCAAATTCTTCAATATTTTTTCAGAGAGTGTTTCAGGAGCATATATTAAAGGTAAAATAGCAACAAATAAGAAGAAACTGGCAAAAGAAAATACTGTTCCCTCAACGATATTACTTGATATATATGTCCCGAAGAAGAGACGAGTCAAATTGGAAAGCAGGTAAGGTATAATCCCGAGTAGATAATATTTTTCACTGCTTCTATTTTGGGCGAGATCTCCCCATATGGTCATTATAAATAGCATGCAAAAAGCACCCCATGCTATGCCATCTGCACAAACGTAAAACCAGGCAGTCCAATAATTATTTGAGAAAAAGCCTAACGCAGCATACGCAAGTCCAACAAGGGCAAAACCTATCAAAGCTAAGCGTTTTCTTCCTTTTGTATCTGCTATAAATCCACAAACTAAAGCGGAAGCGCCGGCAAGAATCAAACTGATGATAAAATTATTATTAATGAAATCAGCTGAAAATATGCTAGTGTTACTAAAGTAGTTAGCACTGATTTGGTTTGTGAAGTCATTTACTAAAGAAAACATAAACCAAGGTAAGATATACAATAGAAATGACTTGTTGGAGATAACAGAACGAAATGTGACTTTTTCATCCAATTGTATGCTTTTTTCTTGGGGTTTTAAAAAGACAATAAATAACATGCCCGAAAGTCGCCAAAGTGATAAAACACCAGATGTAAGAAAGACCTCGTCATGTGCTATTGAAAAAAGGATTGAAAAAGAAAAGCCTACTATCAGAAAGATTATTCCGCCTAATCGGGCTCGATTTTCAGGCTTAGTTGTAGCAGCAAAATATCCCATAAGGGTGGGTAATCCCACCCCAAAATAGGATCCTAAAATAACACCGATTATTGTGAGGCTTTCAAAACTTGTCAGGTTCATAGTTATAGGAAGCATAGAAACTAGGATTCCGATCAATATCCAATATCTAATTATTTTTAGTCGGTTTCTTATCTTATCCACTAATAAAGTCCCAATAAAAGCCGATAACAATAGAGCTAAGAAATGGATTAAAATAATTATTAAAGATAAATCCTCTGCAAGATTGGATAAAGCAGGGGCGTCTTTTAAGAATCTGATTACAATCAGATACCAAACTAAAGCATTCGCTACTAGAATCGTGTTTATCGAAGCTACCTTGGGATCTGAACCAAGAATTTTTGCGAATCTGCTTAGAGGCATCTTATCTCATGAAAAGAAAATAAAGCATTATCAATTATTAAGCGTTAAGAACTCAAAAAACTTGTCTAAAATCTGAATTTATTATTCAGGAATAGCAAAATTTTTAAATCGATTCGTACAACACATCTACACATAGAGAAGGGATAAGGAATGGCCAAAAAACAAAAGATGGTTAGATTCGGCAACTGGTAAAATAAAAATTATTTTAGGTTAAAGGTTTAATGCTAAAGCCTGAAGTAACACAGTTGCCTCTTTTCCCTTTTTAGCATCTTTTAGTAAATAATTGTGTTCTATTTCGTTTTCAGTTAAAGTTTTGAACTTATCTCTTATGCTCTGAACCTCTTTTGAGTTCATAACAACCTTTGCCAAATACCTTGCATCTTGCCTTGATAACGCAGATTTTTCAATAATTGGAAGAATAAGCTTTTTTAAGGAATCATTTTGAAGAGCACAAATCATAGGATAAGGAACTAA
>CAZQTZ010000084.1:0-8292 GCA_964596465.1 uncultured Candidatus Bathyarchaeia archaeon | reverse complement strand
GATGAGCGCTGAAAAAACCACAAAAAACATACCTATTGCCATCATGGTGTAGCTTGCAAGTTTAGATAGGGACACTTTAGCCGATTTATTCATTTTCTCGGTCACTTATTCAAACGATTCAGTTAATTTAGCTATCGGTTTACATCAATAAATGATGATACTAACGAACATAATACCTTTGCGCAGTAACCCTTTACTTTCCTGCCTATTTACCTTTGAGGATCATTCATTGCCTTTTTGCAATTCCCATAAAAAATATTGCCTTAGAGCGCCCATAGTTGAAAATATAACTGACAATAGTAAGAGGCTAATGTTAACAGAAATTAAACTTAATCCCCATGGAGTGTAATTTAAAGCAAGACCAACTATAGAGATAAAAATCATACTTGTTGCAATACTTAAGGCAAATCTGTCTATTAAATCAATATTTGAGGTCTTTTGTTTCTCTCTCGTTAGTAAAAAATCTGTTTTTATAGGTGTCTTTGGATATAAAATTTTTAGAAAAGAATAACCTGGGGAAAAAAGCACAAAAGGCACTCCGAATATGTAACGTAAGTAAACTAAAGGAGAATTTGAATAAGGAATTAGAAAGACAATAATTGCAGTAAATATAGAAAATACGATTATAGCCCAATACCAAAACGCTTCCTGGGATAAAAAGTAGCCACTTGCTAAATCATACCTGGATGATTTGTGATGTATGAATTGAAGGCGACCTTCATTTTCGAGTTTGATTAGATGGTTGTAAATCGTTTCAACACTTAAACCGTAGTGATTCTGCAGAAGAGTAATTAATTGTTTAGTGTTTTGAGGTTTTTGTTTATGGACAGCCTGAAGTATGAGTTTATTCATCTCTTCAGGGCCCTCTTTTACTTCGTCCATACTCTCAACCTATTCCTATAAAATAGATTACATAAATTGCCATGACAGCCAGAAATAATAAGCTAAAAAATGAGGCTGCTTTTCGTAACCGTTTCATATTTATGTTTGAATTTATTAGCCCATAATAATGATCCATTTCTGCACGAACTAAAAGTGTGGTGGCTATTACTAAAAGGAGTAAGGTAATATCTGAAAAAATTATTGGGGGAAAATTCATTAAAATCACGTTTTTCTTTTAATTATTTTAATAGATAATTCCGAGGCTTTTGCGATGCCTAAACAAAAGTTTACGAAATTCACTATAAGAACCGTTAACGTAGTGTAATCAGTTTCAATTATCGAAGAAAAAGGTAGATCACGAGAGTCTTTTATCCGTTGTATTTTTGTTCTTTTACGCCACTGTTTTTTAAAACCTAACAAACTTCGCGTAATAGCTAAGAAGGATGCTTTAAAAAAAGTCGGGTCCAACGTGTCTCTGTAATAGAGGAAGCCGTGGTAAAGTGTCATAGTAAACCAGACTGGTAACATACTTAGAACTATCCTAGCTTCTGCATTCTTGATTCCAGTCCTAAGGGCGTTATACCTGCAAAAATAAAATTGGGAAGGCTTTATTGTGTTACCAAAGGAGCCACCGCCTTTATGATAGACTACTGCTTCTGAGTTGCACGCGACTCTGTAGCCTAGCATGTTGACTCTCCAGCCAAAATCCACCTCTTCAAAATAAGCAAAATAATCCTCGTCAAATAAGATTCCGCCCATTTCTCGGAGAAGACTTGCAGGAAACAAAAAAATGGGGCCACTAGGAATAAAAACGTAGTCTATCGCCTTTCTTTCCACATCTTTTTCCAAGATGCCAATCTCCTTAACTAGCAAGAGACTATTCATTTTGGCTCCAAGCGAATTAACTGTGTCAGGTTTTTCGATGAAAAGTACCTTGGGACATACTATCTTAATTTTTGAATCAAAGTTAAAGGTTGAAATAAGGGATTTAAGCCATTTTGGCGAAAAAATTAGATCATTATTTAAGATTCCTATGATTTCACCTTTTGCTATTCGAGCTCCTTGATTAGCGCCTCCTACGTATCCTCTGTTTGTCGATAGAGGAATAATTCTTAGTCGTTTATCGCTGAATTTCTTCATTAAATAGTCTACTGAATGATCTGTTGAACCGTTATCGACAATGATTATTTCAAGATTAGGATATTCAGTGGCTAATAATGATTCGATGCATTTATCAAGAATATCGCCTAGAAAAAGTAGGCCATTGTAATTAATGACTATGAGGGAAACTAATGGAAATTTTTCATTAAAAAAGTGCAGTTTCTTATTTTCGGTATCAACTTCTATTGTTCTGTCCCTCTTTTTACTTCCTCTCAAGATAATATATTGATCTACAATATTGATTTTATGTCCATAACTGATTTATAGCTTCGTAAGACATTATATAACATATTTCCCGGTGTTAGAGATGCTGCACATCAGTAGGATAAAGGTCTTAGGCATAATTTTGATACTTTTAACCTCTGTCTTTTTGGCCAATGCCCGTGCTACGTTAACTGAAAGCGTGATACTATCTTCTCATGGTTCGATAGTTCACGAGAATATCACGTATTCTAACATTGTATACTGTAAAGAATCAACTTACTATGTTAAAGATGCGAACAGTATTGTATTAAAAGAGTCAACCGATTTCTCCGATATTTTAACTTTTACGTTAAGCAGGGGGGGTTTAACATTGATTACTAACGGCACTTACCATCTTAAGTCACATATCATGGAAAGCAGCGCAAATAATGCAGGTATAGTGGGCGAGACGGAAAGTGGATGTATTATTGATCTTTCAGGACTATATCCATCAATTTCGTATGGTTCAACCAACTGGATTCCTAGTGGACAATACGCTGGAATCGTTATTAAGGGAGGAAACCTAACAATAAAGAACCTAACTTTTCAAAATTATGATACCGCAGTTTTGGGTTTGGGAGAGTATGATTCTAACACACCTTCAAAAGGAAATCTTGTTGAGAATATACACTTCAAGAATTGTAAGGGAGGCGGCATTTACATATATGACGGAAGTGACTCAACGGTAGAAAATATATCAGGCGATAATCCTTATGGATTAGTATATTTCTGGTATGGTTCACAGTCGAACATTCAAGTGAAAAATTTGTATATGGAGCCAACAGTTGCTACTGCAAATGGTTACGGTGTTGATTCCACCTTAGCTTTTCTACCATCGAACGGCGAATATGCTTCAAACATTAGTATAAATAATATTATCGGTAATTACACGAAATACTTTGCTCAAGGAGGCAATGATTTCCATATTGGCGGAGTGGTAGATTTTCATTCATGTGATGGAGGTATAAATGAACAGAACAGCCGAGGAAACGTGACATGGACCAATTTAGCCGTTTGCAATGTGTACGGTTACTATGCTCCAGCACTTGATATTCAAATGAACTTCACAGGATTAACAGATTCTATTTTCGAAAATATCCATTCAAGTAATGCTCAGGATGGTTCAGGAATGAAAGCGGGAATCATAATTTTTGCTCAGTTATCTAACTCGGATATCACAATAAATAACATTATTTTTAGGAACATTTTTGTTGAGAATGCTTTTGGAGCAGGTTTTCTTTTCTTATTTGATACGATTGGGGCGCCGCATCCATCAGTTCATGCTGTAATCCAAAATATTACATTCGAAAACTTATTTTTACTCAACAATAATCAGCAAAGAGGAACAAAGGATTCATCGTTAGGGGTTCTCTACAATGGAATAAGCGGTTTGAATATAGGCAATATGGGACCCAGTAATACTTTTAATAACCTTACAATCAATAACCTTCAAGTAATAGACGATCAAACCACACCGACACAACAATATCCAATAACCTGGTGGAATTACGGTGCTTCAACCTTTACGAATATTCAAGTTAATGGAGGAGTATTCATGGGAAACGCCCACGAACAACCATATATTATCCCTTTCCCAGGAAGTAATGATAAACTTGATGTACAATACACTGAAATTGAATATGAAAAGTAAACAAAATTTGTATTTAATTAGTAACAAACAATAGTTCTAAAAACCATAGCTGATGCAGCTTTAGAAGAAATGATAACTTTGACAACCCATTTCCTGTTATTTAATTTATTTTGCTCATGGCAGATTCAAAGGTAGTTTATACAGAGTAGCTTGCTCACTATCGTAGATTACAGAAAAAGGTAAACCTGAAAGATCAGCATTTTTTGGATTCTCAACGACGTAGCCCCATACATCCCCGTAAATTGGTTTACCATCATGCACTATTAAGAGATAGTCAATTCTGTTATAATGCAAATTAGAGATGAACTTTTCTGGATTACCAGTTTTAATAGCTTCATCCATAGTAATAGAATCCGCAAGCAAAGCTTGAGCCACTATTGAGTCAGTACGATTATGAAGAGATGCTATAAAGAAAACAGTCCCAGAGTATGTTTCATCACTTGCAAATATCAAAGGAGACTCATCATTTGTGTACGTTAACATAAACCTTGAAATGGGTTCTACTTGCTCATATGTAAACATTTTAGCAGCAGCTGTTCCATATAACGTATTAACTCTCAATCCGCCCCAGACGCCTACACAAAATAGACATATAACCAAGACTGCAACAAAGATAGTTAACTTTGTGAAGCTAGTTCTATTATGTTTATGATCGGTTATAAAATGAATAAGAAGTGATAGGGTCAATATTGGTCCGAGCCACAATAAAATACGAAGCGGCGAGATTGGTCCTGCAGTAAAGTAGCCAAACTCCCCAACTGTTAAGAATACGATGAATAAGCAAAAAAGCCATACAACCTGTAATCTATAATTTTTTGGATTTTTGTAGAGTATGAAACAAGCTATTAATGCAAATATAGACAAGTATTGGGTTATAAGTAAGATTTGGTTACCGATTTGGGTCATAGTATCGTAATTAACTAAGTTTACATTCCAAAGAGTTGGCTGAACCCCTGGAATGTTTATTCCGATCTTGCTCACCATTGATCCTATACTTTGAAAAAGATTTGAAGCAAAATTTGAAGCAGTAGAACTCTGGATTTGTTGAATCATTAGTGGTGACGCTAAAAATAAATAGACGGTAACAAGTAAAATCGCACCTTCAAACCAATGCGTTTTTCGAGGGAAGTTTTTTTGGGCGAAAAATCGGTAAAATATTATTAACGATAGTAATGCGATTATATCTAGTGTTGCAAAATAGTAAAGTTTGCCTGTGGTTATAACTAGAAGTAGCAAAAGTATAAGGAAACCAAAATTTGTGATTGCATGATTTTTAGAATATTCATTAGAGAATTTTAAATAAATATATATGAAAAAAGCTATGAAGGAAATTCCCAAAGAAGCCCGGGCAGAAGTTCCGTTTGCCAGCGTTCCTACAGTTAAAAGCAAGTAAAAAAGAGCGGCAAAAAATAAACTTATAGCCTTATCCTTTGTTAAGGTACTAAAAATATATTTTGCTAAAACAAAGAAGATTATGTTACCTATTGCCGTTAAAGGAAGAAACATGGAGTAGTGTACTGGAAAAGCGCTAATTAACATAAAAATGGAGTTAAGTATTGCTGGGACAGGATAATATACTTCAGTAACAAGTTGTAAACTCCAAAATGGTTGTATCGCGTGCGTAATTGACGCTATTTGGGTTGCTTCAAGTAGGTGGCCTTGGTTAATTATCATTTCTGAGTATGCTGCGGTTGGAATAGAAAAAGGCTGAGTATATTGTAATAGCAGCGGAAAAGCTATTGATAGCACCAAAGCTGCAACGGCTATGCAATATGCCAAGTATTGTAGCAAAAAACCTTTTTTTCTTAATTGCAAATTTTCTCTCTCAATAATTAAAAAGACTTTATTTGATAAATTTTAATATAAAGCTCAATTAAAAATTTTTACTTTATCATTAAATCACTGTAAATTTTAATAAACTTCGGTAAGATTGATTCTATAGAAAAAAGCATTGCTTTTTGTCTATTGTTTACTCTGAATTTGTCTTGCAAAGATTTGTCAAACATTATTTTAGATATTTCTTCTGAAATCGCTCTTGAGTCGGATGGGGGAACTAGAAAACCGTTTTTACCATCCTCTACAATTTCTGGAAGACTCATGATATTGGAACATACTATTGGAAGACCTGATGCAAGAGCCTCAAGTACACTTATACCAAACGACTCATACAAAGTTGGAGAGACATACAGATCAGATGCAGATAATAACAATATTAATTGATTTCTGCTAATGAATCCTGTAAAAACTATATTTTTTAAATGTTTTTTTTTCACCAGTTCCTCTAATATGATTCTTTCGGGACCATCACCAACCAAAATTAATTTTGCGGAAGGATTTTGATGAGTTATCTCTGCAAAACCTTCGATGAGGTATTTTATGCCTTTTTGGGGGTCGATACGTCCGGCGCAAAGAATCACAAAGTCATTATCAGTAAAACCCAGATATCTTCTAGCAGTTTCCTTTGGTATTCGATTGTAATCATTTACCTGAATAGGATTTGGAATTACTAATGGTCTTATCCCACAGTTCCTCTCGACTAAATCCGCATAGTATTTGCTTGGACTAATAACTCTGCTGGCATTTTTTAAACCAAAATCGAATGCTATAAATTGATGTGAACGAAAAAAGCTCGAGTGCCATAATTTGGCTGCAAGTTCTAAAGGATAATCTAAAGGGACCCAATGCAAAGAAACTACAACAGGAAGATTATCGACTTGGCGTAGAAACCAGGATATAGGAATAAAATTCGCATAGTGGAAATGAACTATATCAATTCGTTTTTCCTTTATAAAACGGTGAATTCGCATTGTATGATAAAAGATTTCTAAATTGTGAAAAAAATCTTCAATCAGAGGTTTTCGAGAAATGTCAAAAGTTGCCCTGAAAAAAGCTGAACTTTTTTTAGAGACAGGATGCGAGACAAAAGCGTTAAAATCCAAAATATCAAAACCAGAACTAGATAATCCAGCAGAAAGAAGACTTGCCTGTGTTTCACCTCCTCCCCAAGAGGACTCAAAGAGACGACAGAAACCTATTTTCATAAGAAGAAACGCGACCTTTACTGCAAACTTATTGGTTGATTATGCGGTAACTTATAATACAATTCAGCAGTTTCATTAGCCATTCGAGTTACAGAGAAGTTTTCAACAACTGTTTTTCTTGCGAAAAATGCCAGATTTGCTCTTAAACAATCATCGGTTAACAAAAGAACTATCTTTTCTGCTAATTCATTGGCATTTCCTGGTTCTATCAAAAGCCCGTTTTTTTGATCTTTTATAATTTCAGGCACACCACCCACATTAGAGGCAACAACTGGTTTGTTACAACTCATGGCTTCTAAGATGCGGATTCCCAAAGAATCTTCAAAAGACGGAGAAACATATACTGAAGCAGAATTATAAAGCAACGGCATTTGAGAGCTTTCAACATATCCCAAGTAGCAATAATTTTTTTCACTTATTCTCAATTGCTGAAGTAACTTCATATAAGGCTTGAAGTTGCCAACACCAGCGAAAACAAAAAATGCATTAGGCACTTTTTTAAGGACTTTTGGCATCGCTTGGATAAGAAGTTGTGGCCCTTTTTTGGCTACCATTCGTCCAGTGAACAGGACAATTGGTTTTTCTGTTTTAGATGATTTTGAATTTAACTCAGGACTAAATTTTATAGTATCCACCCCGTGGTAAACGGTGTGCAGGTTTTTTTTGCTAAGAAATGGATAGAACTTCAGCAACTCCTTTCGCACAAAATTAGAAACGGTAATGTAATCTTCAATTCCTCTTAGGTAAAAGTACTGCAATAACTTGAGAGGTTGAAATAGAAGAAAATTTCCCTTCTCAGTTCTATCTAAATTGGAAAAACTACTCCCAGTAAGTCTAATACTGCCCATTTGTGTCTCAACCGAACTATGAACAGTACATATTGTAGGAATTTCAGTTGACCTGAACAAGCGAACAAGAATATCAGGCATTACTGGAAATTGAGTATGAATAATATCGAACTTGAATTCGTCCGCGAGGCTATTTAGTTTTCGAAGACAAGCTAACTGGAAAAAAGGATAATAAAGAAAAGTATCGCCCCCCATTGACAAATAGTGAAAATGAAGATTTCTTTTACGAGTGTGTTTGGATGCATCGATCCCATTTCCAATACGGTTATGGTTAACGGAAACTAGATGGACTTGAATGTCTTCTGGGAGATGTTCAACCAATTGGGTGGTATAGGCGCCAACACCGCCGTAAACAGGGAATGATTCTGTCGAAACAACACATACTTTAAGCAAATCCGTCAAATATCGCTTCCTCTCATATTCTATTGAAAATTAAAGTTAACCTGACTATTTAGGGGTGTGCATA
>CAZQTZ010000083.1:0-8321 GCA_964596465.1 uncultured Candidatus Bathyarchaeia archaeon | reverse complement strand
ATGGTTGTTCGTAGAGTATTGTAATTATGTAGACGCGAGAGAAATCAGATACGATTTCATTGATTTCGGGATTGGACATGGATAACTTACCTATCTTGTAAAGATATATTTATAGGATACATTTAAACTTGTATTCTAGAAGGGAGATAAATTAAATTAGGGACGTCATAGTTCAAAGATGACTATTGACATCACTGATTCTAAAATTTCCAGAAGTTCATAGACAAATTCTTTCGGAAGAGTGGCAGAAAGGCTGTTCGCAGAGGAATCTCTTTTTCCTGCCTTTTCTCCTTTCTCCCAAAAAAAAGGCTGTCTGCAACAGCCCTGCAATCCAATATAAATACAAAACAGGTCTAGATTTAAAAGGTCTACTTTTAACTGCTTACGGAAAATAGATATATCTTTTATAGATACATTTATATGGTTATCAAATAAATAACTAACCAGCACGAGAGGAGAGAAACATGGCAAGTACTATGAAGGAGAGCAAATCAACCGACTCAAGTAAAACAGCAAGAGACCCAGTTTGCGGGATGACAGTAGACAAAGACACGGCTATCAAAAGAAAAATCGGTGATCGATGGTATTACTTCTGCTCCCAACAATGCGCAGATGTATACGAAGCACCTGAACGCGAACTAAAAACAATGAAACGCAAAGTAACCCTAACCTTATTGGCAGCAATCTCAGCCGCCAGCCTAAAGATACTCTCAGCATTCGCCGTAATAGCCGCAGTCATGTTTTTTGAAGTAACCGGAGGCTTAACAGTATACGGACTTGCGATATTCATCGTTTCAACTCCCATAGTCTGGATTGCAGGATTTAGCATAATTAAAGGAGCATACTTTTCCCTTAGAAACCGTAAAGTAAACATGGATGTTTTGGTAGCAACCGGTGTAATCGCAGGATGGATATACGGAGCAATTAGCACCTTTCTCCCCACAATTGATCCACACGGGGTATCATATCTAGAGATATCAATAGGCATCTTGGCTTTCGTACTGCTAGGAAAATACATTGAAGAACTGATACGTCGCAAATCGGCAGCCTCAATAAGACAGCTCCTCGAACTTCAGCCCACAACAGCTACTGTTATCCGAGAGGGAAAAGAAACAGAAATCACGTTAGATGAACTCCAGATAGATGATATAGTAGCTGTAAAACCAGGAGAAAAAATTCCCACCGATGGCATAGTAATCTCAGGTTATTCCTCAGTAGACGAAAAAATCCTAACAGGAGAAAGCATACCAGTCGAGAAAAATGTTGGTAGCGAAGTAATTGGAGGGACCTTTAATAAAACAGGAACAATACAGTTTAGAGTAACTAAAATCGGCGATGAAACAGCACTTTCACAAATTGTCCACTTAGTGGAAGAAGCACAAGCCTCTACTGCCCCAGTTCAGAAATTCGCAGACAAAATAGTAGAGAAATTTGTACCCGTAGTATTTGCTGCAGCCACTATATCGTTTCTCTTTTGGATAATCACAGTAGACTTTTCTAAAGCATTTCTGGCATTACTAGCGGTTCTTCTAATAGCATGTCCTTGTGCACTCGGGATAGCAACTCCTACCGCCATACTGGCAGGGGTTGGTAAAGGAGCAGAATATGGAGTACTTCTGAGAAGCGGGGAATATGTAGAGAAAGCCCGAAAACTAACAACTGTGGTTTTCGATAAAACAGGAACGCTCACAAAAGGCGAACCGAAAGTAACCGAAATAATAACCCTTAACGGTTTTGAGCAGCAGGACATATTGATGTTTGCGGCGTCAACTGAAAAAAGCTCAGAACATCCCTTAGCTGAAGCAATACTAAATGAAGCAGAAAAAACTAACATTAAATTGGCTAAGGTAAACGGCTTTGAAGCATTGCCAGGACGCGGGGTAAAATGTATAATAATAGGCAAAAAAGTCTTGCTTGGAAATCGCAAGTTAATGGAAGAAGAAAGCGTCCCAGTAGCAGAAATAGAATCAGAGATGACAAAACTTGAAAACGAAGGCAAAACGGCCATGATACTATCTGTCGAGGGAAAACTTGCTGGGATAATAGCCGCAATGGATACACCCAAAGAAAACGCTGGCGAAGCTATTCAACAACTGAAGGCCATGAGATTAGACGTTGCCATGTTAACAGGCGATAATGAGAAAACCGCTAAAGCTATTGCATCACAATTAGGTATAGGACAAATCATAGCTAATGTTTTACCATGGCAAAAAGCAGAAGCCATAAAAAAGCTACAAAGTGAAGGAAAAGTTGTAGCAATGGTAGGTGACGGAATAAACGACGCACCTGCATTAGCGCAAGCAGACATCGGCATTGCTATAGGAAGCGGGACCGATATAGCAAAAGAAACCGGAGGCATTGTCTTAATCAAAGACGATCTTAGAGATGTTGCCTTAGGGGTAGAACTCAGTAAAAGAACGATGCGAAAAATCAATACTAACCTATTCTGGGCATTTGCTTACAATGTTGTAATGATTCCCATTGCCGCAGCAGGACTATTAAATCCAATGTGGGCAGCCGGAGCAATGGCAATAAGCAGCCTAACAGTGGTAACCAACTCAGCGTTATTAAAACTATCAAAGTTCAAGTTCGAAAAATATAACTCTTGAAAACACGTGATTGATAGGAGGTGAATTTGAATGGTAAAAGATCCAATTTGTGGAATGAATGTTGACGAAAAAACTGCGAAGTTCAAATCAGACTACAATGGCAAAACCTACTACTTCTGTGCATCATCATGCAAAAACACATTCGATAAGAATCCTGCTAAATATGCCAAAGATTCAACCAGCGGCACAAATCGCTCATGCGGTTGCGGCTGTGGATGTCATTAAGCTTAAAAAATATAAATGCTGGTTAAAAGCCAGCTAACAATTCTGTTTTATTTTAGATTTGGTAAGCACCCAAAAGAACATGTTCAGCAAAAAGATCTTGATTAAAAGCGCCGCTGAATTCAACTTTTTCGTTGATGACAATTTTAGGCACCCCCATTACAGAATATTTTTGAGCTAGATGGGGAAATTCAGAAACATCAATTATGTCGGCTCTTATAAAATCATTTTCTACAGCAAGTTTATGAGCAATTGTTGCGGCGGCTGGACAATGAGGGCAAGTTAAGTTTACAAAAACCTGAATATGAACTGGCGATTTTATGTCGGCAAGGATTGTCTTGGTTTTTTCTGAAAGATCAGTTTTACCTGTTGAAATAATTTCTAATGCGTTGGTGAGGGTTTGTAGTTCGTATCCATAAGGGATGCCATAGATGCGTACACCATAGTCCTTTTTCCCAATTACCGCCAATGCAGGTATCTTATCAATGCCTAATTTCTTAGCTTTATCAGCTTCCACTGAAAAATCAAAAATTTCAACCGAAATTTTATCACTCAGAGTCGCTATTTCTTGAACCAATTGGCGAGTTTCGGAACAAAATTTGCATTCGAGCTCTTGAGTAAACATGATAATTTTTACGGGATCGATAAGTTTTTCTTTAAATTCGTTTGTGAGAATTTCCTTTTTATCATCAGGCAGTAAGTTCATTCCTAATTTGTCTCCAAAAAACTTCCAATTAACACCATTCGTTTGATAAATAATCTCACTACCTAACATATTATCTTTATGAAGTAAATTTGCATCAGAACAGTTTGGGGAAAGTTAACAGGATTTGACGAAACTGATATAAACTGGTCATAACAGAAACTTTTTATTATTTTATATGCGAATTCGGAGTCGCCAATTGTGAAAAAAGTTGAACGAATAACCTTCAAACCTGTAAATCTTAAAAAAGGAGCAGAGTGAATAATGCCAAAAATTCTTCACGCTAACGCGTCTTTAATTGATGGAGTAAAAATCGCCCTTGACAATGGTAGAGCACATGCGTTAATTACAGATCAATCTAGCGAAATAAGCCCTGGTTTAGGTCCAACACCGCTGGAATTATGTGTTATGAGCCATGCTGGCTGTTACGTAACAGTTTGTGCAAAATCTGCTCAGAAAATGAGATTACCATTAAAAGGCTGCGAGGTTAAAGTAGAAGCAGTCAAAGCCGAGGAAGTAAGCACTATAATAGAAGAAACCTTGGACATAACTTTGGATATAGATGCTCCTGCAGACAGAATTCAAAGACTCCATGAAGTTACGATAAAGAATTGCCCTGTGGGAGTAATGTTTGAGAAAGCTGGAGTTAAAATAAAGTATAATATAAAAATTAAAGAAAAAAGTAAGGAGTAAGAAAAATGGAAAAACCAAAAGTAACTTTAGCAAACGACATCTATTGGGTTGGAGTTGTTGACTGGAACATACGTGATTTCCATGGATATTCGACCAAACGAGGAAGCACCTATAACGCCTACCTGATAAAGGATGAAAAGACCACATTAATTGACACCGTAAAATACATGTTCGGTGACGAACTCCTCCAAAATATCAAAGGAATTGTTGACCCTGAAAAAATCGATTACATTGTTGTGAACCATGTAGAGATGGATCATTCCAGCAGTTTGCCTATGATTACCAAAGCAGCAAAAAACGCCACTATAATAACCTCAGAGAGAGGCAAAGAAGCAATAATCGAACACTATGGACCTAATTTTAACATTAAAACCGTAAAGTCAGGAGAAACCCTAAAACTTGGACAACATACTCTAAGTTTTGTTGAAGCACCTATGCTGCATTGGCCAGACAGCATGTTCACCTACATAGTTGAGGACAAAATTTTGATGCCTAACGACGCCTTCGGTCAGCACCTTGCTTCAGGTCAACGCTATGACGATGAAGTCGACGAACACACACTAATGGAAGAAGCCCAAACCTACTACGCAAACATCCTAATGCTCTTAGGACCCCAGATAACACGCAAGATCCAAGAAGTAGTTCAAATGGGAATACCTATCTCGATGATAGCACCTAGCCATGGCATTATTTGGCGAAAAAATCCGATGAAAATTATCCAAGCATATTTAGACTGGAGTTCAGGAGCTGCTAAAAAGAAAGTAACGATAGTTTTCGATACGATGTGGGGAAGCACCGATAAAATGGCACGAGCCATAGCAGAAGGAGTAATCAGCGAAGGAGTTGAGGTTAAGCTTCTTAAGCTTCGTGCATCAGACAACACAGAAGCGGCAACTGAAATCTTGGATTCTAAAGCTGTATTGGTGGGTTCACCTACACTTAACAACGGAATGTTCCCAACCATAGGCTCATTTATGACCTACATAACTGGATTAAGACCTAAAAATAAGGTTTGGAGTTTCTTTGGCTCTTTCGGCTGGGGAGGCGGAGCTGTACGCGGATTGACGGAAATGGCACGTAAAGCAGGCTTTGAAGTATATGAACCTGGCGTAGAAATAAAATATATACCCGAATCAGAAGATCTGAAGAAATGCTTTGAACTGGGCAAACAAATAGCCATAAAAGTCAAAACCTAAAAAATTTTTCTTTTTTCTTTTTATTAAAATTAATATTGAATTCCTTCCGTAACTCTAAAAGATTTAGGCATTTTAATATCTTGAACTAAGTTCACAAAATCGGCTCTATCAATAAACTCCTGAGCTGAATATCGTCCTGTCATAACAACAGTAGTTTCTTCAGGTACTTTATCAAGCAGATTAAGGACCTCCTCAACATCTAAAAGGCCTAGATACACGGCTAATGTTACTTCGTCAAGTACTAGCAGGTTAGGTTTATTTTTCGTCATTAAACGTTCAGCCAAGACCAAGCCTTTTTTTGCTTGTAACTTATCATTGCTAGTTATTGCTTCGATTTTGAATTCTTCTCCGCCGAACTCTACTATTTTGTCCTCTTTGCCTAGCCAAGCTTTTCGTCCGAATTGATAAATCTCATAAAATCCAGCAAGTTTGTCTTTAATTAGGTATTCTCCAGTATCTTCTCTCCATTTACAGAACTGTATGATAATAGCTTTTTTCTTATGACCGATAGTACGCAAGGCTAATCCTAGAGCATTAGTGGTTTTTCCTCCACCAGTTCCATAATACAAATAGATATAACCCATTCATACCACATTCATTGATTATCAAGCAGGGAAAGGGCAATTCTGAGTTGGACACCCCCCCGCATATTCTGATTCGGCTGATACAAATTTGCCGTCCTTTGCCTTAATTTCTCCGACATATAACACTTGTTCAGGTTTACTACCATAACGGTAAACTGTAACGCCTTTGCATTTTAATTTCCAAGCTAACTCGTAAATAGACCGGACATCTTCCACAGTTGCTTCGTTAGGCAGATTAACAGTCTTGGAGATTGCGTTATCAATGTTTTTTTGAAATGCCGCTTGCATTTTTACATGCCACACAGGGGCAATATCTAATGCAGTCACAAAGACTTGTTTAACATTTTCAGGCACACTTTTAACGTTTTGAACTGAACCTGTTTTAGCAGTTTCTTCGAGAAGACGAACGCTATAGAAACCTCTTGATTTTGCCGTCTCCTCAAACAAAGGATTAGTTTCAAAAAGCCTAGAGCCGCCTAGGACATTGCGCATAAAAGAAACAGCGAAAATCGGTTCTATTCCAGAAGAGCACCCAGCGATTATACTTATGGTTCCTGTAGGTGCAACAGTTGTTACTGTCGCGTTTCTAAAAGCAGGATATTTTTGCTCCCAGATACTGCCTTTAAAGTTAGGAAAGGAACCGCGTTTCGCACCAATCTCCTGCGACTTCTTATGCGCTTCAATTTCAATGAAACTCATTAGTTGCTCAGCGATTTTAAGCGCCGCCTCAGAATTATAAGGTATACCAAGCATAATCAGCATATCAGCATATCCCATAACACCTAAACCTATCTTGCGATTAGATAATGTAATCTTAGCAGTCTCCTCCAAAGGAAAAATATTTGCATCAACAACGTTATCCAAAAAATGAACCGCGTTTCGCACGGTACTCTGGAGCTTTGCCCAATTAATAACTCCATTTTCTATCATTTTCGAAAGATTAATTGACCCCAAATTACAGCTTTCATATGAAAGCAAAGGTTGCTCACCACAATTGTGTACACAAAAACCATTTGCATCGAACATATTTATCCCAGGGATTAAGACGTTAAAAACCTCATCTTCCCCCTCGGAAATTAATTCAACCACTGTTGCGATGAATCGTTCTCGATTTGGTTTTCTCTTATATGCATTTATTACTTTTTCCAGCTTTGTTGCTTTGACTAAATCTCCAAATCCGATTTTTTCTTGGAATCTAAGAAGATTTTCACCAGAGATGATAAGCTCAGGTTGGGGTTCATGCAAATACTCTTTTTTCCCACCTTCACAATGAGGCATTAATGAAAATCCTTCTTTTCGTCTATTGGTGTATATTTTTGAAAAGATACCGAAGCGCAATAAAATACGCTGACTTGCTTTCAAGGTTTCAATTTTATTTTGTATTAACCTTACACTAACTCCCTTAGATTGGCTTCCTCGAATAAAGCCACCAGTATCAAAAAGTCCTCTTAACAAGCCTCTGCAGAATTCTGAAGAAGCAATCTCTAATCCTTCGGTAAATACTTTTGAACCGGTTTGCAAACCAAGGTCTTGCGCTAATTTCTTTAGATATCCAACCGACAGACGATACTCATTTTTTCCTCGAACTTTTTTCCACCCATAAAAACCTGATTTATGTGGGAGCCCTTTCGCATAAGAGTAGGCTAAATTTCTCATGGCTTTTGCGCCATCATCGTCACCCCAGCTTGAAAGAATTACCTTATCTTCATTTAGTATGCCATCCCCCAATAGAAAACTTATGAGGTAACCTTCAGCCTCGGTATAGCCGCCAGTCCATGTATCAAAATGCTTATGGATATTCAATTGAACTTTATCATCTGGTTTTAGAGTGCCCGCGTGTGTCCATTCTGTTTTAATCTTATTCCTTTTTAACTCAGAGACTTTCAGTATAGGATGATTTTCTGTAAGACGTAATTCGAAACCTTCTTTACACTTTAATCTAAAAACAGGTTTAACACCTGTTGAGAAAAATCCCTCTTTAGATCCGTTCCATGCTTGACCGTTTACAATTGCCACAAATGATTTGCCACATAAATCTCTAACTGTTCGTGGCCCGTCTTTGGTCATTACCCAAGTATCAGAAGTCACGCAGGGATTAGTAGATTCAATTCTTCCCATATGCGGAGTTGGATTATGCCGATTGATTTCATCAATAAATACTACCCCGGGATCTCCGCTTGCCCAGGCTGATTGTGATATTCGGTCCCAGACTTCTTTCGCTTTGACTTGTTTGACTTTTTCTTTATTTCGAGGATTAATCAACCAGTATAGCGTGTCAGCTTCTACAGCATTGAGGAATTCGTCTGTTACTGCA
>CAZQTZ010000082.1:0-8363 GCA_964596465.1 uncultured Candidatus Bathyarchaeia archaeon | reverse complement strand
TACAGTCCAGTTCGGGGTTTAGAAATAGCATTAAAAAAGAATTCGCCTGAAACACTTTTTGTATATCCTCTAATCCGCTTCGCTATTCTAAGAGGCGTCTTTGCGGGATTCAAGAAGATTTAATCTCTATTTGTTTTTTTAAGACTTGAAGGCTGTTAATTGTTGATTCTCGTAACTTCTTTCTAGCTAACGGGTTTGGTTTTGAGTTGAGAATTCTGGTTACTGCTTTTGCTATGCTTTCGCTGTCTCTATAATCATAGAATACTGCATATTCATTGAAATTATCTCTTAAGGTTGAAGTGGAAGTTAATGCCAACGGCTTCATATAAGCTACGGCTTCCCAAGCAGACATTAACGAAGTGTATTCTCTCTTAGTTCCTGTTATAATAGCAGTGGATTCTGAGAGCAAGTTGTTAAATTCATAGTTGGATAGGAATCCGGTAAAGATGACTTTTTCAGATTCATATTTTTTAAGTCTGGCCTGTCGTTTCCAGTTTCCAGTGATGTAGAGTTTTGTGTCTATCCTGAATTTGTTTAAGCTTTTGATAATTTCTTGAAGTGGTTCATCATCAGCAAAAGATGCTGGAAACACCAGATATTTGTCAGATTCGCCGTTGGTAATAGGTTCTTTTTCTTTTGAATACTGCCACTGGTCAACAACAACAATGGTTTTTTTCTCTGCTTTTTTCGGTATTATGTTTAACTGGGTTTGATTATGAGCAACTACGATGTCTGCATTATGCAATAGCCTAGTAAATGGGGCATTTAGTAATAGTCCTTTCCAATCGGTACTTAAAAGAAATCCAGTATGTACATCAGCTATTACTTTGAATCCCATTAGCGCCCGCAAAATTAGGGCTTCCAACAGCAGAGGTCCTTGTGGCAGTTGTACTATGACATTCCGCGGCTTTTTTTTGAATATTTTGAAAAGGGTCTTGAAAGCAGCACGAATATATGGAATCCGATCGGGGAAAAACCAGAGTTCTGCATCTAATGCTAAGGCAAGAAGTTCTGATCGGCGAGAAAGTTTTTTCCACGCAATTATTGCCAAGTCATTTCTTGCCATGATTTTTACCTGTCACTCTTTAGAGATTGTTCAATATATTTTATCCATACTGGAATAGGCGATTCAATTTTCTCGAACATCGCGTTGGTATCTACTTTGTATTTTTCTAGATTCTGAAGGATTATTTTCGCCATCTTGATTATTTTCTCATTACTCTTCAAGATTTGAATGGGGAAGCCCTTTCTGTAGAGGTAACGTGCTTGTACATCCCAGAAATGGAAATTGATTGTAGGGACACCTTTCAAAGCAGTTTCTCTGCATGCAGTACCACCACTACCGACCACCAGATCCAGATAGGGAATAAGCTGTGCTGTCAATACAGGTTTAGGCGGAACCCAGATGTTATCAATCCCTCTTAATCTTTCTTTTTCCCTCTCATACCGCGCAAGATAGACTACCGTGCCTAATTTTGCTAATTCTCTCAACAATTTGTCTGTGTCAACTTTTACATCCCTACAGTAACTTGCCTGGTACTCAGCGTCTCTGAACAAGATTACTGGTTTCTTTTTTGATAATTCTTCTAGAAATTTGGGTTTTTCAAATTTAGTATCTTTTAGCCATGCAGCCTCTTCTAACCCATCGTAAAATACAATTTTTGATTTAGGAATGCCAAATTTACTCCATGATTTCCCAAAACTAATCGGTGCTATAAGCCAATCGACTAAAGGAGCTACGAGTCTAGCGACATGATAAGCGAAAACGGTATCGTTAGCATAAATTATCGGTATTCCTAATCCGAAAGCTGTCCGAATTGCGGATACGTCTCCATGGGTCCATAATACTTTAGGATAACCGATTCTGTCAAAAAGCTCAAGAAATTCTAGGGTTCTCTTTTGTTCTACCACAAGTTTCTCCTTTTTGTTTTCCCCATAATCGCCAATTTCGTGATAAGGAACTTTTAAAGCATCCAACATTTCAGTTGTTTGGGTCTGTTTTTTTGCAGTAACAAGAGTTGAGTAACCTTTAGCCTTCAAAACAGGGAGCATGCTATTTATAGCGATGGATATTTTTGGAGTGACGGTATCTAGCCAAATATCAGGCATAATTTTCAACCAATACTGAGACCTTAGCAGTCGTGATGATGAATCACGATTTGCATTCTCTTGCTAAGGAAGAATAGCATTGTTATTATAAGTTTTACCAAAACCTCGTTCTGCGGCTTTTCCAATAAGGTTAAAAGATAAACAAAACTCGCTACAGAATTGGGAATTGGCTTCTTAATTGACTAACTTGAAGATAACTACGAGAGTCTGTTTGCTATTTTTTCTTTGTTAACCATTCCCTGTACTTTTTATCGACTTCCATAGCGCTCTTAAGTAATATGCTACTGTTTGACGATAGTGATGTGACGTATCGAATATCTTTAGGTAAACAATGTCTGCCTATGCCATCGCGAGCTTCAGGTAGGTCAACGTTCCATTTAGTGTTCATAGCCGCTCTTAATTCATCAAAATTCATGCCAATTTCGCTACATAACATTTTCAGGTCTTCCGCATAGGCGATTTGTAGGAAGCGGTGACTATTTTCTGCGATTTTACACATTTCCGCTACTTCAACTGAGTTGACAGCATGCATTGGTATGCCTAGTGTCTCTTTATAGAACTTAAGTCCCATTTCAAGACTTTTCGGGTCGGTTGCCCCTATTACACGTAGTTGATTCACACCATATTTGTCGGCTTGGTCTGCCCAGTACCTGTGTGGCGCATGAACAAGGTGGATTTTTCCTTTAAAGGTTTCTTTGAGTATTTTTTTACAGGTGCCTGGCAGAATGGTGCTTTCTATTGATACCAAGGCCGTTGGTTTGGCGTGTTGAGCGATGCTTTTTGAAACTTCAAAAACTGGAGTAAGATCTGGCAGATTATCCTTCTGGCCTGTTGTTACAGAGATAATATAGATGGCCGCTGGAGGTATGTCTTTCCAGTTGGTGGTTGCTCTAATTTTCAAGTTCTTATTTACATTTTCTACAGCTGCAGGGTTTATGTCGATGCCATAGACTTCTATTCCCTTTTGATTGATGTATTGTGCAACGGGAAAACCGATTTGTCCAAGACCAACTACACAGACTTTCATGATACCCAACTTCAAATATTACTTACTATTATTCCCGATTTTTACTCGCCTTCACTCTTAAGGTTTTGCCTATTTTATGCAAGCGTTACTTGGTCTAGTTGAATTGCGTTTTATCGCTTTACTGATTTTTCTTAATCCAGAAGCTTCCTGGCCATATCTGGGTTCTATTATACGAGGAAAAAGCAGCTTCAAGTTTTGAAGGGTGCTTAAGATGCATATAGCTTCCTGCCCACATAACTTCAAAAGTTTTATTGAAAGCAAGAAATGCTTGAAGTAAGTATTGCTCGTTTAGAAACCTTAAATCCTGAGACAGATATTTTGGATATTCGGCTGGCATGAATATGTCATGGATATGAATTATAACGCCTTTGTTTAATCTTGGGATAATTTCAAGTAACTCATATTGTACGTCGCTACCGATTTTTAGAATATGACTTGAATCGATAAAAAGGATATCATTTTCCTGCAGGCTTTGGAACTCTGATAATGGAACTTCTTGAGCCTGTTTGTTAATCAACTTGGAAAGTCCTGGAAATCCCGCTTTTAAAGTTTCATTCGGATAGGGCTCTATCGATGTAAGAGTACACTGATAATTGTCTTCATCTAAATTTTTCCTAATTGCCTGTGCACTCAAATAGGTTGAATTGCCTGAGCCGATTTCAATAATTTTCTTTGGCTTAGAATTACGAATTATGCAATAAAGAATCTCGCCATCTACCGATCCAAAATACCTATTATTAACGTAATATTGACTTGGCGTATCGGTTCTGTTTTTTGGGAACTTGTCATATTCCTGTTTATACTTTGTTGAAAAATTTTCCAGTAATTCGATTTGTTTTTGTTCGTTAATGTCAATACCTATTAGCTCAGATTGATTTTGCCATATTTCCTCTTTTAGTTTTCTAGTGTCTGGTATCGGATCCTCATAATTCATGGGTAATATATGAAAGCCAATTTTCTCGAAAAAATAGAAAACCCGCTTGAATAAGTTTTTACCAGCCACTTTGCCCACATCCCTTCTCGATTCAGATTACGAGATTGTCCCTGTAATATATAATTCATTCTGATACGTCTGTTTGGGCTTTCGAACTTTTAATGGCAAGGAAATTATCTTCGTACAATTACTTTCTTCATGAATCCAGATGAATAAAAAATTTGCAAGGTTGTGGGGTGATTTAAAAGCGATGGTTATTCGTTAGTTTACTCTTTTAAATTGGCAGCCTACTGTTTTCGCGGCTTCAGCGTCGTTATCCATGTTTCCGACAAAAAGAATGTTTTTCAGCGGGACATCAAGTTTTGCCGCCGCCATTTTAAGTTGTTCTGCGCGGTCAAAAGAGTCTTCTCGAGTTATTATGGTCTTAAAATCCAGCTTGAATTTGTCAATTATGGTTTTAGCGGTTTTTTTGCTTTGCATAGTAACAAGTGCTTTGGGTTTGTCGCTATGTGCATTATAAATTCTTATGCCTTCCTCATGGAAAATGGTCCTCTGTACAACTGCCATTTCATATCTTTCCCAAGCATCAAAAATCCGTTTACGTGTTGTGGGATCCTTGATTTCTGCGACTGTTTTCAAAATCGGGCGAACCTCTTCGACGCCCATTATCTGTTTAAATTCAGCAAATAAAGGTGAATAGTTTATGGGTAAATCTATTAAGGTACCGTCAAGGTCGAAGATGAAAGCGTACGCAATCACGTATACATTGCTCCGAGAATCCTGCCGTCCTTGACCAGGTGCGCAGGGGCATCCATATGTCTTATCCAAAAAACATTTGCTGGTAAACAGTTGTATTTGGGAATTGCGGGGATAGTTTCTTTGTACCCAAGTTTTACAGCCAGATAGGGGATGTTGGCAAAATAGTCCTTTCTTAGGATTTTGCTAGCGAATGAGAAGAAGAATGATGTTGTGAACATTCTGCCTGGATTAATCTCAGTGACGCAAGGGACACCTAAGGCGTTTCCTTTCAGGTCTACGGATGCAATGCCACTGAATTTTGGGTCTATGGATAATACTGCATCGGTGCCGATTTTATTTATTGATTCATCATGTACTGTCTTTTGAATTGCCGGTGTTCCAGTGACGCCTGATGGAGCAAGATAAGAGTAAATGTATTCCACTCTCTCACGCGCCATTGAAGTTATTAATTCTCCGTCCTTCCATATGCTGTGAAATGCTATGTTTCGTCCTGGCAAATGCTCTTGAGCGATAAATTCCCAATCAACGTTTCTACCTCTCCAATATTTTATCCATGAAACAGCTGTTTCTCGATTATCCGCTGGTGTACTTCCCTTGCCGCCTGCTCCAGTCCTTGCTCTAATCCAAATCGGGCTTCCAAAATCTTCAAAGGCTCTGTCAATGTCTTCCTCTCTACGAATCTCAATTGTTCGAGCAACTGGTACATCTTTCTTCCTCCAAACTTTGGCGGATTCCAACTTATCTTGACAAGCTTTTACCGCTACTTTCGAAGGTAAAAACACGGGAGCATTGAGTTTTTCACGGTTCTCTGAAACAACTTCAACTTCAATATCCGGTTGAGCGTGAAGAAACTCGATTTTTTCTCTGGCGATAAGTTCATTCAATCTGTCAATGTAACCTGCATCCTTAGCTCTTGGTACTAGATACTTTTCATCTGTAATTGTTAAATGAAGATAATAACTATTGGAGTCAGTGCCCACTAAATACATCTTTTCTGGAGATGCGCGCAATGACATAGTAAAATTAATTCCAGCCGGTCCCCCAGCACCTGTACATAATACTCTTTTCAAGCTCGTCCACCTCAATCCTAAACCAATTATCGATTTAAGAATTAGTTTGATTATGAGACGTAACCAATTTATATTTATTCTCAATCAAACTTAAAAAGAACGAATCCATTAAACAGAACGCAATCTGTGGGCCGGTCGTCTAGCCTGGTTAGGACGTTGGCTTTACGAGCCAAAGGTCGCCGGTCCGAGTCCGGCTCGGCCCACCAAATAATTACTTTTTGCTGATGACCGAGATTTTGATTTGTATTATCTGCTCGTTTTGCTTTAGTGTGTCCACAAATTTTCTTATTAAAGCTGCTTTTCCATTTAATATTATGACTTCCATGCAGAAACCGGGGGTTATATGGGCGTGAAGAAATGTGGAGACTAGGCCGCTGTGAATATGTTGCGCTTCAAGTATTCGTCGTCTATCTGCGTCTTCTCGATAGATTAAGGTGATAGTTGCTACAACATCTGCTTCGGTGTCTTCAATTCTTATGTCTTCGTTTAGATATCGTCGTAAGGATTGTCTTACGATTTCGGATCTGCTGACGAAGCCTTTTTCTTTCATGGTTTGGTCGATTTGTTTTATTAGCAAGTCTGGTATTGATAAACTTATTATTGTCATTGTCTATCGATACTAGGTATTGCGCTTAATGTTAATAACTTTTATTAATTTTTTTGATAAATCATCTTATGTTTATTAATTAATTGAAAATATTTAATAATAGCATTTCGCGTCATGAACGTATGAATAAGCGGCAGAAAATATTCCTAGTAAGCATAATACTTGTTGGTGTAGTTTCATTAGGTTTAATTACAGCTTTTTCAATGAGCAACCAAACATCAGATAAATTAAACATACTAGTTACATTTTACCCTCTAGCCTATTTTACTCAGGAGATTGGAGGTGATCAGGTCCATATAACCCAGCTTGTCCCGAATAATACGGAGATTCATAATTGGGAGCCCTCTGTTTCCCATATTCTATCTGCCGAAAATGCAGATGTAATAATATACAATGGAGCTGGTTTAGATCAATGGGTTGAAGATGATATATTGCCCGCTTTATCCAAT
Source organism: uncultured Candidatus Bathyarchaeia archaeon (assembly GCA_964596465.1). Lineage (GTDB taxonomy): Archaea > Thermoproteota > Bathyarchaeia > Bathyarchaeales > Bathycorpusculaceae > JADGNF01. Next base: position 1,408 of record CAZQTZ010000082.1, on the reverse strand, counting down.
TCAAAAACACGAGTAATAGTCGAGTCTACTCATGATTTACCACTTATAACAGGAGAAGAACATAGCGATGAAGCAGGAGACAATCACGATCATGGTCTCTATGACCCACACACCTGGATTAGTCCACATATGGCCAAGATGCAGGCTGAAAAAATCTATGAGGCAATAGTTCAAGCTGATCCTGAGCATGAAAGCTATTACACTCAGCAGTGGCAAATCCTAAAGAGCAAACTTGACCAACTGGATAATAATTATGCAACTTCGCTCTATAATACTACTAAAAATGTGATTTTTGTTTCTCATGAAGCATTTGGGTACTTGGCACAACGATATGGATTTGAGCAACACGGCGTGATTGGACTATCTGCTGATGAGCAGCCTAGCATAACCGCCTTAGCAAATCTGATTAACGAGATGAAACAAAACGAAATCTATGTGGTCTATGTTGACCCCATGTATTCAAATGAATATGTCCAAACTATCAAATCTGAGATTCAAACGCAAACAGGGGAAACCGTTAAAGTTCTCAAATTATATTTAATGCTAGGTCCCAACGATGACATGGACGTAGTAGAGCAGATGCAAGCTAACTTGGATAATCTAAAAATTGGCTTAGAACCTTATAAGTAAACGTTAAGTAAATAAAAGTCGTATGCAAATTGTAGAGCGGAAACTTATGTCTCTAACCTCCCCGATTTTAGAAGTAAAAAATCTTAATGTTTCACGTAGTGGCGATAAAGTAATTGAAGACGCAAACTTTAGCATTAATCAAGGTGATTACGTAGGGATTGTGGGACCCAACGGCGGAGGAAAAACTACTCTTCTAAACGCAATATTGAACTTTATACCCTTGGAAAGCGGATCAATTAGCCTATTTGGTGTTGATATTTCAAAATTCTCTTCATGGGGAAAAATCGCTTATATTTCTCAGCAAGCCACAAGTTTCGAGAATCAATTTCCACTAACAGTCAGGGAGCTCGTTTCTTTAGGTTGCATCAAAAAAGGCAATGTTGGAAGAAGGTTTAGACGTGAAGACTGGACTGCGGTTGATGATAGTATCCAATTTATGGGTCTGACCGAAGTCGCAAATAAACGAATTGGGCAGTTGTCTGGTGGCCAAAAACAACGAGTGTTCGTTGCAAAAGCATTAGCTCGTAATCCCGAGCTAATCTTCCTAGATGAACCCATTGTGGGTGTGGATTCTGACGCTCAAGAAAAGTTTTATAAAAAATTAAGCGACTTGAACATGAAGCGAAGAACAACTATCCTAATAGTGACACATGACCTGGCTTCAGTTTTCTGTCGCATGTCTAAAGTGTTATGCGTAAACAAAAAAGTGGAAGTTGCCCAAATAAATGAAAATTTGGATGCAAATCAGTTGCTAAAAAAAGCATACGGCGAACATTTT
>CAZQTZ010000081.1:0-8628 GCA_964596465.1 uncultured Candidatus Bathyarchaeia archaeon | reverse complement strand
ATCTGGTCTTACTTTTTTGGAAATAAGATTCAGGATTCTTAACGCATTGTCATAACTGGTTTTTTCAGTTTGTTTATAAAATATTAGGAACATATCTGAATCTTTAAGGAAGGGCAGAAAAGTTTCCAGTACAGCTTCCTGTCCTCCGTAATCACTAAGGATTACCCTTTTCTCAATTCCGTCTTTACGGGATGGAATCCAATTCCAGACTCTCTTTCCAAATGTTGACTGCACTTTTTCAACTTTTCCGGAAATAACATAATTTGCAAGAGTTGACTTTCCAGTTCCTGTGTGACCTAAAAGTCCGATTTTAGCAAATTTGTAACTTATTAAGTTAGTTTTAACTTCTATTTCTGTTCTGCAGAAACTAAAGAATCCTTTGTTGGTTATAATAAAGACGTTATTGCCAATTGATACTACTTTTTTAACATCGGACAAAGGATATGGTTCAGTTTGTTGTTTATCAAAATCAAATTGAATTATCTCATTGTCAGTTCCTACAAAAACGGTTTTTCCGTCATCTGTAATAGTTACACTGTTTCCCAATCCTGTCGCTATTTCGATTTGATAGATAAGTTGCCATTGCTTTAATGCCAGATTTTCTCTTCCGAAAAGCAAGATTCGACCATATCGAGTTACAGCAGCAAAAACCTCATCCTTATACCAAAATAAGTCTTGAATGTTTCCGACAACATTTATGCGCTGGATTTCAAGGAAATTTCCATCATTATGCTCCCACAAAATTATTGTTCCAGAAAAATCAGCGGTTGCTAGATATTTTCCATCAGAACTTCCAGCACCAAAAATACTATTTCCATGACCTTGAAGGTTATTTTTGCTCCATTGTCCATAACCTAACCGTCTGAAAGATTTGAGGATTCCAAAGGTTGAAGTTGTTACAAGTGTGTCCTTCCCTAACCAGACGGCCCGCCATACTCTTGAAAATTTGGTGTATGTAGCAGCCTGAACTATTTCTGTGTTTTTTTCGTTACCCAACATTACGAGCACTAATAAGCCTGATTCAGTTCCAATAGTTATTTCGAGATTGGCAGAACAGGCAAGTGCCCTAACCGGGGAGCCACAGTCATATATTTTAAAATATTGCTGGGAATTTATGTCCCATTTGTAAACAGACCCATTTATGTGACCGGTTATAACAATTTGCTTCTCGTGCAAATACAACCCTGCAGTAACCTCTGGAAAGTTGGGCGGAAAAGGGAAAACCTGTTTGATGTTAGTTACTGCCATGTGCCTATGATATGTCTTTTGAATTTATAAAAACTTTTAGCGCGCTGAGTGCATTAGTGGTTGAAGCAGTCTTTGAATGGCAGAGCATGGATTCCTTAATACTAAAGAATCTAACAGTGTTCTGCCTTGCCTTCATGCTCGAAAGTATTCAAACGTGGGAATCAGTACCTCGTAGGGGCTGGCGAAGCTAAATAAATCAGAGCTAACTCCAGTACAAAAACTTAAATCCAATTCGCCTTCTAAAGAGCCTTAAGAGAGGGAATCAAGTGACAGCAGATGAATATTTAGCAATAATTCTATCAAATTATCAAGTTTACTGTAGCATAGGCTCTTCATCATACAATGAACGGCAAATTCTTTCACCAGTCATAAAAAACTGGGCTAACGCCTCATTACTTGATTTTGACTTTTCTGGTTCTACTGCAAAAGGAACTGGAGTGAAAGGTTCCACTGATGTAGATTTTTTCATTTCCCTTTCATCCCAAGAACCATTAACATTAAAACAAATTTACGATAGCCTTTTTGATTATCTGACAAGGAATGGATATACTGCGAGACGCCAGAACGTTTCAATCGGATTAAGCCACAATGGTCTCGCCGTTGATTTAACCCCCGGAAAGAAACAATCAGGCAATACAAATGACCACTCCATATACCGTAACAAACTTCAGACTTGGACTTTAACTAACGTGCAGAATCACATAAACATAGTAAAGAACTCGGGTAGAATAGAAGAAATCAAATTAGCGAAAATCTGGCGTAATTTGCATAAGCTTGATTTTCCATCATTTTACCTTGAGCTTACAGTCATGAATGCACTATCGGGCAAAAATAGAGGTCAATTAGCAAATAATTTCTGGTCAGTACTTACATATTTAAGAGATAGCTTGGTAGATGCGATAGTAGTTGACCCTTCTAATACAGGGAACGTTGTTTCTGACGACTTATACAAATATGAAAAACAAGCAATCGCCGACACTGCAACTCAAAGTCTAAGCAAAAAAACATGGGATGAAATTGTTTGGTAAAAATTGGGAGAAAGCCTAAAAAATAAAGGAACACCATTTAAGCGCTTTGCGGAAAATGTGAACCAAATAATTCACGCCAATAGTTTATTGACTCTGTTTTATCATCTTTGGTCAATCCTCTGTAAGCTAAAGTCCATGAAGCATCAACTTCAGCCATAAATTTAGTAAATTCATCAGAGGTCCATTGCTTTGCAACGTTGTTTCCAGTCCCGCCTATATCGGCAATGAATGGAGCGGTTTTTGCATCCCAGTTAGCTTTAAATTTGCTTTTGAAGTACCAGATGCAGTCTTCTATGGCTTTTGGGATAGAATCAATCTTGTGACTCGTTGCATAATCATAAATTAAGCATTCGAGAAGGAATGACTTGGGTTTCCACGTTACACCCATTCGATTGTCCCTCCACCACTTTAAGGCTTTGACGAGGGGCACATACAGTCCGCAATTGGCTATGTTCATGGCAGTGCTAAGTTCGATATGTCTACGTGGGTTGGTTATAACCCAATTTTGAACCGCTCTATCAGGGATTTTCAGAAAGCCACCGCTTGCCGATATTGCTGGTACGATATCCATTTCTACATAGTTTAGGGCAACATGAACAGACCTATTTTGGGTAGTAACAGTTCTGTAGTAATTAGATAATACACCTTTTAGATGTGACAAAGCAAGATTGGGTTGCATTGTTTCGGGATAGTTTGTGATAATTATGATATCCACATCTTTGATTGGTCGAATAGCTGTCTCTCTTCCATAAGACCCTGAAAGGAAAGAGTCTTTGAAAGCCGCTTGATAGCTTGAGTCTTTAGCAAGTCTTTCGCGTAATGTATTATGACCAGTCGAGGCGTCTTGCTTTTGGTTCACCGTAGGTTCAATATTTGAAAGGAATGTTTGAAAGTATGATGGAAGCTCCATTATGTCACCTGTTTTGTTTCCTGACCGCTATTTTCCGGCACTTTGGTTTCCGCCTCTTTTTTCTCATAATGTTCGAGTGATTTTGAATATTTATCATAATCAATTGCACAGACCGTCGCTAAAGTCCGAAGTTGAGTCAAGAGATTCAAGAAGAAGAAAACAAGAGCAGCTTCGGGGTATGATTTCCGTAACTTAATTCCTGTAGAGTTGTATTGAGCTACAAAAGAGCCATAGCCTAAACAGCACACGATGTCAATCTGCTGGTCAATGCCTTTCACTTGGTCAAGGGCTGGTAATAGAGATGTACTGTCTATTCCATCAGCCCATCCGCTTTTTAGGCAAACCAAGCCACCAATAATGTGCTTAGGGTCCGTTTTCAGGCATGCAGCCCCCGTAGCGCCTGCGGCGGTAAACTCCACGGATTCACGCTTCAACTTCCTGACTGACGCTATTTTTTGTCCAGCATAAGTAACATACTCTCTGTTAAGCTCTTGTTTTACCTCGATAACCCCATAAACGCTTTCTGCTGGTACATATAAAACGCCTTCTTGGTCCAGAAGTGTCGGGGTGTATTGTCGGTCGTAAATTATTATGTCTTGTTGTTCACTAATTAATCCGTCGGAGTCAATTACAAACCCCTTGTCTGCGGTGTACCTTTTCGGAAGATAAGTTTTCAGATACTTCAACCATTGAAACTCGCTTGCATCTCCTTTGGTTACATCATGCTCTATAACGCTTGACGATTCATAGAGAATAGCTTTAAGCGGGGTTGAGATTGTTGAAAATACTTTATCAAGACTAACTTTCTTTGGTTTGTCTTCCGGTTGAGGCTTTTCAGTCATTTAGGGTCAAAGGAAATATGCTATACCATTTTGTTTATAATATTATCCCCTTTTATCGACGTACAGACTGACCTATATGCGTAAACCCACATAATTCTATGTGGAGTTGAACGCGGTGACCGCTAAAATCAATACAACGATTTACTTGAACCCTGAATTAGTAAATTTAACCAAAGATTTAGGGTTAAATATCTCTAAGACCTGTGAAACACCTTAAAATTGGCAATTAGTCGACTTCAAGGGTTGAACTCAGAAACAATGGATACCTCACTGCAATTGGAGCTAATTTAGGAAGGGCGGACCATGTTTGGGTTCAAGTCACTAAACAAAACAATTCCAAAATTGGATAATCTCGGCCCGATAAGATTTGAGCCCCTACGTACCTATTTTAACATTAAGTGTAAAATTACCGCTAAAAAAAGTAAAAAGTTTTTGATTATTTATGAAATATATGAGTATAAGAAAGTAATATAATGAGAAGAGGGCAGAACATGCTTTTTCAGCAAAAGAAAAAAGGCAAATACCTACTAACAAGAATTAATCAAAAGCCAAAAAATAATTAAACAACTATACACCTTTTGCTTAATAGTGATTCATAAGGTTTTTAGACTCAAGACTTTATATTTAAATATAATATAATAAGAATACAAATTAAAAGTAATCCCCTCATGGTGTGAATAAAATTGGCAATTCCACAAATGGAACGCCCTTCCTCGGCATTAAGATATGGGTTATTGACAATTAAACCAATTCCAATTGAGGAAATTGTTAAGTTAAAAGGAAGAAAATACATAAAAAAAGGAATAAGTTTTCAGCAAGATGAACAAAAGAAAACTGAGTTTGAAAAGTTTGAAGATTTCGTTAATTTTAGATATGCACAAATTTTTGAGAAAATGCCTCTGCCAGAACAATTTAACGCCGAAGAAGTAATCAAACACTTCATAAGCATATCACTTGAAAATGTTAAAAAAGATAAGGATTTTATAGAGCACTTAGAGCGAAAAGAGAGATCATTACACAGCTACATAAAATTCATTAAAGACCGTTTTGAACGGAGAATGACAGATTTCTTTGAAGCAGAAGCAGATCGATTTCTCAATTCAAATTTACCGTTGACTTTTTCAATTCAATCTTCAATGTTCATTAATACATATTTCAAGTATTTGCTTCTTGTTACCAGAGTTGTTAGAAGATTCGAAATTTTAACAAATTTACCGGGGGTCAGGAATAAAATAAAAACGACCAATACGGAGTTAACTTCAATGCAAAAAGAACTTGCGCCTATAATAGATAAAATGGATTTATGCAGCATAGAATACGCTACTCTTAATTTATATATGCAAATCTGGTCTGCGAATACTTGCGAAGAAATAGATAATCCAAAATTCATTGATTCTAGAAAGTTTGAGCCAGCGTATTTTGAAGAGTTCTCATTACGTTATGATCAAGAATTAAAAAGCACCAGAAAGCTCCTTTTTGAGATATCGCGGAAATTTGAACCAGAACTTTTCGATGTAAAACCAGCAACCGAGACATCAACAAATCTCATGTTAGGTAAGTTACTTTCAAGTGTTCAATATTGAGTACTAAACAAATTAACGGCTGTTTCTACGTAGATTCTTGTGTAATCCTCTCAGAGATATTGGGCCAAAATAAAACAAGAATGAATAAATTCAAAAGAGATATCGGTAAGTATAATATCTCTTGCTTTTTTTCAGAAAGTATTGCAAAAGAGTGCGACTACAAAGTTTCTAAGACCATCCAGTTCATAGATTACGTTTTAAGAAAGGTTCTCATAACTTATTTAGAGGGAATAATAACAAAACCAAGGGATTTATCAAAAACAAACGCTTCCAACGAAGACTTACTTAGGCTTCAAGACGCATTTCTAATAGTAAAACATAATCATAGAGAATTTGATTTATTGACTGACCCCTTTCAGGTAATAGAAGAGTGGATTATCGAAAAATTAGAAGAAGAGGTTGAAAAGAAAAAACCCTCGGTGCTTAGTAATTTTGTAATAACAATAACAGCTATTATCATGAGAGCAATTACTGATTTGAAATCAGACCTTGAAAATATAATTGATCTTGAAACGAGTTTTGCAACAAAATCCTTTGTAGCTCCTGATAAAAGAATTATTAATTTTTTAACTCAAAATGGAATATCATTTGATGATGCTACACACATTTCAGTCATTAATAGTCATCAAAAGATTAATGCACAAAAAGCAATCTTTCTAACTTTTGATTATAAGACAATATTACTTAAATGGGAAGACATTCAAAATCGCAATTCTGCTATTATAAACATTGATTGCTGTGACCCAATTTATGGACTCAGCTACCTTAGAAAGTAGATACTTTAATCTTAAATATGTACAAATTCTAATTGCTTATCTTGTTAAAACAATAATTGTGTAAGGGAAATATTCCAAAAATCCATAGAAACTAGAGAATGCTAAGTATTAAGGGATATTTTGTCGCTCTTAGCTTTTGACTCGACTGAGATAGTATTTGTTTTCCTGTTCCTTTAATCCTAAAAAATCGTCAACCTCCTTTACGAGAGATGCGCTTCCGTAGAATAATTCTCTAAGTTTTTGGTTGAAGACGTTAATAGTCTTGTTTTTGTATAGGAGATTTGATAATGCTCTGTTTGAAGAAAAAATTTTGATAAGGTAAAAAATTTGGTCTATGCTTGCTTAAGTAAGATTTAAACCCTTTGAAAAAATGTTATCTTCTATGTTTTTCAATTTGTTCTTGTAACAAGTGTTATTAGTTCTCTCATTCCAATTGCTAAGAGAGGTTTAGTAGAACATAAAGCATAGACTTCAAATTAGAGTCGAAGTTCAATGAGTGAAAAATATAATAAAGCCTTAATTTCACCTAAAGTGAGGCTATTGCTTTCAATTTATCTTCAAGGTTTTCCACACCAAAGTAGTTGGAGAAAGAAATTGGAACGTAACCTTGACTGTAATAAAGGAAACTTCACCACACATATCAATAGTCTTTTAGACGACGAACTAATTGTAAGCCTAAATAACGATAATTTTAAACCACCATACAAAGTGACTGCGAAAGGAAAAAAATACTTGAAGCCAATTATTTACCCCTACCAATTAGGACAATTTATTGTGGTCTGGACTGCATGTGTAAGTATAGTTTATTATCTGTTGTTATCGAGTAACTTGCTTCTATTTGCATCGTTCTTTTTCTTATTAATATTATTTGGTTTCATTATCGTTGCTTTGCTCTTACTTTTACATCCTTATATCCTCTTAAAAAGAGGTAAAGTCCATTATTAAGAGAGTTTTAAATTTAGACTGATATATCCGACTACAATCTCATGGATGTATGCAAAAAAAAACAAAATAAAAACAACCTTCCTTGTTTCTTACAAAAACATGCTGAGTGTAGGAAAGAGGAATCTCATTGAAAATAAAACTTTAGTGGAATTATTTATAGTAATAACAAGTCTATCAATTATTTTCTATGGTATTTCTCTATACTATGGTGGCATTGTTCAATTATTATCCGCTTCATCTAAAACTCCATGGGGGATTGTAACCTCGATTTTTATCCATGGAGGAGGTTTGAACCATTTATCTTTTAACTTAGCGGGATTGTTTTTGATGTTTGCTCTTTATTCACTAACTGTACCAAATAATCAAATTATTAACAAGGATAAACGGGTAAAATGGTTTGCGGGACTTATTTTTGGCTCTGCAATTCTTTCTAACGTTTTATTCTTAATTCTAAGACCGGATTCAATCTCAAGTGGTCTATCTGGAGTAGTATTTGCTGTTCAAGGAGTAGCATTCGCCCAATGCCTATTAAACACATTTACCCTTCCAAAATGTGAACACCCTGTTGCTCCAGACAAAAAAAGAAGTTTAACATATTGGATGGTTAATGTAATTATTTTCAGTGTAATAATAGCCAATATCACAATTAGTCCCTCTGTGTTTCTCGGGGTTGCCCCGGGTGTCAACGTTTTTGTTCACGGAATATCCTTCTTAGCTTCCTTCATATATCCCCTTATAACAAATCTGGAATGGCGAAGCATGATTCAGGAACTCAACCTAAAAGTAAAGTGGTAAAATTTACGAGATATTGACTATACCAAACTGTTTTATGCAAAAGTAGTTAATTATTTGTAAGACCAACAAAGAGGATGACACTTTGAAGCCTGAGGAAGAAGCCCGAAAAAATATAGATGAGTTGCTCCAAGCAGCCGGTTGGAAGATTCAAGATTATAAGGACTTAAACCTTGGCGCCGCAGTAGGCGTAGCAATTAGAGAGTATCCTCTGAATTCGGGGTTTGCTGATTACATGCTTTTTGTTGAACGCCACGCTGTAGGTGTGGTTGAGGCTAAGCCTGCAGGCACCACTTTAAGTGGGGTTTCTGAGCAAACAGAAAAATATCTAAGAAACTTCCCCGAACAAATCCCCCACATAGGCGATTTTCTCCCATTCGGGTATGAGAGTACTGGGGTTGAGACTTATTTTAGGGATCTACGGGATCCTGAATGTCGTTCCCGCCGCGTTTTTGCCTTCCACAAACCCGAGATGCTACATGAGTGGGTGCATGAACAAGACAC
>CAZQTZ010000080.1:0-8671 GCA_964596465.1 uncultured Candidatus Bathyarchaeia archaeon | reverse complement strand
AAAAATATAGATTCTACCTGTCTTTAATGATATTTGCTGATCACAGCTAAAAATCTCTTCTTTTTCAGTTCTATCGACAACTGTCAAGAACTCTGTTTATTTTCTAAACAAAAAATTTTAATTAAGTTTATTATATAAATGATATTACCGCAAAAGAATTAGGCGTTCTAAATTTGAGGAAACATTTTACTATTACATTTGTGCTGCTGATGTTAGTTTTAGTGATAACTCTGTTGTTTTCTATGGACCCACCGAATTGTCTGCAAAACAGCTCCGCCTTCGTGGGAATTACTTTTTGCGGAAACACAACACAAGAAGCAAGAATCTTAATCGATAAAGTTAGAAGCTATACCAACCTTTTTGTGCTTCAATCAGGGCCAATAAGCAAAAACGAAACGGCAACCAACGAAATCTGCAATTATGCGATATCATCAGGCTTAAGCATTATAGTCTATTTCGGCTGGTTCGATACTAACTATCTTTGGCAAATACCTTGGCTTGATTTTGCAAAGCAAAGGTGGGGTGACAAATTCTTAGGTGTCTATTATTATGACGAACCTGGTGGTATCCAGATAGACTATCATTGGTCACACCTATTTGAATATCTAAAACTTCAAAATTCACCAATGTATAAATCACATGCCTCCGCCATGGAAGCCTTTCTAAACGGTTCTCTAACGAAAGATTATGATTTAGCAGCAAAAATGTACATAGACCGAATAAAAAATGACCATGGCATTCAAGAACTTAAAAATCGTTCAATTACAACTTTCACCTCTGACTACGCCCTCTACTGGTACGACTACCAAGGAGGATATGATGTTGTTCTTGTTCAACTCGGTTGGAATGAAACTTTAGCTAAAAGTCTTGGCCTAATAAGGGGAGCCGCTCTATTGCAAAACAAGAGCTGGGGTGCAATAATAACCTGGAAATACAATCAATCCCCATATCTTGACAACGGCGAAGAAGTCTACAAACAAATGGTTGCCGCATACAAAGCCGGCGCGAAATATATAACAATCTTCAATTTTCCCTATGACGGCAATAACCCTTATGGATTACTGCTTGACGAACACTTCGAAGCTCTCAAACGATTCTAGGCAGATATAATCAAAAACCCGCAAGAAAACGGCTCAGTTAAAGCTCAAGCAGCATTAATTTTACCATTGAACTACGGATGGGGTATGAGATATCCCAACGATCGAAACTGGTACTGGCAAGCCGGAGAAAGAGCTCAGCAAATTTGGAACTTATCGCAATCACTTCTCTCGATGTATGGTGATCGTCTAGACATAATTTACGATGATCCCTTTTACGTCATAGACGGTAAATATGACAAAATCCACTATTGGAATGAATCAACATAGATTGAAGGACAATAATCCAAAATAGCAGATTATATTATGCTTTTGCATATCTACTGTTACAATTTTTGTAAAGAAAGCTGTAGTAGTTGTCATTTCCTTTTACAATGATGATGGTTATAAAATATTACAGCTCTTTCGGGTTTTGATTATCTTTATCAAGCGTAGAAGTGGACGCAACTATGAAGATTGGTCTTCCTTCGCTTAACGCTTGTGCTGTTTTTCTTCTAGCGTTCTGTACCAATCTCCATATTGTTCCTCTTGAGATTCCCATTTTTTCACCCGCTTCCTCCTGAGACATGCCTTCCATGTCTACTAGTCTAAGCGCTTCCACTTCAGCAAACTCTATAGAAACTGCGTTGGTGCTTGTTGAAGGATTTGGGGTGAAGCCAGTTATAGGTGGAACAACCCCTAAGGTGACCGGTTTTGGTAATCTTCCTCTTCTACCACATCTGTGTCTTCCTCGCCACATGTAGATTCACTGTCCAAATTTTTGCTACTATGATAGCTTAGTGATTTCCCTTTGTTTTTAAGGGTTTGATTTAAGCTTCTTGGTTGAAAGTATTATGTTTTGCAATACTTTTATATATTTCTGTGCATTATCACATAATTGAAATATGTGCATAAACACAGAATAGAGGTGAAAGAAAAAATGCCAGGAGGAGACCGAACAGGGCCACGGGGCGCTGGACCCATGACCGGAAGAGCCGCAGGATACTGTGCCGGATATCCAGTTCCAGGATACGCTAATTCAACACGAGGATACGGAAGAGGCTTCGGCAGAGGCCGAGGTAGAGGTTATGGACGAGGCTGGGGCAGAGGCTTCGGACGAGGCTTGTATCCATATCCAACATCTGCATTCGTTCAACCTATCCCTCAACCCTACCCACAAACAACACAACAACCCGAAAACGAAATTGAAACCTTAGAAAACTATCAAAAAGACTTAGAAGCCGAGAAAGCAGACCTAGAACAGGAAATGAATGGCGTAAACGCGAGAATAGACGAATTAAAGGCAAAACTAGCAAAAAAATAAACTGCTAAAGGAGTGAAAAATATGGTTAAGCATAGGATTGCAATCTCTACAGACGGGAAAAACGGATTAAAAGATATGGTTTCAACCCATTTCGGCAAAGCTAACACATTTACTATTCTCGAAATCGTCGACGAAAAAATAATCAATACTGACATAATAGATAATCCTGCTCAATCATTTTCCCACGGAGCTGGTCCCATAGCAATTAAAACTTTAATCGATACCGGCGTAGACGTAATAATCTCTAACGAAATAGGATTTGGAGCATCCGATATAATGCAGCAACATAAAATATTGCATTATCAAGTAAAGTCAGGTACCAACGTAGAAGAAGCAGTCAAAAAGATGATACAAACATTACCACAGTAACCTATAGAGTTACAAAAGAACATAGACAAGAATTCTCCGGCTGTTGTTTTTCTTTCCAAAATTTTTAATTCTATAAATAGAATAATAAAATAAAATTTTTTGGAAGCTGGATATTTTTATTTTTTATTGCATTTTTTCTTCTTACTTATACCTAGACTTACTTTTTCAATACCAAAACACTTTATTTGTTGGGATGTTGAGCAATCGATACACCTTTTCGTAATTTTTTTGCTCAATTCTTAGCCCCCTTATACTTGATATTCAATGCTTATGCGACTATTGCCTTGTATATTTCATAGGCGACTAGTCTTGCGCCCTGATTATTAGGGTGAACGCCATCAGGAAAATAATTTGAGTAATTTGCTAAAGCCGAATGTACATCGATAATTGACAAATTGGTCTGGTTTGCTACTTCCTTGAGGCAGGACAATAAGGAGCGCTCAAAATAATCTGGATCTATGGCGCCCATTTCATCATCAAAAATCGGAGGCGGAAGCACAATCCAAATTATAGGCTTACTTTTAAGCGCTTTAAAAGCAACAACTATCCGTTTGTAATCTTCTACAAAGCCAGAATTGTACATCTCAAGGTTTGGCTGGGCATCATTGGTTCCTAACATTATGATTACAATATTCGGGTCGAATTTAAGAGCATCCTGAAACGCACCTGTGTGCATGTATGGTAGTTCAGAGTCAAGGCTGACTGTGGTCCCGCAGGCACCAAAATTGCCTATCACGTAACGTGGATCATTAAGCAATCTCTTTAATTCGTCTGGGTAAATCGACATCTCCGTAAGGCTGTCGCCGACACAGGCAATTCGGATTATCTGCAACGAAGGGCTCGTTTTTACATCGTCCATAATAAGCAATAAATGAAAGAACCATTGTAAAATTTTTCGTTCTAATTAGGAAATAAATATAAGGAATTCCCATCAAAAAATGGGCTGTGACTGCAATGGCGGATTTAAAAGATTGCCCTTATGGCTTTGACATAAAAGACGACTGTAAAAGATGCGACTACTCAGACACTAACCACTATGACCCAAAAACAGGCAAATGCGTTAAAAGATAATCATCACGTTAGTTTCTTCTTTTCTCCTTTCTCAAAAAGAAAAACATCTCCAACAAACGATAGATCATTCTCTATGTAGATGATTGCTGAGTTTATCGGAACGGCACAGATACTCTGTGTTTTAGAAAGCTTGCCAAGTAAATTTTCCTTGGAAGAGTCATAATGGGTTTTTAGGCACAAATCCGCAAGACCCAATCCAGATACTAATTTTAAGTCTTTACTGTATCGATTTGTAACAACGCCTTTTTTAGCTAATGCTAAGGCACCTGCACTTCGCCCCACAATAACCCCCTCATAGTTATGCAGCAGCCTATCAACCCCTTTACTGATTAATCGAGTAACCAAAATCGTCATCTGCCCTCCAGTCAGATACACCAGATCAGATTGCATCATCTTTACAGAAATTTCTTCCACTGATTCTGAATACTCTACAAAGTCAACGGATCGTGCACCTAAATTTTTAAAATATCTGCTCACTCTTCTTCTGCGCGCATAAATGTTATCAAACGAAGCCCTCGCCCAGGGAAAAACCATAACCGAAGGGGAACTGCCCGCATCGAGGAAGGCCGCTTTATTGATTTCTTTGGCTGACTGCTTAATTGTATTTTCGCCGCCCAGCAGATACAACTTCACCATGCCAGTATCAATGTGGACCGCATTAAAATCTGCATATGAACACATCTGCAGTTTTAATGAATAGCAACTTAGTTCTTTGTTAGTGAATAATCTTATAAGTTCTGCAAGTTGCAATACAAACGATGCCTATGTCGCTAAATGGATTTACCGAATACAAAGCACGAGAATTCTGCAACGACGTAAAATGTCCAGTCCAAATCACATTAAATTCCCTAAAAGATAACCCGGAAGGGTATGAGCTTATTCGCCAGACCTGCCGAACCGCCTGTCGATACTCAACCTGGCAGTTCCATCATTGGCTCATAGAAAAAGGTTATCTGATTGTTAAACCAACACCTTCTCAGGAGCGTTAAAAAATTTGGACTGGGGCATGAAAAATAGGTTATCCCAACTTATCCAAAAAGACGGTAAAGCACTATTCTTACCTATCGACCATGGTTACTTCCAAGGGCCAACTCATTGTCTGGAGAAACCTGGAGAAACAATAAAACCTCTTCTTCAGTACGCCGATGCGTTGATGCTAACTCGGGGAGTACTAAGAAACAGCATCGACCCCGCAATTCAAAAACCCATTATAATGCGAGTTTCAGGCGCCGTAAGCGTCGTAGGAGAAGACTTAGCTAACGAAAGCATAGTCACCTCCATTCAGGAAATCATACGACTGAATGCCAGCGCAGTCTCCATGTCGGTATTCGCAGGAACAAAATACGAAAATAAAAGCCTCACAAACCTGGCAAAACTAGTTGATGAATGCGAAGAATACGGCATACCAGTGATGGCTGTAACCGCGGTAGGAAAAGAACTTGAAAAACGCGAAGCCAGATACCTAGCCTTGGTCGCAAGAATATCCGCCGAACTAGGCGCCCGAGTAGTCAAAACTTACTACTGCAAAGAAAAATTCGAAAAAGTCATCGAAGGTTGCCCAGTTCCAGTAGTCATTGCAGGCGGACCAAAAGCTGACACCCAACGCGAAGTATTCGACTTCGTTTATGACGGCATACAAAAAGGCGCCATAGGGGTTAACCTCGGAAGAAACATATGGCAAACCGAAGCCCCCGTAGCCGCCATACGCGGCATCCGAGCCATTATACATGAGAATTATACTCCTAAAGAAGCTGAAGACCTCTACAATAAAGTAAAAGCAGGCCAAGCCTAACCTGCTTTCTTTTGGTGAAACCTCATGCTCGTTGCCATGTACTACAACAACAAAGACGTCCGAATTCAAGAAATACCCAAACCCGAAATCAATGAAGACGAATTTCTACTCAAAGTCATGGCATCCGGCATATGCGGAAGCGATGTCACCGAATGGTACCGCGTTCCCAAAGCACCAAAAGTTCTAGGCCACGAAGCAACAGGGATAATCACAGAAATCGGAAGCAACTTAAAAAACTACCAAGTCGGCGACCGCGTTTTCGTTTCCCACCACGTCCCATGCAACGCATGCCGCTATTGCCAACGGGGAAACCACACCGCCTGCCAAACATTACACACAACCAATTATTTTCCAGGCGGTTTTGCCCAATACATAAAAGTACCAAAAATTAACGTCGAATCAGGCACCTACAGACTTCCAGATGATATGTCTTTTGAAGTAGGTACATTTATCGAGCCACTTGCATGCGTCGCGAGAGGCCAACGACTCGCCAGATTCAAAAAAGATGATACTGTCCTGATAATCGGAGGCGGCTTAGCAGGTATATTACATACCCAGCTAGCCAAAGCGAAAGGCATACAAAACATAATCGTCGCAGATATCAATCCTTACCGGTTAAAGCTCGCCAAAAAATTCGGTGCAAACTACACAATAGACTCCAAAGAAAATCTACCTCAGAAGCTTAAAGCTATAAACGATGGAAGATTAGCTGACCAAGTGGTTGTTTGCGCAGGAGCTACCCCTGCTGCTTTAACCGCTCTAGAATGCGTTGATAAAGGCGGAATTATATTATTTTTTGCAGTACCTGACCCATCAGTACGAATACCTGTGCCTGTCACTGACTTTTGGCGAAATGAAATAACCTTGAGAACTAGCTACGGCGCATCCCCACAAGATATCGAAGAGTCTCTGGCTATTCTTACTCAGAAGAAACTGAACGTCAACGATATGATAACTCATCGATTAAGTCTAGAAGAAGCGGCGGAAGGATTTAGATTAGTCGCAACTGCAGGCGAATCCCTTAAAGTCATTCTTGAACCTAACCGCGAAAAATAACCGATTAAACAGCAAGATTTTCAATAATATCTTTTCTTTCTAGATTGGTTAACAGAAAAATTTTTTGGGTTGTTTAAACTAATCTAATAGGGTGGTTTGATGCCACATAATAAAAGCAGGCTTTTTGCGTTTCTGTTTGTTCTTGTTTTTCTGGTTTGCAGTATACAATTTGCTTTTGCTCAGACTCAGTATTATTTGACTCTCGAAGCTAATCCGCCTTATATTACAGATTTTGACCTGGAAGCGTTAACAGGTGAAGGATGGTATATTTCTGGTGAAACTGCGTCTTTTAGTGCTAAACCTATTGTTACTGATTGGAGCAATTTAGTCCAATGGGCGTTTATCGAATGGACAACTTCATATGGTGAACCAACAACGCTGGAAAACCCTGCAGAGTTGCTCATGGATGGAGATTACACTTTCATGGCCCAATACGAGCCTTTATCCTACTACCTTAACGCTATTACAGAACCTGCCGAGGTCCAAACAATAGATAACAGCGCGGTTTCTGGCCAAGGATGGTATTACTCAGGCAGCTACGGTATTGTGGATGCTAAACAAACAATCATCTCTGGACCTTATCGATACGAATTCATCGGGTGGGACGGTGAAGATCAATACTATGACGATGAAGGAAACCCGGTTGATCTTCCTGGAAATCAGGCAGCGCACTTCATGGATAGTGCATATGTCATGATTGCTCACTATGAAGCATTCATCGACGTAACTTGGGAATGTGTCTTTTCGGATACCGCAAGAGGAACAGTACTAAAAATTAGCACCAATGATAATTTGTTCCAGTTTTCAACATCCAAAGAAGATTATCCTATAACGCAAGCTGACACATTATTAATCCAAGGAAACGCCTTCAGCATAATACATAGTGATTCAACATTAAATCTAGTTGGCTTAGGAATTTTTGATAGCCGAATCGATTTTTGCATCGCCTACGCCCAAGACAAAATAACAAACCAGCTTTATCTGCTCCGAGATAGAATCGGTCAAGAATAAGAACAAAATCTCCCCCCTTTTTATTATTGTGGAATGTAATATTTTTCTAAAAAACTAGTTTGGCGGATGCCATTAGTTTGGCGTGGAATTGGGAACCTTGGATGGTTAAGGGATAAGGGGCACTTCCGCGTTAAATTAAAGGTTTACCGCCAAACTCTAGCACAATTCATTATGGCTTAATAAGCCACGATGGATACTTCCTCTTAAAAACTTATAATTCTATGTGACTACAAATACACAACAACAAACAGGGCGTTAATAATTTTCTATCTTCTGTAATATCGTAATGATTATTTAGCTCTCTGTGAAAATGTGCATTGAAGGTAGGTTTCTTTGAGCGATAAGGAAGTTCGGGTCTCAAAAATTAAGGACGGCACGGTAATTGACCATATTAGCAGTGGGTACGCTTTAGACGTGATTAAGATTCTCGGAATCAATGGTCATGAAAAACAGGTTATGACAATAGGGGTTAATGTCCCGAGCAAGCGTATGCGGGGTAAAGATTTAGTGAAGATTGAAGGTCGCGCCTTAAATCATCAGGAAGTAAATCGTATCGCGCTCATTGCACCCCGAGCTACAATCAACATTATACATGATTATGTTGTTGTTGAAAAAGTCGAAGTTCAATTGCCTAAAGTTATTGAAGATATTATAAAATGTGCAAATCCCGCCTGTATTAGTAACAGTAATGAACCAATAGGTGCGAAGTTTTATGTGGATAATGAAGATCCGCTGATGCTTAAATGCCATTATTGCGGGTACATCCTTGAAAAAGCCGATATACTCAAACAATTCTGATTTGAATCTTTTTCATTTCCAGTTTGATGTTTTAGGTTTTTCCGGTTGGTGGTGTGGGTGCCACATCTACACAAGACTTATATCGTATGATATAAGAAATATGGTGATGATATGTCTGAATTAGACATATTGTATCTGTGTAGCACAAACCTACAAAACAACAGGAGTAAAAAA
>CAZQTZ010000079.1:0-8708 GCA_964596465.1 uncultured Candidatus Bathyarchaeia archaeon | reverse complement strand
TCCAAATAAAACGTGACGGAAAATGCCGTAAATTCGGACGCCCATACAAATGTCCAAAATGTGGATTCACTGGACCATAAATTAACGAGGCGAAAATTAAATGGGTAGTGTCATTGTTACTTACAAAGTCTTCCCGGAAGATATAGTTCCAGACTTTAATCCCCTTAAAGAAGAAATTAAGAAAATAATTCCCTCCTCAGCTGAAATAATGGGCTACGGCGAAGAACCTGTAGCTTTTGGGCTTGTAGCTCTTCTTGTTCAATTAAAATTCCCTGAGGACCAAACCGGTATTGTCGATGAAGTTGAAACAGCCCTGAGCCAAATAAAGGGCGTTAGTCAAGTTCAGACGCTACAGGTACGTCGAAGCAGCAGATAAGTTCTGCTTCACACACAAACCTTTATTTTTAATCTCAAATGTTTATATAGTCTTAAAAGCTTGTTTCAGCAAGCTAAATACTGTCACAGGATGGATTCTTGATGAGCGAAGTTCATGAAGTTCAGCTCCGTGCAGGAGATGCCCGTCAACGAGACGTTGGAAGAGGCATTGCCCGTATAGATCAAAGAACTATGCAGAAATTAGGTATAAGCGCTGGCGATGTAATTGAGATAGCCGCTAAGAGAACAACCTCGGCTATAGCTTGGCCTGCTTATAGTGAAGATCAGAATCGAGATATTATTCGAATTGATGGTTTTACCCGTAAAAATGCAGGAGTTGCTATTAATGAGTACGTTATTGTTCGTCCGGCGAAAGTTAAAACCGCCATGAGCATTACCTTAGCTCCTGTTGATATGCGTCTTAATGTTGATGATGATTTTACTAATTTTGTAAAGAATCGTCTAATGGAACGGACCTTAGTTGAAGGCGACACGACATTGGTTATGATGTTAGGTCATGCCATACCCTTCACAGTTTCTAAAACTCGTCCCCATGGTATTGTGAAAGTTACCTCAGAATCCAGACTTACCATACTTAACGAACCCGCTCCTGAAGCTAAAGGTCTGCCTAGGACAACCTATGAAGATATAGGTGGTCTACATGAGGAAATTCAGCGTGTTCGAGAAATGGTTGAACTCCCACTTAGGCACCCTGAATTATTCCAAAGATTAGGCATTGAGCCTCCTAAGGGTGTACTGCTTCATGGTCCTCCAGGCTGCGGTAAAACCTTACTTGCCCGCGCTGTAGCTAATGAATCCGAAGCAAACTTTTACTCTATTAACGGACCCGAAATCATGAGCAAATTCTACGGTGAATCCGAAGCTCGACTACGCGAAATATTCCAGCAAGCTCAGCAAAATGCTCCTAGCATAATATTTATCGATGAGCTTGATGCTATAGCCCCAAAGCGTGAAGAGGTTACAGGTGAAGTAGAGCGTCGAGTAGTTGCCCAATTACTCGCTCTAATGGATGGTCTATCTGGAAGAGGAAACGTTATAGTTATAGGCGCCACTAACCGTCCCGGCGCACTAGATCAAGCTCTTCGCAGACCTGGCCGATTTGACCGCGAAATCGAAATAGGTGTACCTGATAAGAAAGGTCGAAACGAAGTTATTCAAATCCATACCCGTGGTATGCCTTTAGCTGCAGATGTAGATCTTAAGAAACTTTCAGATATGACCCACGGCTACACTGGCGCTGACCTGTCAGCATTATGTAGAGAAACTGCAATGAAAGCCCTTCGTCGATATCTGCCACAGATTAATCTTGAAGAAGAAAGAATTCCGCCTGCAGTCTTAGAAAAGATGGAAGTAAATATGGATGACTTCATAAACGCCTACAAAGAGGTTACTCCAACTGCAATGCGTGAAGTCTACATCGAAGTAGCTACAGTGCATTGGACTGATATCGGCGGCTTAGATAGTGTTAAGCAGCACCTGAAAGAAGCTGTTGAGTGGCCCATGAAACAACCTGAAATCTTCAAACGCTTAGGAATAAAACCGCCAAAAGGCATTCTAATGTATGGTCCACCCGGATGTGGTAAGACTCTTCTTGCTCGCGCGGTCGCAACTGAAAGCGAAGCCAACTTCATATCTATCAAAGGACCCGAAGTCTTCTCTAAATGGGTTGGAGAATCAGAAAAAGCAATACGCGAAGTATTCCGCAAAGCCCGTATGGCAGCTCCAGCAGTAATTTTCTTCGATGAAATGGATTCCTTAACTCCTCAACGTGGAGCTGGCGGTAGCGACAGTGGCGTTTCCGAACGCGTTATTAGCCAACTACTAACTGAAATGGACGGCATCTTATCTCTACAAGATATTGTAGTTATTGCAGCAACTAACCGACCCAATTTAATAGATCCAGCAGTTCTTCGTCCTGGTCGATTTGACAGGTTAATCTATGTACCCGAACCTGATGATAAAAGCCGACTCCAAATCCTCAAACTATACACCGCAGCAATGCCACTAAATAAAGATGTAGATCTGAACCAGATTGCCTCCGCTACAAAATATTACTCTGGTGCTGACCTCGAGAATATTTGTCGCGAAGCTGCAATGCATGCTCTACGAAGAGACATCAACACCGGCGAAGTTACCATGAAAGACTTCCAAGACGCACTTAAAGAGGTAGGGCCGTCCGTATCACCTGACATGGAGAAATGGTATAAGAGTTTCATGCAACAAGTCCGACAGGTCCAAAAACCGCAAATGCCGGTTGCTTAAGGAGGGAATAAAAAAATGCCGCTACCTATAAAAACCTGGAAAACGCGCCCAGCCCAATACGTCCTCATAGAAATACTCAATAAGAAAGGTGACCTGGTTGAAAATGACCTCTTCAATGCCATTCACGACGAATTCGAAGATTTAGGCTACAAAGACTTCAACGAATTGTTACTAAAGCTCGAAGTCGCAGGCAAAATCCGCACCACTTCTATGTCCCGTGGAAAAAAACGCATTGAACTTGTTCAGCAATAATGAATGGTTTACGGCGCGAACCGTGCAGTCAAAAAAGGATAGTACCTCCGTTATTATTATCGGGGGAGGTCCTGCCGGCTCTTTTTCCGCTTTTAATCTTTCTCGTCGTAATGTGAAAGTTACTGTTTTTGAGGAACATCCAAAAGTAGGAATACCCTCGCATTGCGCCGGTCATATAAGCATCCGAAGTCTAAAAAATTTAGGGCTATATCCTCTTCCCTCGAATATTTTGGAAAATAAATTTTCGGCAGCGAATTTTCACTCCCCAAATGGCACAACCTTCTCAGTTCATTTAAATCAACCTGTAACTTGCTCTATCAACCGCTCTCTTTTCGATGAGTACATTGCGGAAAAAGCCAAAAGCGCAGGAGCAGACTACTTTCTAAATTCTCGTGTTTCCTCTCTCCTGTTAGAGGATGGGTTTGTTAAAGGAGTAAAAATTTATCAAAATGATATAGAGAAACAAGTTAAAGCAAACTTGGTTATCGATGCCGAGGGCATCTCTTCAAGATTCATTCATCAATTAGGCTTACCTGCTTTTACTCGCGCCGATTTGGTTTATGCCATAGAGGCTGAAGTAGAACATGTTCAGCAAATAGAGGATCATGCTGTTGAGGTTTATATGGGGCACGACTTCGCTCCAGGCTTCTATGGCTGGCTTATTCCCAGATTGGATGGAACAGCAAAGCTTGGTCTTGCTACAAATAGGGGAAACCCCAAGATTTTTTTGGAACGCTTAATTAGAAAACATCCCATAGCCTCTAAGCAACTAGGCAGCGCAAAGTTAAAGCATCTATCATTTCACTCTATTCCTTTAGGCGGTCCAATCGCTAAATCCTACTCTAACGGTTTTTTAGCTGTAGGCGATTGTGCCTCTCAGGTTAAACCAACTACTGGCGGAGGAGTGATTTTCAGTATGATTTGTGCCCAGTTTGCCGCACACATTGCTAGTGAAGCAGTTAAACAGAATAATTTTTCAGAAGAGTTTTTGCGTGTCTATCAAAAATCCTATGAAAAAAGGTTAGAGTTTGATGCGAATGTTATGCTTTGGGCTCGTCGCGCACTTAATTCTTTCTCTGATGCTCAGTTTAATCATGCTTTAGGTTTTGCATCTCGAATTGGTTTAGACCGTGCTCTGCGAGATGTTGATGAAATTGATTTTCAAGGTCGTACTCTCATCACTATGCTGAGAAAACCCGCAACTTATGCAGCTTTAGTATATTTTCTTTGGCAATATTTGTCTGCAAATGCTTAAAACATGGGAAAACAACCATGATACCGATTAGAGACGGTATCTATGCGTGAATTTGAGTACAAACAGGTTCTGGTTTTCCGTAAGGATTTGCAGTTGAGTAAAGGTAAACTTGCAGCTCAGGCGGGTCATGCTGCTGTTTCAGCTGCTCAGGCTGCTTATATCCATAATAAGAAATGGTGGGAAGGTTGGTTTTATGAAGGTCAACGTAAAATTGCCGTTAAAGTTCCTAGTGAAAAAGAGCTCCATGAGCTTGAAGAGACTGCTGAAGATTTAGGCTTACCACATGCCCTAATCGTTGATGCAGGCTTGACTGAGATTCCCGAAGGTACCGTCACCTGTTTAGGTATTGGGCCTGCCCCCGCAGAAAAGATTGATCGCCTAACAAGGAGTTTTCAGTTACTATAGGATAAAGAAGGCTTTGGGTTGTCTGTTTCAGCGATAGATCAGGAATTAGGTATTGAAGTTTATTTAACAAAAACCCCTGGAGTAGGCGGGGTTATTCGTAAGGTTGCTGAAGATTTTATTGTCGAAGAGGTTCTCATAGACGGCTCAATAGCTACAATAAAATTAGAAACGCAAGTTAAACCAGCTCTAGGCGCTACGGCACAGCGACAGCGGTTTTTGTTATGCGTTTTGGTTAAACGAAATTGGGATATGTTACTGGCGCTTAAGAATGTGGCACGAGAACTGAGCATTAATCAAGGAAGAATTCAAATAGCTGGCATCAAAGACGCAAAAGCCATTACAGCTCAGCATATTACATTTGAGATGGTTTCATATGAAGATGCAGCAAAAGTAAAGTACAAAGATATTGAGTTGCGTCCCTTAGGATATTTTCGCGAAGCATTATCTGCATTCTACTTACTAGGGAACAATTTCAACATAAATATAAGTGGCATAAATCGATCGTCTCCAGAAGTTAAACAGCAAATAGAGGAAACCATTGAAGAAATAGAAAAGACTGGGGGTATTCCGAATTTTTATGGTCATCAGCGCTTTGGAACATCCCGTCCGATTACTCATCTTGTTGGCAAGGCAATTGCTCAAGGAAACCTCGAAGAGGCGGCGATGCTTTTCTTAGCTAAGTATAGTCCTAATGAGCATCCTACCTCTATGGCTGCTCGAAAAGAGCTACAGGAAAGTCAGGATTTTAAGCACGCTCTTGAGGTTTTTCCATCTCAACTTCGCTATGAACGACTTATGCTTGCTCATCTAGTGGAGTCACCTGGAGATTTTGTAGGGGCGTTTAGGTGTTTGCCCCTTAAGCTTCGGATGCTTTTTGTGCAGGCATACCAGTCTTTACTCTTCAATCGGTTTCTAAGTGAACGTATTAAACAAGGCTTTTCACTCTATAAAGCGGAGGCCGGAGATTTCGTAGTGAATGTTGAGCGTTCTGGATTGCCTATGATCCGAACAGGAAAAATTGTCGAACCAATAAAACTTAATGAAATTAATAAATTAATTGAGGCAGGGAAATTACGAGTTGCTTTGCCTATTGTCGGTTTTAGTCAGAGACTTTCTCAAGGGAAAATTGGTGAATATCAGCATCGCATTCTGGAAGCGGAAGGTATAGAGTTGAACAATTTTAGAGTAAGTGCTTTACCTGAAATTAACGGAAAAGGGGAGCTTCGCGCTATAATAACTCCTATTAAAAACTTTAAAACTAACGTCATAGAACCATATTTGGATTCATCTTCCACTTTGAAGGTAGGGTTAGAGTTTATGCTATTTAGAGGTTCTTATGCTACAGTGCTTCTCAGAGAAGTAATGAAACCTAAAAATCTGATAACTGCAGGTTTTTAAACCGAAAAATTGTATTTTTGGTTTATTCTTGTTTTGGGAATTGTTTTAAGATTATCTGAGTTACTTCTTTAAGCCAAGCTTCTCGTTGTTGTGGAGTGCTGGTGATGATTATGGAGAACATTTTTCTATAGATATTTTTAACTCCACAGAGATCAAATATGCATTTTTTCCAGAGAATATCTAGGTGATCTTGGAAGTGATTTTGCTATCGTTCTTCTGGAGTATTGCTTGTATTGAATATGGCTGATGTTTTAGCTTTCAGTAGTCATATGGGGATGCCTTCTCCGGAATCAGTTTCTACAAATCTATATCCTATTTCAGCTCTTATTACGCGGTCAATCCACCCTTTGAGGATTGCCGGTGGTTGTCCCCACCAGTTTGGGTGAATAATTACTAAGCCTTCTGCGGCAGCAAGTTCTTGGCAGTATTTTTCAAGCCAAGAATCGATTTTTGCATCAGTTTCTATTTCTTCTGGATTTAAGACAGGATTAAATTTTTCTTCATAAAGGTCATGAAAAAATACTTCATGGTTCAACTCTTTTAGTGTGTTGATAGTTGTCTGTGCAATAGCATGGTTAAAACTTCCTTTTTTCGGGTGTCCGAGAATCACTAAAATATTCATTTAACAATCAACTAAGCTTGGTTGTTTATGCTTTGTCGGTCTGGTTTAAATCACGAAGTCGGTTGACACCATCTATTTTGGTTAGTAACTCAGCGACGCTTTTTGGGACTAGTGTTTGCCAGCTGTCGTCTTGTTCGAGCATTTTTTGCCTTATTACGGTTGAAGAGTAGAATTGTCTTTCATAGTATGGTAGGCTTTTGACTTTATAGCCTGCTTCTATGAATAGTCTTCTAGTAAGTGGTTCGTTGGAGTAGACTATTTGGAATTTTGGTGTGTAGCCTTCTACTTCGGAGACCCACATCATATGTAAGTGCACATCGGGGACTGGGACTATCCAGACTTGAGAGCTATCTATTTTTGCTTCTTGCAGGGCGTTGCGTATCATTACTAGTCTCTCTCCTGCAGTAAATGGGTTTTCAATGTTGTGGCTATATTGGGCGCTTCCTATAACCACTACTAACTCTTCTACTTCATGAAGAATGCTTCTGATTGATTCTATGTGGCCTAAATGAAAAGGCTGAAATCTTCCAACATAAAGACCGCGAGTAGGCATGGACCCTTTTCCCAATTGGGATTAACTGCGGGGGCTTTTATGATTTACTGTTCACTAATCTATAATTTCCCCTTTTTTCATTAAACTGTCCATAAAAATCGCGTTTTTTATTAAATTGTTGTAAATTTTATTTTTTGTTTTTTGTCTTCCGATGGTTTTTTCGTACATAATAAAATACTATTCCAACAAAAAGGAAGGCTATAGCTGTGAACCAAGCAGCTGGGGTGGCAATTAGAATAAAAATCATCATCGTTATGCTAGTGCCTAAGCCGATTGCAGGTATGATTTTTGGGTAGAGTCTTTTTCCGTTTTTCAGTTTGAGTGCTGAGAGATTTGCGAAAATATAGCCAAATATTAGCCCAAACGTGCTGATGACTATTGTTCCCGCTAGATCTGCAAATAGAACGATTATAGACATGATTATGCCAACAATCCATATGGAAACATATGGTGTTCCGAAGCGTTTATGCACCTTACCTAGAGCTTTAGGTAGATCCTGCCTGCGCGCCATAGAGAAAGCCATTCGTGAAACACCTAAAACCGCCGCAAGTAACACACTTGCTGTAGCTATAGCTCCTCCTATTGCCAAAATTTCCACCGAAATCATGCTTCCTGAGGCTGCAATAGCAACTGTTAACGGCGCGTTGGAAGCCGACAGAGATGTTGAGCCAACCAATCCTACTGCTACGGTTCCAACTATCACGTAGACAACTGATGAAATCAGCAGTGATAACAAAACAGCACGTGGAACATTACGTCTAGGGTCTTTAACCTCTTCAGCCATCACGGCAACTCTGGGGAAACCACCGTAAGCAAAAAAGATTAGTCCCGTGCCATAAAACATTCCTGGATTTAGAGGTTCAAATGGTAAAAAGTTATTTATATTTACAAAAAATAATCCGAATACTACGAAAAATCCTAATACCGCTAATTTTATGACAACAAATATGTTATTGAGTACGGCAGATTGTTTAATTCCGATAAAGTTAAGGGCGGTAAAGCCTAAACAAACAGATGCTGCTATTATGTTTGCAGGTAATTCGGGTATCGCTGCTGAAAGATAGTATCCAAATCCGAGTGAAACTGCGGCGCCTCCAAAGGTATTAGCAATTATCCACATCCAGCCTGTTAAGAAACCTGCAATAGGCGAAACCAGTTGTCGGGTATACTCGTACGCTGCTCCTTCAACGGGGTGCCACGCTGTTAGCTCAGCAAAACTTAGGGCTGTAAAAAGAGCTATTACAGCTGCTAAACCCATTGAAACAACTAGTGCAGAGCCAGCTAATCCCGCAATAATACCTGTAACAACAAAGATACCTCCGCCTATGATTGCGCCAACATTAATTGAGACAGCGTCACGTAAACTTAATGATTGTTTAAGCTGATGTGTATGCTCTGGTTTTTCCATGTGAACAACTCGGTGCTATAATTTAGATTCTACTACAGTCCAACTCATCCGCAAATTTTAGTTTTCAGCGTCAGCTTATTTATCGGTCCATCGGTTCAGGATTAGTTGTTATCCATCTTATATTATCTAATCCGTATTTTTCTATCAACGGGTCAAG
>CAZQTZ010000078.1:0-8740 GCA_964596465.1 uncultured Candidatus Bathyarchaeia archaeon | reverse complement strand
GCGGCGGTGAAATGATACGAGATGTATCTTACGGCTTGGCAACTCAACGATGTGAAATACGCTGGAATGACCTTCCTTGGAAGTTTGAAGCGGGAACACCAAACATCGTAGGCGGTATAGCTCTCGCGGAAGCAATCAAGTACCTTGAACAATTAGGTATGAATAACGTGTTAAGTTATGAGGAAAAATTAACCAAGTATGCAATGGAAAAAATGCTCGAACTCAAAAAAATTTCTATCTATGGTCCCACTGATTTATCTACTAAATGTGGCATAATCCCATTTGGGGGGTCTAATATGTCTTCTCACGACATAGCTCTTTTCTGCGATAACTATGGTATAATGCTTCGAAGCGGATTCCACTGCGCTCAGCCGCTTCATCAAATTTTTAATCTGCAATCTTCGGCTAGAGCAAGTTTTTACATATACAACACAAAAGAGGAAATTGACCGCTTTATTGAGGTATTAAAAGAGATGGAGCAATTCTAATGGGAACACTTGAAGATTATGTAGCACACATAGAAGGTACTTGCGGAGCTGAAAAGGACATTATCGTTACCTTCAAGTTTGACAAAAAAGACGAAGCCATACAGAACATTCGCCAGCGGTCCACCTTGAAAAACAGTTTGTCTGGAATAATTTTTGAGTTATCATTTAAAGAATACAAATTTAGGCTTTATGCAACAGGAAAAGCAATTTTTCGTAGCATAAAAAATCGCGAAGAATTAAACAAGCTCTTATCAGAACTTTTACTCTGACCGCGCTTTCTCTAAGCTTTATCGATTTCAAGAATCCTTAATCCCAAGCTGGAGCAATCCTATTGTTCTCATTTGTCGATTTCGTAGAGTAGTTGGTTGTCCATAACTAACTGAGAACAACCCTTCTTTACTGACTCACTTTAATGTCGGAATTTGGCTCTTGTTCGACTTACCCAATTGAACAAGGGAATGGTAATTTTTTTAATCGATTCAGGAAGACTATCTTTTAGTCGTCTATACAGACGTAGCTTTACAGCTATCCGCCCTTTACTCGAAAGAACAACATAGTACCGATTTATAATATGTTTTTCAAAACCGTTACTTTCTTTAAAAATATCCAAAGATGGATGGTTGCCTATTCGACCATACATTAGCCACTGATCGCCATTAGCTGCACAAACTTCCACCGCTTTTGCAATTAATGCGTTGTTAACTGCTTTATCCCAATATTTCTGAAGAGACAAAATTTGAGACATAACAACAAGTTGGTCTCCTTTTACAAGCTGAACAAAACCGACTAGTTTAGACTCAAAAAAAGCACCAATAAAGACACTATTGTCTATAGCGCAAATCATCTCTTTTGTTTTTTCCAATGACTGTCCGTAATGTGGAAAAGTTCTGCCTTGCCTAATTGGTGTTTCATTGAAGATTTCCCAAACTTCTCTTGCAATGCTGTCCGAAGGCGGGGTGACTTGGACTGTTATTCCGTTTTTTTCGGCTTTTCTTATCATGTTGCGGGTCTTTTTGCCAACCATTTTTAGCCATTCATCGTATTTGGTTACATGTAAAAGTGCTATGTTATCTTCTTTTTTTATCCAGTCTTTTGAGTAGTCTATAGGTCTGCTGCACCATGTTCTTTCAATAAAAGTGTAAATGTCAAAGTCTCGGTTTCTAAGTTTTTGCAGTAGCATAGGGGTTGGTGTGTGGTCATGAAGGTATTCTTGGGCATCCCAATAGTGAGCTGATTTGAAAAAAAGTTTTCTATCCGCTACTAAGTAGTCAAGTTCCTCATCAACTTGTAATACTTTTTTTAGAGCTTCATAGTATGACCCTCTTTTATTTAATCTGCCATTAATAAAGAGCCAATCAGGATGAATATGAAGAATTTTGCCTTCAGCAATTCCCTCTTCAGCAAGATGAATAGCTTGAGGAACTGAAACTTGTCGACATAAAATATCAAATTGTAATGTAGGGAAATCCCAAAAATTCTTCAAGGGAAAATCCACTGGAACAAATGCACGTGATTGATTAATTTTTCTTTTCCAAATTAAGCGTCCCAAAAGTCGCTCTGTTCCATGGATAGTATAATAGTTTATTTTTCGTCCCGTTCCCTCTTCAAGACGTTTCAACTCTTTGTACGGGTGATTTGCAACATGGAGGCAAACTTCATGTCGATTTGGCTGCATTAAGGATAGCATCTCGTCATCGGGTAATGTGTGAGGAGTAAAAAACCAGTATGCTTTGGTTTCCTTAGGTGATTCATTAACCATCTTCGCTATGATTTTTGAATTCTTGAGGTAGTTGCTTGTTATTTTCCTGTTCAAGAATGTGAAAAGGAAACTTTGCATTCTTGAAGGATAAGCATAATCTACATCAATTCTGATCTTTATCATGTTGCCTAAATATGCCTCTCTTTATTGAAATGGTCCATCAGATTATAAATCATATGCTATCCCTAAATTATGCTTAGAACCTGACCTGAAAAAGCAATAATATAGATTAAACGGTAAGGGTGGGGTAGATTTACATTTACTGTTTTCAGTATTCTTTTTATTGATGATGTATTAATATAACTGTGCCCTGAAAACTATTAATGGACTCTTGAAAATGAACTTTGGAAAATGCAGAATTATAAACTTTCCAATAATAAAAGATGCTAGGGGTAATCTGTCTGTAATTGAAGAGACTATTCATGTTCCATTTGAAATTAAAAGGGTCTATTATCTTTATGATGTCCCTACGGGCGCTACAAGGGGCGGACATATGCATAAATCCTGTCAGCAAGTAATAGTCGCTCTAAGTGGTAGTTTCGAGGTAATTTTAGATAATGGCTTTCGCCGGAAAACGTTCTTTTTGAATCGTCCTCACTATGGCCTGTATATAGCTCCTGGTGTTTGGCGCGAACTCCAAAATTTCTCTTCAAACTCTATTGCACTTTCTTTGACTTCACAATTTTTCGATGAAAACGATTACGTCAGAGACTACGAAGTTTTCAAACGCATATCCATTGAGGCTCGAAATAAATGACTACCGAAGTAGTCCATCCGAAAGAAAACCTAGTTATAGTTGGTGCAGGGGAATTTGCCGAGATTGCATATAACTATTTTTCCCGCTGGACAAATTTTAATGTTGTAGCTTTTAGCGCTGAAAAAAAATACATCACCCGAGATGCATTATTTAATAAACCCGTAGTTGCTTTTGAAGAGTTAACTAAATTATATCCCCCTGCAGAATACAAATTATTTGTCGCTGTTACGTATACCCAGCTTAATCGTATAAGAACAAAATTGTATAATGCCACAAAAGCTAATGGGTATTCTTTTGCTTCATTTATACATCCAACTGTATTCAAGGATGAAACTGCGGAAATAGGTGAGAATTGTTTCATTTTCGAGTTAAATAACATCCAATATAATGCCCGAGTTGGCGATAACGTAATTTTGTGGAGTAAAAACCATATTGGGCATCGAGCTATAATAAAGAATAACTGTTTCTTATCATCAGGTGTGACCGTATCTGGTTACTGCGAAATAGGCGAAAACTGTTTTCTAGGCGTTAACAGTTGTGTTGCAGATTACGTCAAGATACCCAAAGATTGCATAATAGGTGCAGGATCAGTGGTTTTAAAAAATTTAGAACAGGGAAAAGTATACGTTGGGAACCCCGCTAAACCCCTTACTAAGACGAGTTATGAAGCTTTCAAAGTTATGGAGATATAACCTTGAAATGGGAAAAAAAAGGCTTAATATACTGTCCTGATGGAAAATATCCTTGGGCAAAACACTCTGCTTTGCAACCTACCCCTATACTATTAAACAATAAAACGATACGGGTTTATGTAGGATTTAGGGATGAACTAGGAATAAGCAGAGTAGGTTATGTAGATGTAGACTCTGAAAATCCCTTAAATGTTCAGCGGGTCTCTGAGTATCCAGTTTTGGATATTGGTGTAAATGGCACATTTGATGATAATGGCGTAGTTCCAACTGCAATTATACGACAACAAGGGAAGTTTTTTCTATATTATGCTGGATATCAAATCCCCCAAAAGGTCAAGTTTCTCGTCTTCGGTGGCTTAGCCGTGAGTATAGATGGTATTTCCTTCGTTAGGTACAAGCAGACTCCAGTTATGGATAGAACTGAAAATGAATTGTACTTTCGCGTACCTCATTCCTTGATATATGACGAAGGAAAATGGAAGGTTTGGTATGGTAGTGGCAGTGAATTCATAAAGTATGGTGAGAAGGTACTTCCAATGTATGACATAAAATATACAGAATCGGATGATGGTGCAAATTTCCTTAAACCAGGACGTGGCTGTCTAAAGCTTAATGGTGAAGAATATCGCATAGGCAGACCCTATGTGTTAAAAGAAAAAGGGAACTATAAAATGTTCTACTGTGTTGCCACAAAAGAAAAAGGTTACAGATTAGGCTTTGCAGAGTCAAAAAATGGTATTAATTGGGAAAGAGAAGACAAAGAAATCGGCATAGATGTTTCCAAATCGGGATGGGATTCTCAAATGATTGCCTATCCAGCAATTATTAAATACGCTGATAAAACGTATATGTTTTACAATGGCAATGAAATGGGTAAAACCGGATTTGGTTTTGCGGTTCTAGTGAAGTGATATAATAATTATGAGTAAAAAAATGAACAGACAAATCTCTTCGATTCCATTCTCAATTCTGTTACTTTTTACGTTATTAGTTTGTATTATAAGTGAATTTAAGAATTATCTATCTGCACAATGTTTCATCTATTGAATACTAACTTTGAGGTATAGTTGCATTGAACATTCAGGTCTATGAACCAAAGCATGAAGCATCATGGAACAAGTTTATATTCGAATCGAACAATGGTCTTTTCTTATTTAATAGAAATTATATGGATTATCATGCAGACCGATTTGTAGACCATTCTCTGATGTTTTTTGATAACTCCAAATTGATTGCTGTTTTACCCGCAAACCTTAACAATGATGTGCTGTCTTCGCATGGCGGTTTAACATTCGGCGGCGTAGTATGCAATAATTGGGCAGAAACTCGGCTTATGCTTGAGATTTTTAATGAACT
Organism: uncultured Candidatus Bathyarchaeia archaeon; assembly: GCA_964596465.1. Taxonomy (GTDB): domain Archaea; phylum Thermoproteota; class Bathyarchaeia; order Bathyarchaeales; family Bathycorpusculaceae; genus JADGNF01. Next base: position 3,688 of record CAZQTZ010000078.1, on the reverse strand, counting down.
TGTCAAGCACTGCACCTCTATAGGGGTCAAAAAAGTTGTGTACAAGGCCATACCTCATATTTATCATAAATATCCCTCTGAAGCCGATCTTTATGCGCTTTTTCGAAACGACGCAAAACTTGTTCGAAGAGATGTCTCATCAACTATTTTTGCCAATCAGCGTATCCCATTTAGTAAAAACAGGCGATGGTGTATTAATAAAAGCATAAAACACGGTCTAGAAGTTAAGAGAAGCTATGATTTCCAATCTTTTATGAGCATTGAAGCCGCAGTATTGGGAAAAAAATATGGAGTAAAACCTACTCACAGCACTCAAGAAATTCAATTGCTAGCAGAAAGATTTCCTGAAAATATAAAACTCTTCGCCGCTTACAAGGATGATGAAATGCTTTCAGGGGCAATCGTCTATGAAAGCGAAAATGTAGCCCATACCCAATATATCTCTAGCACAGATAAAGGGAAAAAACTATACGCGACGGATTTAGTGTTAGCTTTTCTCATAAATGATTGCTATGCAAAAAAACAATACTTCGATTTTGGCATCTCTACAGAGCAAAATGGGCGTTATCTAAATTCTGGGTTGATAGCATTCAAAGAAGAATTCGGGGCCAGGTCTATCGTTTATGATACATATGAATTGGAGATAGCGAAAATTTGAACTCGTCCCCCTCCATTACAGAGCATCCTATCTTAAGCGTAGTAATGCCAAGTTACAATCACGAGAAATTTATTAATTACGCGATTAGCTCTGTAACAAATCAGTCTTTTAAGAATCTTGAGTTAATAATAGTAGACGACTCCTCACAGGACAGCAGTCGTGATATAATAAAACGACGCGCCCAAAATGATAATAGAATTAAGATTATCTTTCATGATAAAAATGAAGGCATAGCCAAAACTAGTAATGACGGAATTACTGAAGCAAAAGGAAAATACATTGCAATGATGGCCTCTGATGACATGTTCAAAGAGGGGGGCTTCACAAGAATCATAGCGGCATTAGAAGCCTTAGATGATTATGGTGGCGCAATAATTGAAGGCAAATATATAGACGAAGAGAATCGATCCTCCAGTTTATTTTCTAAAAATCACGGTGCGCCTTCAATCAAACAGGGTTATATGTTTAAGGATTTAGTAAAAAGCAATTTCGTGTGTACAGGCGTATTTAGAAGGAGTATAGTTGAGAAATTTCAGATACTTTACAATCAGGAACTCCGATATTTCAATGATTGGTTGTTCTGGCTTGAGCTTTCGGCTGTAGCCAAATTCGTTTACATAGACGAGCCATTATATTATTATCGAAGGCACTCCGGTAATACCTCTAAAAGTCAATTTTTCCAAAGTGACCATTTAAAATTATACGATGTAATTTTTAAGAAGTATCATAATAGTTTGGATTTGAATAGTATTGGGGTACTTATAAGGAAAAAAGGCGAAGCGTATAGAGATTTATTGAATGATTTTAAAACTTATCGAAATTGCCTCTATCAGTGCATGCAGTACGAAAATTCAACTTTGCAGCGTGCAAAGCTAAGTTTTTTGATACTGCTTAATTATTCGCCTGATTTATACAGGTTTTATAGTAGAATCAAAAAAAGTTTATGACCTGACCCGCTTATATTAGCTGCAAGTATTGAAGATTGATTGCTCATGATAAGCTTTGTCGACTTGAAACGTGAATTTGCTCAAATCGAATCTGAAATTAATCAAACAATTAATTCTGTTTTGAGAAATAGTTGGTTCATTTTAGGTCAAGAGTCAGAAAAATTTGAGGCTGAATTTTCAAATTATATTGGAGCAAAGTACGGGATAGGTGTAAACTCGGGTTCTGATGCTCTGTATTTAGCTGTTAAAGCTCTGGGAATCAGTAAAGGTGATGAAGTTATAACAGTATCCCACACATTTGTTTCTACAGTAGACGCTATCGTTAGAAACGGGGCGGATGCAGTATTCGTTGAAATTGAGCCTAATACTTATTGTATGGATGTAAGACAAATCGAGAAAAAGATAACTGCTAAAACTAAAGCAATCTTGCCAGTGCACCTATATGGTCACCCAGTTGATATGGATCCGCTTATGGAAATTGCTAAGAAAAATAATTTGCCCGTAATCGAAGATGCCTGTCAGGCACATGGCGCAGAGTATAAAGGAAAAAAGGTCGGGAGTATAGGCAAAATCGGATGTTTTAGCTTCTATCCATCAAAGAACCTTGGCGCCTACGGCGACGCAGGATTACTCGTTACAAACGATGAGAAATTGGCTAACCAGTTAAAGATGTCACGGAATTATGGACAACCCGCAAAATATTATCATGATTTTGTCGGCATTAACAGCCGGTTAGATGAACTGCAAGCTGCGATACTCCGTATAAAGCTTAAATATCTAGATGAATGGAATGAAAAAAGACGAAAAATAGCTGCTCTTTACAATGAATTGTTGTCCGATGCAAACGTGATTACACCCGTTGAGAGAGAATATGCAAAACATGTTTATCATCTATTTGTAATAAGATGTAAAAACCGGGATAAATTAAAAGCTCATCTATTCATTATCCTATTCCAGTTCATAAGCAATCTGCATATCTAAACTTGGGTTATAAGGCAAAACTTCCAGTTACCGAAAAATTATGTTCCGATTTTCTATCTCTGCCAATTTATCCTTGGTTAAGTAGAGATGAAGTTCATAAAGTATGTGAATCTATCAAAACTGCCCCTGAATAACTACAAAACATGTGCCCACAGGTTCTGTAATTTTCCTTTTTTCACATTTTTACTTTTTAACTTTTCAACTTCATGATTCAAATTCTCCCTTATACTTCATGGATTAAGTTGCACCGGCTAATTCTGTTTTTTTATATACTAGGTATTGGTTATTTGATGTGAAATTGCCGGTGACCTCGCTTGATTGATAAGGTTGATTTAGTTATGTGGACTAAGAATGGGGCAAAGACGCTTCCGGCAGTTTTACGGCGTATCAATCAGGTGATTCCTTCTGAAATTGTGCATAAACGGTTAATTGTTGATGACAAAAGTACTGATAATACTAGAGAAATTGCGTATTCATTTGGTTGGTCCGTGATATTTAATGAAGGTAGCGGTATCAGTGACGGCGCTAATACTGCTTTAAAAAATGTGGAATCAGAATATTTTGTAAGTTTTGAGCAAGATCTGTTATTATCTATTGATTGGTGGCAGAAAATCAAAAAGAATTTAGATAAACCGGATATAGTTGTCGTATCTGGTGTACGTATACCCGATGCGCCTTCATCAATTAGGAACATTGAGGAATATACCTTAGAAAGATATCAGAAAAGTAAAGATGTTCAAGCGTTTCTGTACGGGAAAACTCTCGATAACACTATTTATCGAACAAAAATGATTAAAGAATTAGGCGGATTCCCAAAATTAGAGGTATCAGCCGGGGTAGACAATGCTTTAGCTCAGAAAGTACTTTCTAAGAATTTAATTTGGAAAGTAGATTTCAATATACGCTCAGTTCACCTGCGTAAAGGTCTGAAACATGAGCTATCTCACGCCTACTGGTATGGAACTTCATTCAATACGCTATATCCTGTCCTGTTTAGAAAAAATGTAAATCTAAAAAAGATAATCCTTCAATTCCTATACAGTCCAGTTCGGGGTTTAGAAATAGCATTAAAAAAGAATTCGCCTGAAACAATTTTTGTATA
>CAZQTZ010000077.1:0-8870 GCA_964596465.1 uncultured Candidatus Bathyarchaeia archaeon | reverse complement strand
TAAATATGTATTAAATATAGCGTTTTTGATGGAACTGGTATCTAAGTTGGTTCATTAATAAAATTATCAACATCCTTATTTGAGTATTTCATCGGTATTTTAGAAGAAATATTAAGTACAAATAGGTAGCCTTTTACGGTTATGTTGTGGAAGTTGATTTCTCAAGAAAGTTAAGAGCATATATATAAGGTAGTAAACTTACTATTGAAACGAATAATTAAAAAGAGGTTCATTTAATTGCCATCTAAAAGAAAGAGCCGAGGAAGATCAAAAGGAAGCAAAGGTAGCAGTAGTCTGGTACAATGCGCCAACTGTGGACAGCAGGTGCCAAGAGACAAAGCAAAGAGGTCTACACGCCGCGTATCTTTCGTCGAACCCCAACTAGCTAAAGAGCTGCGTCAGAAGGGCACATATATTGCTTCTTGGGTAGACACAAAATGGTACTGCATATCCTGCGCTGTTCATCGTGGTATCGTTAACGTCCGAGCGGAAAGCGAAAGACACTCACGAGCAAAGCGCAGATACTAAATTTATTCATTTTTTATCATTTTTAATTCATTTTTCCTTTTTTAGGTTCTTATAAACATATGCTGATCTTTGGATTACTGTGAAGGTTGTTAATGCTGCGAGAAGAATTATGCCTATGTTTAGGGCCGGCATCCAGTAAATAGCAACAAGACTGACCACAGCTATTATTATCATGCGTTCTGGTCTTTCAACTAAGCCTATGGATTCCATTTTTATTCCTATAGCCTCTGCTCTTGCTCTACTGTAACTTACTAGTAATGAGCCTACCAGCGCAATTAATCCAAATAGAAGATTACATAATCCGCTGATTATTATTCCCCCCAGCACTAAAGCGTCAGCATATCTGTCGAGCATAGAATCCAGAAAGCCTCCAAATGAACTGGCTTGCTGGAATGTCCTAGCTAATATTCCATCTAATGCATCGCAGAATCCTGAGGACATTAGTAAGATTACTCCAAGTAGAAGAAATAATGGTTGTTGGTTTGAAGCAAAAGCATAGGCTACTCCAGCGAGTATTGATAGGATAAACCCAATTGCAGATACAATATTAGGGGTCAATCCTAAGCGATGAGCGATTTCCGCTTCGGAAGACAGCATTTGTTGGATTCGCTTTTTTAGTTTAGTGAGCAAGGTTGATTCTTTATTTTGTATGTACCTGCTTGCTATTAAAGCTGGAGCGTAATTCATCTCCAAAGTTAATGTGCCTTAATAAAATTATTTTGAACGGAGCTTGATGGTCTCTTCAGCTGTGTTTGTATCCCTAGAACAGGCTGAAATATTATTAATTGTACACCTCTATTGGTTTCTATTTGGTTTTGCGCTAGAACTTATAAGGAAGATATCAAAATAAATAATTTCAGTAACGCACTGTCGCGGACAGATAAAAACAAACCCGACAACGTTACGCAACACTAAAAAGGAGTTAAAGAAAATGACCGAAAATGCAGACGTTATCTTCATCGGAAACAAACCACCAATGAGCTATGTTCTGGCAATTATAACCAGTCTCTCATCAGGAGCATCTAAAGAAATAACTTTGAAAGCACGAGGGCAAGCAATAACCACCGCAGTAGATGTGGCTGAGATAGCCCGAAACCGATTCGTTAAAGACCTTAAAGTCACCAAAATTGCAATCGGCACAGCTGAGATGCCCCCGCGAGAGGGAGAGACCAAATCCAGAATGGTTTCTACGATGGAAATAACCCTTAAGAAATAAGCTAAAACAGTGTAAATACAGAAACTAAACCAATCAATTCATTTTTCCTTCATTTTTTAACTAGATTAGTTTACCTCACTCCCTTGAATGCAAATAGATGGATTTTCAACGTCTTTCTGTATGCTATGTACAAACTTTTCTTAGAAAGTTGATGAGTACTGGCGAGGCGATGGCCATATCGGGGGCATCCTTGATGTTTCTATCTCCATCCTTGTAATGCCTGAAATTTTTTCTATTTCCTCTTGAACTGTAAGTAATTGGTTGATGTCTCTTATCATTATGTATACCTGTAAATCATAGTCTCCCATCGTTTTCATTATGCTTATAACATCAGGTACTCTGCTTATCCTATCAATTATTGAAAAGCAGTTCTCCTGAGCAGAAATTGTAATAAAAAGTATTGTTAATGCTTGATATCCTATCTTCATGGGATTAATTTGAATTGTAACTTTTAGGATTCCGTTTTTTATTAGTTTTTCACATCTCCTTTTTGCAGTGTCAGTTGAAATTCCACTTTCTTGTGCAATTTTCCTAAAAGAAACTCTTCCATTATAGGACAGTTTTTCAATTATCTTTAAATCAGTCTCATCAAGACTTATTTTTTGTCCTTCTGTGAGCTCTGGTTTCTTTGATTCTAAGGTTTCTGTTTTGGTTGCTTTTTCCAACTCTTGGGGATGTAGCAGCATATTGCTGTGCATTTCTTTTACATCTATCCAAAATATGGTTTTTATATTTAAAATTGGAAATTGTTGTTTTATTTCATCTTTTATTCCCTCAATGGCTTGAGTGGTTTTAAGGGTTGCAACTACGCACACATTTCCTTTTGGTCCATAACCATAGGCGGCGTAGATATCTGATAATTTTCTAATGTAGTCCACAAGGGTTTCTGCTTGTGGGGGATTAACATTAATAATCATATACGCAACGGCTTTGTAACCTAGCTTCTTGTAGTTAATGTGAATTGTTGCGCCTTTTATTATTCCTGTACTTTTCATTTTTTGATATTGCTTCTTCACTTCTTGTTCTGTTTCGCCAATTTTTCTGGCAATTTCTTTTATGCTCTTTCGTCCGTCAATAAGTAACTCTTTTAAAATTCTCGCCTGAAGCAAACTGAACTCTTCAACTAAGACTTTCATCCCTCTCCCTGTTGCCTTCAACAATATACGCTTTCGTGTTTAAAGTCTTAACCCTGGAACGTACTGGGAATAGTTTTACAATTCTTTAAAATTAGCTGGCAAGGTTTTAAATTGTTCTATTTTATTGCCGATTTTTGGTGCAATATTTTTTATTAAGTGGCTATTTTAGAAGCATAAGAAATGAATTTGGATGGCATTGCAGCCATAGTGATAATAGCTGTTATCGCAGCAGTCGCAGTATTCTTTAGAAAACGAAATTAAACACACAATCACCCTCCGTTTTCCCCTTTCCCTTTTTTAGTTAAAATAAAAGGAGAAAAATTGGGCTGAGATGAATTTGACGGCTAAGCTCTGGAAAAATGGTTAAAGTAAGGGTTTCATTTTCTCTCTCCGTAAAAGTATGTCCGCCAAAGCCCCAGCAAACCCTAATCAATCCCGCATCTTCTTCAATTAGTACTTATAGAACTGGCTGAATTAACCAACTTTTTTTTGCATGGTAAGTTTAAATAGCGAATTCATGGTAAAATTATCTGCTGCTTCGTGAGAAAAATGTTAGACATCAAACTTATTCGAGAAACTCCCGATGTTATTCGAAGAAACTTGGAAAAAAGAGGAAATCCCGAAAACATCAAACTATTTGAAGAGTTGATTGTTTTAGATAAGCAATGGCGAGCTAATCTTTCTAAGCTTAACGATCTTCGTCATGATCGGAAGGTATGCACTACTGAAATTGCCACCTTAAAAAAGGCTGGTAAAGATGCCACAGAAAATCTAACAAAAGCGAGAGCTATCGATGCTGAAATTACTAGTCTAGAAAAAGACGTAACCCGTGAAGAAGAAAGGGCTCATGAGCTTCTTTTAATCTTACCAAATATAATGCCTGAAACTGGACCCGTCGGCAAAGATGATCATGATAACGTCCACGTTAAAACGTGGGGGACAATTCCACAATTCAATTTTCCTGTTAAGAATCATATCGATTTAGCTACCGCTTTAGATATTGTTGATGTTGAGAGAGCAGGTAAAATTGCCGGGGCAAGATTCTTCTTTTTCAAAGGTGCTGGCGTGCTTTTAGATATGGCGCTGATGAATTTTGCATTGGAAGAAATGAATAGCAAAGGTTACACACTAATTGAGCCTCCTTACTTTATGAATCGTCAGGCATATGAGGGAGTAACCTCTTTAGGCGATTTTTCGGATGTTCTCTATAAAATCGAAAACGAAGATCTCTTTCTTATAGCAACTTCTGAACATCCCATGGCGGCTATGTACATGAACGAGGTTTTCAAGCTAAGCAATCTGCCACTAAAACTTTCAGGTTTAAGCACATGTTTCCGTAAAGAAGCTGGAGCTCATGGAAAAGACACAAGAGGGATTTTTCGCACTCACCAATTCAATAAAATCGAGCAATTCATCTATTGCACTCCCGAGCAATCTTGGAATTTGCATGAAGAACTAGCTAGAAATGTGGAGCAAATCCTCCAGAAACTTGAGCTTCCCTATCGTATGGTAAATGTATGTACAGGTGATTTAGGTACCGTAGCAGCCAAAAAATATGATTTTGAGGCCTGGATGCCCGCACAAGGTGACTATCGCGAAGTGGTTTCCTGTAGTAACTGCACCGATTACCAAGCACGTAGACTGGGTATACGTTACCGAGAAAAAGAGGGCGCTCCTCCTAAAGGCTTTGTCCACACTCTGAATTCGACAGCAATAGCCACTGGAAGAACCATAGTTGCTTTACTAGAGAATTACCAGCAAGAAGATGGCTCAATCCGCATACCTAAAGTATTGCGTAAATACATGTGTGACATGGAAGAGATTCGACTCAAACGCTAAACCTTTTAATATAGCCTTGAGAATCTGGAAAGCGCATTCGGAGGATTAACTTGTCTTCGAAATCTAGTAAACACGTACGTGATAAATGGCGCAGTAAAACATGGTACATGATAGTGGCGCCGCCGTACTTTGGCAATGTCGAGCTTGGCTCCGTGCCGGCAGCAGAACAAGATCAACTTATCGGAAGAGTCGCTGAGGCAACGCTTTACGATATAACTGGCGACTTTTCTCATCAATACTTGAAAATGTTCTTCCAAGTAAATGAGATAGAAGGAAAGACTGCACGTACTTTATTCAAAGGTCACGAATACAGTCGTGATTACCTAAGAAGCTTGGTGCGTAGAAGAACTACCAAAGTCGACGGGCTATTCAATCTAACTACAAAAGATGGTTACAAGCTGCGAATTGCTGTATCCGCATTAACGCTATCAAGAATAAAGACCTCTCAGGAAAAGACTATTCGCCAAATCATGACAAAAACCATCAAAGAGAAATCTGCCGCGTTGACCCTTGACCAATTCGTGCAGGAAATGGTTCTCGGTAAAATCGCTTCAGATATCTATAACGAATCCAAACAGGTTGCACCTTTGAGGCACGTAGGCATTCGAAAATCTAAACTCGTCGGTCAACCAATTAAGCCTGCAGGTCAAAAGACAATCCCAGTTGCAGAAATAGAAGCTGAAGAATCTGAAGAGGAAGAAGTCGAAGAAGTAGACGAAGCTGAAGTCGAAGTCGAAGAAGTCGAAGAAGAAACCGAAGAAAAATAAACTTTCCTAAGGCTTTTTTTGCCTTAATAATTTTTGTTTATTTTCTATTCATTTATTATTTTACTTTGCAGGCGAATCCGTTATTAATTAATGTGCTTTTCAATTCTAAAGGTGGTAAATTTGACTCATCACGCTGGTGTTCATGAGAAAGGGGCTTTTTCTCTTCAAGAAGTACTAGAGAGTATAAAGAAAAATGAGGCCTTTACGAAGACTGGCGCAATATGCCTCTTCATAGGGGTAGCTCGTGGCGAAACCTTAGACGGCGAAAAAGTTCAGAAATTAACACTAGAAGCATATGAAGAAAAAGCTAATCAAGTGCTTGAGAATATCTGTACCGATCTCACAAAAAAGCCTGGTATAGTTGACGTTCAAATTCATCATTTGATAGGTGATTTTGATGTCGGTGATGAATTAGTTTATGTATCTGTAGCAGGTTCTCATCGTACTCAAATTTTTCCTGTTCTACAAGAGGCAGTAGAGCGCTATAAACATGAAGCTCCAGTTTTCAAGAGAGAGAAACTACTCGCTGAGAACGGTACAGAGAAACAATATTGGGTTTCTGAAAAGCAAGATAGTAAAACTACATAGCAAGACCCACTCTTAGGGATGCTCTTTTTTTAGAGCGTTCACTTCAAATACGACCTTTGAAATTTAGTTGCAGGTAAGCTTCAGGTAAGAATAGGTATGATTACGGCTTTAGCAGGCGGTGTCGGTGCTGCTCGATTTCTTAATGGACTAGTTCGATTGGTTGATGAAAAAGAACTCTCCATAATAGTAAATACTGGAGATGACATCGAACTTTATAATCTGCACATTTCTCCTGATGTAGATATCGTTACATACACCCTCGCAGGTATTGTTGATAATCAAAAAGGATGGGGAATAAAAAATGATACTTTTAATTTTCTCGCTTTCCTGAAAAATTTTGGATGCGAAACTTGGTTTAACGTTGGTGACCGCGACCTAGCTACGCACCTATATCGAACGCAACGTTTGAAGCAGGGGCTAACTCTTTCTGAGGTAACTGCTGAAATCAGCAAAGCCTTAGGTGTAAAGGCTAGAATCCTCCCAATGACTGATGACCCGTTTGAAACTCACATAATAACTAAAGACGGTTCAATTCATTTTGAGGAGTACTTTGTTAAACGGGGGTTTATAGATCAAGTTTTAGGAGTAACTTTTCCTGGTTCAGAAAACGCTAAACCTACCCAACAAGTCTTATCTTCAATAAGAGATGCGGAGATAGTGATTATCTGTCCAAGTAATCCAATTGTAAGCATAGGCACAATTTTAGGTCTGGATAATGTTCGTGACACCTTAAGAAAAACTAAAGCTAGAAAAGTGGCTGTGAGCCCGATTGTTGCCGGGGCTCCTGTGAAGGGTCCTGCGGATAAGTTACTACGAGGGTTGGGTCTTGAGGTGTCCGCTTATTCGGTGGCGAGTCTCTATGCGGATTTTCTCGATGTCTTCATTATAGATTCTGCGGATGCCTCCCAAAAAAAACGTATAGAACAACTTGGATTAGAAGTAAGAGTAACTAATACAATCATGCGAAGCATGAATGACAAAATTCAACTAGCAAAAACGGTTCTGGCTAAGTAAGAAACTGTAGTTCAAAAATTTTAGTCAAATCCAACTACAAGAAGGGTTATATCTTTACTGATGTAGAATACTGTAAAGGAGATTTGACTGTGGAAAAACGAAGCTACGCTTGGTTCGAAAAGCGTCATAGAACAAAAGGCTTAGAGTTAGCTCATGATCAAATATCAAAAGCATTTGACACTGTCACCCTACTTCACAAAGCAGCCAAAAGCTTCTCAGAAGGAAACCTAACTGAAACAATTGCCTCCCTTCAGACTCTTTATCATGCAGAAGAAGAAGTTGACCAGTTGAGAGTTGACGCATTTAAAGAATTATCCAAAGGAGCGGCGCTAGTTGCAGATTACCGCGAAGACTTGCTGCACCTAGTAAAAAGATTAGACACAATGGCTGATCATGTAAAAGATGCTGCACGTTGTCTAGAAATGCTTGGTGAAGTAAAGATACCTGCTGAATTAATGAATAAAACCCTGTTCATGACTTCAAAATTGGTCGAAACAGCTCAAGTTCTCCGTGAAGGTATAGAAAAAATTTCGTCTAATCCTCAAGAAGCTATAGTTGAAGCTAAAAAAGTAGAAGATATTGAATATGCTCTTGATCAAGAATATCTTAAAACTAAGGCTTTATTCGTCAAATATGGTAAAGAAATGAATGCTGGAGTTTTAGTGATATTTGATGATTTAATCGAGTTCATAGAGCATGCAGCAGATATGTGTGCCGACACAGCCGACTATATAGTAATACTCTCAAGCAGCGAATAATCTTTTCTTCTATTTCCCTTCTGTTTCCTTGATTAATCAGCCAGTTAATGAACGGAATTAAAATATTTGATCTCTTAACAGAGTACAATATGCTAGAATACGTTGTATTAGCCGCTAGTTTTGCTTCATTGTTCGCAGCTTTAGGTTATATAAGATCTATGTTTAAGGGTCAGACCAATCCCAATAGGGTAACCTGGTTTATGTGGTCAACTGCCCCGTTTATAGCCGCAGCGGCTTCTCTGTCTAAAGGTGCTACTTGGGCTGTTTTGCCTGTTTTAATGTCGGGGCTTTCACCCTTTCTAATATTCACTTCATCTTTTTTTGTCAAGAAAGCATACTGGAAACTTTCATCATTTGATTACCTCTGCGGATTACTATCTGCTTTAGCTATTGTGTCTTGGTATGTAACGAGTGATCCAAATTTGGCTATCATATTTGCTATTTTAAGTGACACATTAGCCGCGATACCAACACTTACCAAGTCTTGGCGCAATCCAGAAACGGAATCTGCTTGGCCTTTCATTATTGGCATCTTTGCGCCAATGACAAGCTTTCTAGTTGCCACAACTTGGACTTTTTCAGAGATTGCTTTTCCCTCTTATCTTGTGCTGATAAATTTCCTGCTTCTACTCTCCTTATCTAGGAAACTGTCACATCAACGCTAAAAGTAGAAAAGAACCTGAGATAAAGAGGTTTACGTGATAACAAAGGTGTGATAACAAAAACCTATGCTGACCGAAGAAATTTAATACTTTAAACGAAAAATACCTATATGGTATAATTATGCAGTCAAATCTATTTGGCTACCTGAAATACTTGAACATAATCGCTTTTGTTGCTACTGTAATCATCAACGGTTTAGCAGGCAGCACGACAACTATTGGAGGTCAACTTACCGCCGCGGTCTCGGATAAGAACTTAACTTTGATTACCCCCGCAGGTTATGTTTTCTCGATTTGGGGCATCATCTATCTCCTGCTAGGCGTTTTTATAGTCTATCAGGCTATCCCAAAAAATAAGGATC
>CAZQTZ010000076.1:0-8934 GCA_964596465.1 uncultured Candidatus Bathyarchaeia archaeon | reverse complement strand
ATGAGCATCTTGTATACGGAAAGCTACCTTCTGCGCATGAATTTGAAAGAATAAAACAGTTAAGAGACCAACTTAATGATTATGTAACCGCATTACATCTAAAACAGCCTTTCTTACAGAAAAGCGCTTTTGAAGTTTTAGGGGAACTCTCAAAACTACAAAAAGCACCTTTTATTCAAGTCGGACTACCTAACCCAGGCAGTTTAACACCTCAGAGAATGCATGAACTAGAGGAGTTAATGTCTCAGCTTAACGCAACATGGCAAGTTGTTGAAGAAACTGATTTTCCATGGAAGGGATATGTTGGAAACAAATATAATTTGGAAATACGTTCCGAGCTAATAACTCAACTTGAAGAGATTATCTCTAAAATAAATTTGCTTAGAATGGAATCAACGAACTATGCTAAACAACTCGGATTAGAATGCCCAAATAGCATAGACAAAATCAATTGGATGATTGGTTTGAGTAACTTGCTTTTGGAGAGTCCAGGTCCAGAAGCTAATTGGATAACAAATCTGAAAATTGACCAACTGGTATCTGAAGCAATAAACTACCAAAACATTATCCAAGAATGCCAAACAAATCGAAATCAATTACTAGAACGCTATAAAAATTCGTTCTTTTCACTGATTCTAAACCTTTCAACAGAGCTTGAAAAAGCACTTGCAACTCTTGATAAATTAATTAATTCATCTAGCATAAAAGAAGGAGAACTTCTGAGGAAACGTGAATACTTGTGTAGTTTGGTGAAAAATACACCAACTTTTATCTCGAAATGGAATTTAAAATGCCAAGAATTAATAAAATTATTTGGACTTAAAGATGAGAGTCTCACCCCTGAACGTGTCATGCAATTAGCTCAAATAGCGACTCTCTGCTTTTCAGAAGAAAAACCTGAAAGAAGCTGGTTTAATAAAGAATTCTTAAAACAAACCCTAGAAGTAGTTCAAAAAGCAAAAAAAGATTATCAAGAATATAATAGCCTAAGGGAACAACTGAAACAAGAATACACCGACGAATTATACAATTTGGACCTAGATGAGTATGCAAAACGATTCAGCGGCTACCAAAATATATTAAGAATTTTTAATCCTAGTTTTTATCGCGACCAAAAAGATATTGGATTAGTTACTCATCATGGAAAAGTACCAAAAACGATCTATAAAGATTTGTTAGACGCACGAAAAGTAAAAACCTTAAAAAGCCAAACAGAAGCCTATTCTCAATTAGCTCAAAATTGCTTAGGACATTTCTATAAAGGATATGAAACAGATTTTCAAAAGGCTGAAAAAGCGATTGAATTAACTAGTAGCATTTTTAAGCTGATTGGTACACAAGAAATACCTGAAGAGCTTATTCAAATAATTTCTTATCCATCAGTTTTACCTCAAGAAATTAAGCAGACAATAAATGAGCTCAATGAATCTATTGAAAAATGGGACCAATTGGTTAAAGAACTAACTACTATATTACCTGATTCTCTACCTAACTCGGCCTTATCAATTTACCAGACTCAACTTAGTGAACTCGAAATATGGGCTAATGAAACCACAAAGCAATTCGCTCCTGTTTGCGAATTAACTAAAGAAGTCACTGAGACAATCAAAAATGAAGAACCAAAGAACTACGCCCAGCTTTTGCAGGATTTAAGACTATCAGAAAAAGTAAGAAAGAAAGAAGCAGAGATAATTAATGAAAAAGAAATTCTGCAGAGAAAATTTGGCTTTCGCTTCTTAGACCTTAACACTAATTGGCCAGAAATAATAACGGTTCTTCAATGGACAAAAAGACTTCAAAATTATTTAGGTTTCTCAACACCATCTGAAGAACTAGCCCAAATCGCTTCAAAAGGACCCAAAGCAGTTCCTGATAAAGGAGAATTGCTAAAGCTTAATGAAATCACATTCAAACTTCTGACTGATTTAGAACTAAAATTTGAGCCAGAGACCATGTATAATGGCCAGAGAATGCAAAGTCTAGAATTAGATACTGTGCATAATAGAATTAAAGTACTCCGTGATCGCGTTGATGATTTGCAGAAATTTGTAGATTTTAAAGAACTAAAAAATCGCTTCAGCCTTTTGGGTTTAGATGCATTTCTTAATCGATTAGTTAATCAAAAGATTGCTGGAGTTGACTTATTCAATGTTTTTCAGAGAGGAGTTTATCAAGAATGGATCAATAACCTTTACAGTATAGACTTACGTTTGGGAAAATTCCGTCGAGAAAACCATGAGCAGGTAATATCAGAATTTAGGAAGTTAGATCAAGAACTTATCCGGCTTTCCGCAAATAGGGTTATAGAAGCCGCAAATAGCAGAAAACCGCAGGATGTTCTAATTCAAGCAGCGGATTCAGAAATCAGTATCTTACTTAAAGAGGCGGCGAAAAAGAGACGCTTAATGCCTATTAGAAATCTTCTTCAGAAAACACCACATATTCTTCCCAAGCTTAAACCATGTTTACTTATGAGCCCAATCTCTGTCAGTCAATTTCTGGATTCAGAACCTATGAAATTTGATTTGATTCTGTTTGATGAAGCCTCTCAAATTGTACCTGAGGATGCTATTTGTTCAATTTTCCGCGGAAAAACCATAGTTGTAGCGGGTGATAACAAGCAGCTTCCACCAACGAGCTTCTTCCAGAAATCTCTAATTGAAGAGTTAGATTGGGATGAAGTAAATGATTCAGAAGTAGAAGTGTTTGACAGCATTTTAGACGAGTGTTTAGGAATAGGACTACCCGTCAAAACTTTACGTTGGCATTATAGAAGTCGGCATGAAGACCTTATCGCTTTTTCTAACAATTACTTCTATCAAGGAGATCTCATAACATTTCCATCTGCAGAAGCGAATCGTCATTCATTAGGGGTTAAACTTGCATTCGTCGAAAACGGCGTTTATGATCGTGGAGGTAAAAGAGATAATATAAAAGAAGCGGAAATGGTTGCTGAACTTGTTTTTGATCATTTCACAAAATATCCAAAGAAAACCCTAGGTGTAGTAACATTTAGCATAGCTCAGATGGAAGCTATTGAAGATGCAATCGAAAGATGCTTGAATGCAAAACCAGAATATGAACAATTCTTCCGTGAAGACAGACTGGAAGGATTTTTCGTAAAGAACCTTGAAAATGTTCAGGGCGATGAACGCGACGTTATTATATTCAGTGTTGGATATGGACGTGACCAACAGGGAACTATGACAATGAATTTTGGACCGCTAAACAAGCCTGGTGGAGAACGACGCTTGAATGTTGCTGTTACTCGCGCTCGAGATAAAACTCTCATAGTAACGTCGATTAAATCGTCAGATATTAATATAGAATCAACAAAAGCCGCAGGTGTAGCAACTCTATATCATTATCTAGAATATGCAGAAAAAGGTCCACAAACCCTGAACATAAAGAAGATAAAACCAACAGTTTTGGATTCACCGTTAGAGAATAATATCGCAGAAGAAATTCGTCTAATGGACTATAAAATTGAAACCTTAGTTGGCTGCAGTGATTACCGAATTGATATCGCTGTTATTGATCCTGCGAATCCTGGAAGGTATCTTTTAGGAATAGAATGTGATGGCTCCACCTATCGTTCAAGCACGAGTGCAAGAGACAGAGATAGACTCAGAGAACAAGTCCTAAATCAATTAGGTTGGAGAATACATCGAATTTGGTCACCTGAATGGATTGCAAGAAAAGAAAGCGAACTTAGAAGATTAAAAGAATCCCTTCAACAATCATGCCAACCAGAAGAAAAAACAGAAACCATAAACTTCCAAAACACAGCAGGATTATTAGATAACGGTTCACAAAAAGTTGAAGTTAGAAAAATTGAATTCGGCGGAATCGAAAAGATTGGCGTACCATATAAAATACATCCCTTGAAAGCTATCTATGAATCCTACATTAAAGTTCCAATCTCTAAGCAACCTTATGTTCAGATTCAGAAAAATGAGTTTCATTTTTCAGAGAATCGAACACAGCAAAGTCGTCTCTTATTTGAGTTAGTTGAAGAGGAAGGACCAATACATTTTGATTATGCTGTTCAAAGGATATCTGAAGCATGGAATCTAAAAAGAATTGGACCAAAAACAATCCAAGCAATAAGAGAAGCAAAAGAAATGTTACTACGGGAAAGAAAAATTGCTATAAAAGGCGACTTTCTTTGGCCAATTAACCTGATAGAATCACCCATACGGATACCTGTAGCTAACTCACCAGCTTCAAAAAGACGCCCAGAGCATATTGCACCTGAAGAAATCGAAAATGCCATAAAATTAATTGTTCAATATTCGCTTGGGATAAGTTTTGATTCCCTATTAGTAGAAACAGCTAGGGTTTTTGGATATAATCATTGTGGAGAAAAAATAAGAGAAGTTATTGGCGGTATTTGCCAGAAAATGCTGCGAGAAAGAAAATTAATATCCGATAATGGCATAATCACGCTTACCTAAAGAATTCAATAAAAAAAATAAACAAAATAATAAATAGAAACGCATCTTCATTTTTTTATTAGTTATCAAGATTAGAATCAAGAAGCGTTCAATATACCAAATAGCTCTTTAGATAATTATACTGACTAAAGGTCAAATTCATTTGAAAATGAGTATAAATAAACTCATATAATATTTTGATAAAATAATTTGTTTTTAATTATTCAAGTTGTTTAAAATAAAAGAAAGGGAAGAGGAATTTCCTCTTTATTGTTTATTCTTTGGCTTTTTAGCTTGCTATCTTCTTGCGCATCAAAAGGATTGATGCAACTGCTGCAATTGCCGCAATTAATGCGAAGGCTATTGCAACGTAGATGAGCATGCTCATGCCAGAGGTGTTGTCTTTTGCTGCGGTTACATCATTTTGGACTGTGCCAACACTAGTTTGGAGTGTGCCAACGCCGGTCTTGATTGTTGCAATATCGCCATTGAGTGCTGTGACTGTTCCTTGTAGTGTGCCGATTGACGTTTGAACTGTTGCCATTGATCCTTGCATTGATGTTACTTTAGTGTCTAATGATGCTAGAGAGGTTGTGATTGTTCCGATGCTTGTGCTGACTGTTGCAATATCACCTTGAACTGCAACTATTGCTGCGTTCAAGTTTGATAGCTGTGTGGTTATTGAGCCTACGTTTGAGGTGATGGTTGCGATTCCGCTGTTAACGCTGCTGATTGTTGCGCCTAATGAGCTGACTGATGCTTGTACTTGGCCAATGTTAGTTTGTAGTGTTGCGATGCTGCCAGTTATTGAAGCTAGAGAAGCATTCAATGAGCTAATTGCTGCGATTGTTGGGTCGTTAGTGGTTAGTACTGTGAATACAGCCCAGACTGCTGGAGCTGAAGTGCCTGATTCGTAGAGTGAAATTACGTGTTCACCTGGAGTGAATCCTGTTCCAATGAAACCTACTGACAAGAAGCCAGTAGCGTTTGCTTGAATACCAGAGTCACCAGTAGTGCTTAGTGGGTCCATTGCTAATTCGCGGTTATCAATGTTTACTAGGTAGTATTTTGTTGGGTCAAATCCTGTTCCGCTTGCAACTACTAAGAGTGTTCCGTTGTTAGCGAAGGTTGATGGTGATACACCGAAACCAGCTGTTACTGTGAATGATGCTACAGCGGTTGAAACGAATGAGCCTGTTACGTTGTTGTATGCTGTGATTGTGATTACGCCGCCTGTTGATTGTGGAACGACGAAGCTTGTAGTGAATGAACCTGTAGCGTCTGTGATTGATGATGCGATGTAGGCACTTAATCCAGGCCATGCAAGAGTAGCGTTAACGATTGTAGTACCTGCAGATGCTGGGAATCCATAGCCAGTTGCTGATATTACATCGCCTACTCTTCCACTAGTTGGAGTTAAGGTAACTGAAGGAACAACAGTCAAGAATATTGCGAATATTTGACCGTTTGCATCGATCATGGTTATGTTGTGTAAGCCGATTGGAGTGATTGGTACAGTAACTGTGGCGTTGAAGAAGCCTGTGTTGTTAGCTGCTGCGGTTGCTAATAGAGCAGTATTGTCCCATTTGAGTGATAGGTTGCCTGGGAAGAAGTTGTTACCTGCAATCATGATGTTGCTGTTAACACCAACGTTAGTAATTGGTAATGTGCCGGTGGCTGTGAAGTCGGTTAAGTTACCGAACATTCTGCCTGTGCTTGGGAGTTGTTCAGATGGGGTTGCGCCAGTTCGTTTAACTTGGAGTAAACCACGGATGCCTTGGTTGTAAGTTGGAGCGTCATAGTTTGTTCCAGTTGCATTATCTGTTGCTCTGAAGTAGATTTCGGTTGTGGTGATTAATGTGTCACCTGCTGCTAGGGCTTTCTTTAGATCAGCTACATTATAGCTGTATTCGAATATGCCTGAAGCGTTAGTTGAAACTAAGGTTGCTATTGATATGTAGCTTCCTGGGTTGCCAAAGTATGAGTAACTTACATTGACTAATGCATTAGCTTTGAATGCAAAGCCAGAGAGGGTTACTGCAGAATTTGGAACACCAGAGGTTGGTGAAACGAAGAATGCTGGTGTAATAGTGATGTATGTGTCGGTTACTGCCACTGAGGTTGTTGCACCGTCAAATGCTTTTATCCAGTAGTTTCCTCCTGCGAGGTTCTTCTGGATGGTTCCATTAACCCAGTTATCTCCTACGGCCCAACTTCCACCGCTATAAGTATATGTGCTTACTGTTGTTGAAGTTAGGTTGGTTACATCAAAAAGTGCTGAGTACCTTGAGTCACCAGTTGATACTTGTGAGAATCCGTCTTGGCTCATCATAAGATAGAATTGAGCACCGGACCAGGTGACTCCGCCGAAGTATAGGCTTACGCTTCCTCCTGCGGAAACTTGTTGACCTACAACGCTTGCTGATGTGCTATTAATGTACATGTTGCCTGTTGATGCTTGTGCTGCGAGTGGGAAGACTGCGAGAGTCATCATTGCTAATAGAAACGCAGTTATCATTTTAGTTTTATTTTTTTGCAATTTTTCTTATCTCCTATTGAGTGATGTGCTTTTATTACCAGTTAATTGCTATTTATCCTTTATGTCAACAGTTGGGAGTTAAGAAGTGCAAGTTGTATACATCTTTCGCATAAGTCAGAATTTGTATACAACCCTATATGTTAGTGTATATGTGTTCATAATATGGCATGGACAAAAATTATTTAGTAGACTCAAGTATTATCATGCCTTTAATTGAGTCAAGTTTACTGATTTTTAAGCCCATTCCCGTTAATATGCCTTGGATAAATTTTGAAAGTAGTTCTGTATCTTCATTTGATAATACTGTAGAAACACATCTGATTCGGATGGAATTCCCTATTTCTTTCACATCTACTTCATTTAGGTCCCATCGACTAAACATTAAAAAATTCTTTAGAGATTGGATCGGATTCTCCGATTTTTCCTTCATATATTTGCCAGTCCATTGACCACTTTCAAACCATTTCTTCTCCAATAATTCTTTATCGTTTTTATAAGTAGTTTCAACCAAATAATTTAGAATACTTGAAGGAACAAAAATACCGCCTAACACTTTATGGGCCTGAACTACATCAAAAAAGTCGGCCACTTCTTTTAGGTCGTATCCAACACTATTTACGCGTACTGCTTGAGCTAGTGCATCCTCAAAGAATTTTCCCACAGAAGCCCCTTTACGCCTAGACAACATTGTGGCGTTTTCAAGAAGATCTTCAGGAACTGAAACTAATTTCTTGCCTTTACTTTTAGACATATGGTCACTTCTTAATGGCTTCTATGCGTATATTTCCTTTCCCTACCTCTTTATGGTTTATGGAATAACCGAAAGTTGTCACGATACCTTCCAGAAAATTTGTGAATAAATGAGAATAGACTTCTGAGAAACGTGGGCTTAGAACACGGATTGAAATTGTTTCGTTTGTTTTTTCTATGGTAAATTCAGGTACATTCCAACTAAAGGCCTTCAAGTCTTTCTCTATTTTCCCAAATGGATCTTTAATGTCCCTTGTAATATATTGCTGGGCAATCCATACACCAGAGTCAAACCAGATTTTTGAGGTTTTTTCTTTTGCTTTTCCAAACGCGATTTCTACGGTTTCATAAAGCAGATTCTCAGGTATGAGGGTGAAGCTTGCCTGTTTTACAGCTTTCATGGTAAGGTACGTATCATATGTTTCTTCCAGACTTGTTCCAATGTTATTCGCTTTGATGGATAACTCAAGCATGTCATTTAGCATCTGGAAAAGCGTGAAGCCTTTATTAGCGGAGATTTCACTAACCTTGTCGGCTAAATCATCTCTCGCAGCGAGCATCTTTCTCTTGTTGCCAGCCATTGAATTTTCAATCCAAGATTATTGTTTTATTCTTTTATGTTGTTGGTAATAAATTATTTTTGGAAACAGAGCGTCTAGCTCTTATAAATACTAATAAGCCTTCCACTAGAAATAGCACCATAGCTACAGCTGTGATTAAAGTTAAGAATAAGAAGAACACTTTGAATTCATAATTTTCTACTTCAAAATGAATAGCTAGAACTATTAATTCGATTATCAGGAGAAACAAGAAAATCATCGAGTAAAGTAACATTCGAGGTATCAAATGTTTGCCAATCCAAATGTATCCTCGGACGCTAGTCTTCTCTTTTACGATATATTCTCCATATTCATTTCGCCGCAGTAATCCCATACCTTCCAGTTTTTGTAAATGACGGAAAGCTACACTAGGACTGCTTAATCCAGCACCCCTCATAACGTCACGGGTTCCCACCGATTTTTTCTGCTTGACTACATAGGAATAAACTCTCAATGTGGTTCCTGTGAGTTCATCATTTGGATTTGGCATTTCATTTTCTCCGTAAATATGCACATCCCAAATAAAGACTGATTTGAGGGCAATAGTTAACTGATAATTCAACCTATAAAGACAGCGGGTAATAAGTGGGCATTAGGATTGCTGAATCAG